>CAZJGK010000044.1:0-25774 GCA_964545545.1 uncultured Fibrobacteraceae bacterium | reverse complement strand
AAAAATGGGAAAGATTATAGGTATCGATCTGGGGACCACCAATAGCGTTGTTTCGGTCATGGAGGGCGGCGAACCCAAGGTGATTCAGAACAAGGAAGGCAATCGTACGACCCCGTCGGTGGTGGCCTGGAACAAGAAAGGGGAACGGCTGGTGGGGCTTTTGGCCAAGCGCCAGGCGGTGACCAATCCGACCGACACGGTCTATTCCATCAAGAGGTTCATGGGGCGGCGGTTTGATGAAGTCGCCACGGAAATCAGCGAAGTTCCCTTCGAGGTCGTCAAGGGCGGCAACGGTGAAGTCATGATCCAGACCGGTCACGGCAAATTCTCGCCTCCGGAAATTTCCTCTCAGGTATTGCGCGCGCTCAAGGAGACCGCGGAGGAGTATCTGGGTGAGAAGGTTGAAGAAGCCGTGATCACTGTTCCTGCCTACTTCAACGATAGCCAGCGGCAGGCCACCAAGGACGCCGGCAAGATTGCCGGACTCGAGGTCAAGCGCATCATCAATGAACCTACGGCGGCGGCTTTGGCCTACGGGCTGGAACGCAAAGGTGAGGAGACCATCGCGGTGTTCGACCTCGGGGGCGGAACCTTCGATATTTCCATTCTGGAAATCGTGGACGGGGTGTTTTCCGTTCTGGCCACCAACGGCGATACCCATCTTGGCGGTGATGATTTCGACCAGAAAATCATGGATTACCTCGTCGATACCTTCATCAAGCAGGAGGGCATCGATCTGAGCAAGGATCCCATGGCGCTGCAGCGTCTCAAGGAAGCATCGGAGCAGGCCAAACGCGAATTGAGCTCATCCTCGCAGGCCGAAATCAACCTGCCGTTCATCACGGCGGACCAGAGTGGCCCCAAGCACTTCACGCACACCCTGACGCGGGCCAAATTCGAGTCCCTGGTCAGCGAGCTTGTGGACCGGTGTGAGGGACCCTGCCGTTCGTGCATCAAGGATGCGGGATTGACGGCCAAAGACATCAACGAGGTGCTGCTGGTCGGGGGATCGACCAGGATCCCTGGCGTCCAGGCCAAGGTCCAGGAGATCTTCCAGCAGGAACCCAACAAGACGGTCAACCCGGACGAAGTGGTGGCCATGGGAGCCGCCATTCAGGGTGGTGTGCTGGGCGGGGAGGACATGGACATCGTGTTGCTTGACGTCACCCCCTTGAGCCTCGGCATCGAAACCCTGGGTAGCGTCATGACCCGGCTCATCGAGCGCAATACCACCATCCCGACCAAAAAGAGCCAGATCTTTTCGACGGCCGCGGATAACCAACCGACGGTGGACATCCATGTCCTGCAGGGCGAGCGTGAGATGGCCGAGGACAACAAGACCATCGGGCGGTTCCAGTTGACGGGCATCCCGTCCGCGCCCCGGGGCATTCCCCAGATCGAAGTCACGTTCGATATCGACGCCAACGGGATCCTGTCCGTCAGCGCCGTGGACAAGGCCACGGGCAAGGAACAGTCCATCAAGATTCAGGCCTCAAGCGGGCTCACGGACCAGGAAATCGACCGTATGGTCAAGGATGCCGAAACCAATGCCGAAGCGGACAAGAAGAAGCGCGAATTCATCGATTTGAAGAATGAATCGGAGGCTCAAATTCTTTCAGCCCGCAAAAGCCTCGAGGATCTGGGCGAAAACATCGAAGCCAAGGAAAAAGAAAATATCGAGAACAAGGTAAAGGCCCTGGAGGAAGTTCTCAAAGGCAATGATGCCGAAATGATCAGGGCCTCCAGTGCGGCGCTCCTCAAGGCTGTCCAGGAGGTGGCCGGGAAAGCCTACGAAAAGGCGGCCGCGGCGGGTGGGTCTAACGACGATGCCCCGGAAAATGAAGGTGCCGGCAAGGCCCCCAAGGAAGAAGAGGGCCCCATCGATGCTGATTATGAAGTGGTTGATGATAAGGATTGACCAATTAATTCCGGCCCCCGGTTCGAAAACCGGGGGCCGGGGCCGTATAGTGTTGGCATCAAACAGGATAAAAAAGGTAAAAATGGTTGACTTATCTGCGGCCATCTGATACATTTCAGTAATGATTCCTGTTCGTCTTTTGTATTGGATACCAAAGGACTAGCATGGCAGGGGGAACTTTCTAAATTTTTTGGAGTATCTAATGGACGCGACAGGGTCAGCCATAGCCCATTTGGTTGCGGTTGAATGGTTGCCAGAAACGTGGAGGAAATGATGTACGAAATCGAACTGAGTAGCGATAGACGGGAAGACCCCAGTCTGCAGCACTATTTACATACCATCGGTAAACACAATCTGCTGACGCGCGAGGAGGAATACGAACTCGCCCGCAGGATCAGGGCGGGTGACAAGTCGGCTCTCGACAAGCTCGTCAACTCCAACCTGCGCTTCGTGGTGAGTGTCGCCAAAAAATTCCTCAACCAGGGCTTGAGCTACATGGATCTCATCGCCGAGGGGAATATCGGCCTCATCACGGCGGCCAAGCGCTTTGACGAGCGGCGTGAGTTCCGCTTCATTTCCTATGCCGTCTGGTGGATCAGGCAAGCGATTCAAAAAGCCATTGCCGAGCAGACGAACACCGTCAGGCTCCCGATCAACAGATCTCAGCAGGCGCAAAGGATGAAACGCGTTTCGCGGGTTCTCGAACAAAAGTTACATCGTAAGATCGACGAGGAAGAGATTGCGGAGGTGATGCAGCTGGATCCGCGCAAATTGGGCCAGATCCGTGCCGCCAGCAGCCCCATGGTCAGTCTCGACCAATCGCTTTATGATGACGACCTCACCTTGGCGGACACCCTTTCCGATCCAGGAGAGCTGAACCCCTATCAGGGATATGTGTCCGATGAGCTGGAGGAAGAGCTGGCCCGCGCCATGGATTTGTTGACTTCACGGGAAAAGGATATCGTTCTGCGCTACTATGGAATCGGCACGGAAGAGACGTCTTCCCTCGAAACCATCGGGCAGGATATCAACCTTTCACGGGAACGGGTGCGGCAAATCAGGAACCAGGCCTTGGCCAAGATGCGGCAACATGGCCATGGCGAACGGCTAGTCGAATACCTGGGTTGATCGCTTTTCCATTGACAGGGAAGTGGCCGGTTGTTTTATTTTCCGCTTCCGGAGGGCGATTAGCTCAGTTTGGTTAGAGCGCTTGCTCGACACGCAAGAGGTCGGCAGTTCGAGTCTGCCATCGCCCACCACGAATTCCCAACTAAAGCCCAACGCCGGCTTCCGGCCGCGGGCTTTTTTTGAACAGGGGCCACGGGCCCTGGTCGGCTGCCCGGCAGCACACCCAGCGGAGACACCATGTCCACAGTTACCTTGACTCTGCCTGACGGTCAGGATCTGCAAATCGAAACCGGCCTTCCTTACGCCGCTGCTGTCGGCATGGTCGGGGAGGGGCTGTTGCGCAACGCGGTGGCCGTATCGGTGGATGGCGTGCACCATCCCCTGAACGAGGCCGTGGACCGCGGTGGGAACATGGTGGTCATCACCCGCAATTCCGACAAGGGCCTCGGCACCCTGCGCCATTCCACCTCGCACTTGCTGGCCTGGGCCGTACAGGAGCTTTTCCCGGAGGTGAAATTCGCTTTCGGTCCGGATACCGAGGAGGGTTTCTACTACGATTTCGACCGGGCCGAACCTTTCAGCGAGGCCGAACTCGATCAGATTGAAAATAAGATGGTCGAACTGGCCCGGACCAAGGTGCCCATCGAGCGGGCGGAGATCACCCGGCAGGACGCCGAAGCCATGTTCAAGGACCAGCCGTACAAGTTGGACCAGATCGCCAAGCTGGGTGACGCCCAGTTGTCCATCTACCGCATGGGCTCGTTCACGGACCTCTGCGAGGGGCCTCATGTGGCGGATACATCACAGCTGAAGGCCTTCAAGCTGTTCAGCGTCGCCGGCGCATATTGGCACGGTGACAGCGACCAGCCCATGCTGCAACGTATCAAGGGCACCTCCTTCTACAAGAAGAAGGACCTTGATGAGCATCTGCTCATGCTGGCCGAAGCCCGCAAGCGGGATCACCGGAAACTGGGCAGGGAACTGGACCTGTTCGGGATCATGGAGGAGGCCGGGCCCGGTTTGTCTTTCTGGTTTCCCCGGGGAGATGTGCTGCGCGAGCAGATCATCGGGTACTGGAAGGATATTCACCGCGAACGTGGATACGTCACCGTCACCACGCCCCATATTTTCAATGCGGGGTTGTGGGAGACTTCGGGGCATATGCAGTTCTACCGGGATTCCATGTACGTTTTCGAGCAGGACGGAAAGCCGTACGTTGTCAAACCCATGAACTGTCCGGGACACATCCTGATCTTCAAGCGCATGACCCGCGGCTATAAATCCCTGCCGGTCCGCTATGCCGAATTGGGTACGGTTTACCGGGCAGAGGACAGCGGAGCACTGCACGGCCTGATGCGTGTCCGCGGCTTCACCCAGGACGACGCCCATATCTTCTGTACTCCCGAGCAGCTGGAGGATGAAATCGCCTCCTGTCTTGATCTGGTCAAGACTATCCTCGGACGATTCGGCTTCGACGACTTCAAGGTCGAACTGTCGGTGCGGGATCCGCAGAACAAGCAGAAATATGCCGGCACCGACGAGGAATGGGAGGCGGCCGAAGCGTCCCTGGTTCGTGCGCTGGAATTGCATGGGCTGGAATTTACCAGGGAAGAAGGCGAAGCGGTTTTCTACGGCCCCAAGATTGACGTCAAGCTCATTGACGCTCTGGGGCGCCGGTGGCAATCCAGCACGATTCAATTCGACTTCAATCTGCCCCGCCGGTTCGATGTAACCTACACCGACAGCAGTGGACAGAAACGGTACGTCTACATGGTCCATCGGGCCATCATGGGCTCCCTCGAGCGTTTTATCGGCATTCTCACGGAACATTTCGCCGGGGATTTCCCCCTCTGGCTGGCTCCCGAGCAGGCACGCGTAATTTCTGTGAGTCGGGACCAGCACCAGTATGCCCAGGATGTTGCGGACCGTTTGGTGGCTGCCGGGCTCAGGGTCGGTTGTGACCTGCGGGATGAAAAGATCGGCTTCAAGATTCGCGAGGCGGAGGTGTTGAGGATTCCCTGGATGTTGATCGTCGGGGGTCGCGAGATGGAAAAGGACGAAGTTTCCGTGCGCATCCGTCACCAGGGCGATCAGGGCGCAAAGTCGGTGGCGGGGGTCATGCAGGAACTCCTTGACGCCAGCTCCATACGGAGTTAGCTTGAAAAACAAACTAAGACCCGCCTAGGCATGGGCGGGTTCGAACAAGCAGGGGTCCGCCCCCTCACCGTATCTGGCCCGGTTTCCCGGTTGACGGAGCGGTTGATGGAATTCGATGATCGGCCTTAGCGGGGCGATCGCGATGGCGGGCTACCAGCCCGCCTTTTTTGCGTTGGTGGCGGGAAACAATTTGCAGGAGGTTCGGCTTATCAAGGGAAACAAGGTGACCAGGGTTAACCGGATGATCAGGATCACGCCGGTTATGGTCGTCGACGAAAACGGCGAACAGCTAGGGGTTCTGCAGACTGCGGAAGCCATCGGCCTCGCCGAAGAAAGAGGCCTGGACCTCGTGGAGGTCGCACCCAATGCGCGGCCACCTGTCTGCAAGATCATGGATTACGGGAAGTTCAAGTATGAGCAGAGCAAGAAAGCCCGCAAGGCTCGACAGGCTTCCCACACGGTCAGGGTCAAGACAATCCAGTTCAGGCCCAAGACCGATGACCATGATTACGAGTTCAAGAAGAAGCACATCATTCGCTTCCTGGAGGCGGGCAACAAGGTGAAGGTCGTGATGAGGTTCCGCGGTCGGGAGATCACCCATATGGATCTGGCCATGGATTTCCTGAATCATCTGACCGAGGAACTGGTTGAATACGGGGTCAGGGAATCCTATCCCCAGCGTGAAGGTCGGCTCATCACCTTCGTGTTGGCCCCGATCAAGGCATCCTAGGGATACGCCGGCGAACGTGACACCCCGACCTCAATGGCGTGTTCAACGAGAGGGAAAGAGGCAATCGTAATGGCCAAAATCAAGATGAAAACCAACCGGGCGGCGGCCAAAAGGTTCAAGCTGACCGGCAAGGGCAGAATCAAGCGCAGCAAAGCCTACCATGGGCATCTGTTCACAGCCAAAAGCCCCAAGCGTCTGCGGAATCTGCGGAAATCCGGAATGCTGGCGCCAAGTGATGAAGCCCGAGCTCTCAAGATGCTCGGCGGGGGCAAGTAGAATCGCAACGCATGGCCCCGCGGGGGGTCTGTCTTCAAGGAGGCAATGATATGCCCAGGGCAACAAATAATCCTGCCGCCAATCACCGGCGGAAAAAGTACCTCAAACGCGCCAAAGGCTTCGTCGGCGGGCGCGGCAGTCAGTACGTCATGGCGCGGGAGACCGTTGATCGCGCTCTGGCCTATGCCTATCGTGATCGCCGCAACAAGAAGCGCGATTTCCGGCGGCTGTGGATTACCCGCATCAATGCGGCGGCGCGCCTGAACGGAATGAGTTACAGTCATTTCATCAACGGGCTGAAGAAAGCCGAGATTGAAATTGACCGCAAGATGCTGGCCGAGCTCGCCGTCCACGATGGACAGGCCTTTGCCCGGCTGGCCGAGGCAGCCAAGAGCGCACTGTGATTTCCGAGATGGTTGTTCCATCCCGTCGCGCATCTTATGAGCCTGACGCGTCGGCCGCTTCCCGGAGAGGCCGACGCGCGTTTTTTCGCTGAGGTTGATCGATAACGTCAGGGGACCGCTTCATGAAGGATGTCATCAACGGGCTGCGGAACCGTGGCAGGGAACTCGTGGCCGCTGCCGCCTCCTCGGCCGAACTCAATGCCTTGCGTGTCAGCCTACTGGGGCGCAAGGGCGAGATCACCTTGCTGCTGCGGGGTTTGAAGGATGTGGATCCCGGGCAACGGCCGGCAATGGGGGCGGAGCTCAACCGCCTCAAGCAGGAGCTGAACGAGCTGATCGACCAGCGCCTGAGGGAATTGGGAGCGGGTGATGATTCCCGATCGGCTGCGGGCCTCGACTTGACCTTGCCCCCCCCGGCGGCAACTCAGCTGGGAACCCTTCATCCCTTGACCGCCGTGCTGGAATCCATCTGCGACATATTTTATGGCATGGGTTTTTCCCGGGGCGAGGGCCCCGAGGTTGAACTGGATTACTACAATTTCACGGCCCTGAATTTCCCCGCCGACCATCCGGCCCGCGATATCCAGGACACATTCTATGTCAATGACAAGGTGTGCCTGCGGACCCAGACTTCGCCGGTTCAGGTCCGCACCATGGAAAGCCGGCAGCCGCCGCTGGCCTGTGTTTTCCCCGGCCGGGTTTATCGTAATGAGAATGCCGACGCCTCCCACTCTTCCGAGTTCTACCAGATCGAAGGCCTGGTCGTGGACAAGAACATCAGCCTGGCCGACTTGAAGTCCACCGTGGATACCTTTGTCCGTTTGTTCTTCGGCGAGGCTGAGCCCACCCGCTTCCGTCCGCATTTCTTTCCTTTCACCGAGCCTTCGGTGGAGGTCGACATGCAGTGTGTGGCCTGCGGCGGCAAGGGGTGCGGGGTTTGTGGGCAGACCGGCTGGCTGGAAATCATGGGGGCGGGCATGGTTCACCCCAATGTCTTCCGCGCCGCGGGGTATCCCGATGATGCCTACACGGGATTTGCCTTCGGCATGGGGATTGATCGCCTGGCCATGTTGAAATACGGCATCGATGATATCCGGTTGTTCTACGAAAACGACCTGCGTTTCCTTCAGCAATTCCGAGGTGTGCTGTGAAGATCAGCCTTGACTGGTTGAGTGATTACGTGGCCTGGGAAGATGAGCCTGAAGCACTGGCGGCGAAATTGACTTCCACCGGGCTCAATGTGGAGGGCATCGAAGAGTTTCGCCACGAATTTCCCGGCGTGGTGGTGGCAAAGGTTCTGACCCAGGCCAAGCATCCCGACGCGGACAGGCTCAGTATTTGCCGCGTCGAAGACGGCAGTGGGGAAGAGGTGTCCGTGGTTTGTGGCGCCGCCAACGTGCGGGCGGGGCTCACGGTCCTGTTTGCCCGGGTGGGAGCCAAGTTGCCTGGCGGTCTCAAAATCAAGAAATCCAAGATCCGGGGCGAGGTCAGCTGCGGCATGATCTGCTCTGCGATCGAGCTGGGCCTGGGCAGTGATGCTGCCGGTATCATGGAGCTGGACACCGACCTTCCCCCGGGTACCAGCGCCGATGAGTTGTATGGATTCAAGGATACGGTCCTGGATATCGAGATTACGCCCAACCGTCCGGATTGGCTTAGTCACCTTGGCGTGGCGCGGGAAGTGGCCTCCCTTTACGGCACCAAGGTGTCTTTGCCCACCTTCTGGAATTCCAAGCAGAGCGGCGATGCCATGGGGTTGCAGGTGCGGGTGGATGATTACGGTGATTGCCCGCGGTATATGGCTTTCGCCGCCGACGACATCAAAGTCGGCCCCAGCCCCGACTGGATGCAACGGCGTTTGCTGGCCATCGGCAGCCGACCCATCAACAACCTGGTGGATATATCCAACTATGTCCTTTTTGAGACAGGGCAGCCTTTGCATGTTTTTGACCGGGACAAGATCAGTGGCTCTGTCATCAGCGTGGGCCGCGCCGGCCAGGAGACCGCGGTTGTGACCCTCGACGGGGCCGAACGCAAGGTGGGGCCCGACACCCTGCTCATCAAGGACCAGCGCGGATGTATCGCCCTGGCTGGTGTCATGGGCCTTGCCAATAGCGAGATCAGCGACGAAACCGTTTCGATCCTGGTGGAGAGCGCTATTTTCAATCCGTCGCTGGTCCGGACGGCCAGCCGTAAACTGGGCTTGATCAGCGAGGCCAGTTATCGTTTCGAGCGGGGTGCAGACTGGGAGATGGTGGAAAAGGCGGCCCAGAGGGCGTTGTACCTGATCAAGGAAATTGCAGGCGGCGTGGTTATCAAGGACTGGGCCGACCGCCAGGATCCCGATCGCAAACCATTTGAACCTTTGCCGTTACGCGTCTGGCAGGTCAACCGTGTGCTGGGAACGGAAATCAGCACCGACGAGGCAGCACTGTTGCTGCAGGGTCTGGGATTGAAGGTTCAGCCCATGGGGAATGCCCAGGCCCAGAATGCCAACGCTGTCAATATGATGGTCACGGTGCCTTCCTTCCGGCGTGACCTGCTGCAGGAAATTGACCTAATCGAGGAAATTTCCCGCAGCTATGGACTGGACCGGATCTCCCGGCAGGGTTCCTTCCGGAGTTCCGGGGGCGGCAACAGGGGGGCGCTGGATTCCGCCCGCAATCAGCTGCGGCGGTTTCTTGTGGATACGGGATACCATGAAATCGTGACTTCGTCATTTGCCGGGGCCGCCGAACCCGACCTGATGGAGCTGCCTGCGGACGATCCCCGCCGCGACATGGTGGCGATTGTCAACCCCCACAGCGGCGGCCAGACCCGGCTGCGGACGAGCTTGTTGCCTTCCCTGCTGGACGTCGCCAAACGCAATCTCAACGCCCAGGCAGCCACGCCCTTGCGCCTGTTCCAGATCAACCGCACCTACCTGCCCGCACTGGATCATGGTCGCAAGGATGGCCGGCCTGACGATTCACTCTTGCCGGCCGAGCCCCAGATGTTGCAAGTGGGAACCATTGGTTGCCAAGCCGACGCTTCCGGAGGAATTCCCGGGCCGTTGATGGAGTTGAAGGCCACCTTGAGAAACCTGCGGGATCTTCTGCGGCTGGAATTGGGTCTTGAAGCCAGGGATAAGGAGCCCTGGTTGGTCCCTGGCCTGCAAATGGCCGTGACCACGAGCCAAGGCGAGGACATCGGGGTTGTGGGTATGGTGAGCCCGGAAGTCTTGGGAAACTTCGGCATTGAGCAGCCCGTGGCCGTGGGGGAGATCAGGATGGATCGCCTCGAACTGACTTCCTCACCCTTGAAATTCCGGCCCTTCGCCCGCTATCCCGCGGTCAGACGGGACCTCTCGTTGCTGGTTCCCGAGGGTGTCTCTTATCGCCAGGTGGTCAGGATCGTCAAGGATGCCGCCGGACCCCTTCTGGAAAGTGTGGCATTGTTCGATGTATTCAAGGACAAGGACTTGCCGTCCGGAACTTCCGCCTATGGAATTCGCTTGAAGTTCCTATCGGGGCAAGGTAATTTGAAAGGGAAGACGGTTGACAGGGCGATTTCCAGCGTACTGGAAGCCCTGGACAGCCAACTTAACATAAAACCTCGAACTTGAATCGGGTTCGGGAAGAGTCCTCAATCAGGGAAGAACGGGGCGCAATGGAAACGAAGCTTGGAATTCTGGAGGCCAAGGTTGTAGAGGCCATCGGCTTGATCAAGGAATTGCGGGCCGAAAACCTCACTTTGAAAAATCGCTGCCGTGATTTGCAATCGGCGGTGTCTGAATCCGAGGAGACGGTCCAGAAGCTTACCCGCGAACTTACGCAATCCCGCCAGGCGGCGGTTGTTACTGAGGACTTTGAAGAGAAGCGGAAGGAAATCGAGGACAAGGTCGGCGCTCTACTGGAGAAACTGGAAGCTCTCGGGTAGAATATGGATTCCGGCCAGGACGGGGAAGAAGTCGCATTGGATCCTGCAAGCGTGACAGTGACCATTTACGGCTCTGAATACACCCTCAAGGGGGATGCAGACCCGGAATATGTCCGGGAAGTGGCCAAGTTCGTCGACGAGCGAATGCGTGAGGTTGCCGGGAAGGTATCCGCCGCCTCACTGGGTAAGGTTTCCATCCTTGCCGCCATCAATATTGCCGACGAGCTTCTCCGCGAAAAGAGGTTGCGCCTGGAATCAGAGGCAACCCTGGACGATAGATCGATTCAGATTGCCCGGTTGCTGGACGATGAAATGGGTCGTGTGTTGACCTCTGAAGATCGCGATAATGCCCTGCCCGGCACGTGATGAGTCGTACAAGTGAGCCAACACTTCACTAAGGGGATCTCAAAGTTTGCTCTGGATAGTTCGACCCTTGCGGGGACGACTTGACAGGGTGACGGGGAACCCACCTGGAGCAACTCGGTTCAGTTGCTTCCGACCCACACGACCGGGCGGGGATGCCCCTCCTCCCTTGCTCCCTTCCTTTGCATATAATCACAACTTCACGGTGGGGAGTGGTCATGTCACCAAGTTCTCCGTACGTATTCCTCGGTGCCGGCATCCTGGCCGGATTCACTGCCGGCTGGTTTCTTCTGAAGAAGCGTTATGAAGCCAGATACGGCAGCATTTCCGATCGTTGCGAACGTATGTTGCATGATGCAGACCGGGACGCCGGAGCCCTCCTGAAGAGTGCGAAGTTGGAGGCCCGGGAGGAACTTTTCCAGAGCCGACGCAAGTTCGAGGAGGAAACCGAACGGATTCGCCGGGAAAGTCACCGTCGTCTGGAAGCCCTGGATTTACGCGAAGAGAACCTGGACAAGAAAGTTGCCTTCATCGACCAGAAGGAGGCCAGGCTGGTCGGTCTGGAAGAGAGCCTGGCGGACAAGCAGAAAGCGTTGGCCGGCGACCAGGAACGGCTCGATGGGATCATGGTTGAACAGAATCAGAATCTGGAGCGGATTGCCGGGATGACAGCCGAAAACGCCAAGCGCCAGTTGATGGACAAAATGGTTTCCGAAGCCCGCATGGCGGCGGCCAGGACGGTGCAGCAGGTTCGGGAAGAAACCGAACGCACGGCCCGCCGCAGCGCCATCGGCATCCTCAGCCTGGCGGTGCAGCGGTATGCTTCCGAGCATGTGGCGGAAACCACCGTTTCGGTGGTGGACCTGCCCAGCGACGACATGAAGGGCAGGATTATCGGACGCGAAGGCCGGAACATTCGGGCCTTTGAACTGGCCACCGGCATCGACGTGATCATCGATGATACTCCCGGTGCGGTCATCGTGTCGGGCTTCGACCCGGTTCGGCGGGAGATTGCGCGCTTATCCCTGGAGATTCTGGTGCGCGATGGGCGCATCCACCCGGGACGCATCGAGGAAGTGGTCAAGAAAACACACGCCGAGGTCCATGAGAAGATCCGCGAAACCGGCGAGCAGGCCTGCCTGGAGGTCGGCCTCCAGAATATCCGCCCGGAACTCTACCCCTATATCGGGCGGCTGGATTATCGTACCAGTTACGGCCAGAATCTTTTGAATCATGCGCGCGAAGTTGCCGCGGTTTCCGCGGTCATTGCCGCCGAGTTGGGGCTGGACGGGAAGCTTGCTCGCCGCTGTGGTTTCCTGCATGATATCGGGAAGTCCGCCGATCATGAAGTCGAGGGACCCCACGCCGTCATCGGCGCGCGCCTGTGCCGGAAATTTGGCGAGAACGATACGGTGATCAACGCCGTAGGCGGCCATCACCAGGATATCGAGGCGACCTCCCCCTACACTTTCATCACGTCCGCTGCCGATGCCGTCTCGGCTTCCCGTCCCGGCGCCCGGAGGGAGAGCCTGGATTCCTATGTCCAGCGCCTGGAAAATCTGGAGGCCATAGCTGAGAGTTTCCCCGGCGTGGAAAAATCCTTCGCGATCCAGGCCGGGCGCGAAGTGAGGATCCTGGTCGACAACAAACAGGTTTCCGATGCCGAAGCTGCGGTTCTGGCCGAGGAGATCAGCCGCCGGGTGGAAGGCGAGCTTGAATACCCGGGACAGATCAGGATCATGGTGATCCGTGAAACACGGGCGACGGCTTTCGCCAAATAGGGAGAGGATGATGGAGACCAGACTGCTCAAAGGAACTCCCGTGCGTGATGCGGTGCTGGCACATCTGCAAGAGCTCTTGCCACACGCACCGCGCAACCCGGGTTTGGCCGTGGTGCTGGTGGGGGAGGATCCTGCGTCCCAGGTTTACGTCCGCCACAAGGAAAAAGGCTGCGCAACGCTCGGTCTGCATCAGGTCACCCATCGTTTTTCCGCCTCTGCTTCCACCGGCGAGGTTCTCGAACTCGTGGATCAGCTGAACCATGACCCGGCAATTGACGGGATTCTGGTTCAGCTTCCCCTGCCCGCTGGCATGGACCAGGATCGCATCCTGCAGGCGGTGGATTCCCGCAAGGATGTGGACGGATTTCACCCCGAAAATCTGGGGCGGCTGGTGAGTGGGCGGCCGCGGTTTGTTCCCTGTACCCCCAAGGGTATCTTGAGGCTGCTGGCCCACTACGATATTGAGACGGCGGGCAAAAAGGCCGCTGTCGTCGGACGCAGTGTCATCGTTGGTCGTCCGCTGGCTCTGCTGCTCAACCGGAAAGGTCCCAGGGGTGACGCCACCGTGACCATGTGCCATAGCCGCACCCTTGATCTGAAGTCCGCCTTGAACGGGTGCGACCTCGTGTTTGCCGCCATGGGCGTGGCCCGGGCTCTGGGGCCGGACGTTGTTCCTGCGGGTTCGGTGGTGGTCGACGTGGGAATGAACAGGATTGAGGACCCGACCCACCCCAAGGGCACGCGCCTGGTCGGAGACGTCGACAGGGAGGCCCTCATGGGCCACGTGGCGGCCCTGACGCCGGTTCCGGGGGGGGTGGGCCCGATGACCATTGCCATGTTGCTGGAGAACACCTGCGAAGCCATGGCGAGGAATGAGGGTTGGGATGAATTCGCCGGATCTTGCTGATGCTTTGGCCCGTGCCCGGGCGGACGTTGATCTATCCCTGAAGGCTCTTCTCGAGGCCGAGGGTGGAGTGCCGCCACGCCTGGCTGAAGCCATCTCCCACAGCCTGTTGGGCGGCGGCAAACGCTTGCGGCCCATTTTGGTGCTCTGGACGCAGGCTGCCCTGGCCTCGGATTCCGGAGATCGCGGCGTGGCTTCGGCCCCGGATGTCATGCTCGCCGCCTGCGGCCTGGAATGTCTGCATACCTACTCCCTGATCCACGATGATCTGCCGGCCATGGATGATGATGAGCTGCGGCGGGGAAAGCCCACCTGCCATGTGGCCTTCGATGAGGCCACCGCCATTCTGGCCGGCGACGGTCTACAGGCCCTGGGTTTTCAGTGGTTGGCCCGGGCCGGCGGAGCCCGGGCCGGCGAACTCGTCGGGAAAGTGGCCGCTTTGGTGGGACCGGCCGGCATGGTGGGGGGGCAACAACTGGATCTGGAGGGTGAGGGATCCGCTCTGAATCTGGTGGAAATCGACACCATCGACAGGCTTAAGACAGGCGCCTTGCTCGCGGCATCGTTGATGACCGGGGGAATTCTGGCCGGCGTCGGCGCCGACGTGTTGCTGCGGCTCTACAAGGCCGGCATGGAGCTTGGCCTGGCTTTTCAGGGTGCGGACGATCTGCTCGATTTGCACGGCGACCCGGCAATTATCGGCAAGACCCCCGGCAAGGATGCCGCGCAAGGGAAAGCCACCTGGATCAGGGTTGAAGGGGAAAAGGCCGCCCGGGCACGGATGGTCAAGCACGGGCAAGGTGGACTCGCAGAACTCACAGCCATCCTGCCTGATAATGAGGCCGCGGCGCACCTGCTGGGCTTGAGTGCCTTGCTGTGGCAGCGGGAAGCCTGATGGTCAACGGCGGCGGCAGTCCCATCTGGATGGTGGTGCTCGGCTGTGCCATCTTTTGTCAGTTGTCCAAGATGGTCCTGTATGCCATTCCACGGCGAAGAATCCCCCTGTTCATGCTGTTTCAAAGTTCCGGGCTGCCGAGTCTGGCTGCCGCCACCTCGACTTGCCTGTTGATCCTGGTGATCATTCATTGTGGGTTCAATAGCCCTGAGGCCGGTTTTGCACTCGTCTTTGCCGTGGTCGGCTTTCATGATGGTTTGAAATTGGCCGGGGCCGCGGTGGAGCAGCAGCGGGCCCTGTTTTTGGTCCTTGACCGGATGGAAATATCCGGAGACAGGGTCCGGCGGGCCATGGATTACCTTGATCCTCGCAGCCATCACCCGGCACATATGCTGGCCGGTGCAGCCTTGGGCGCGCTTTTCGCGCTGGCGTTCGGCGTGGGGCCGGGTTAATCTTTGCAGGGTCCCTGATGGGAAATTGTCGACCAGGTTCCAGGTGCAAAGGATAGGTATGGAACCCGTATTGCCCCGCATCAACGATCCCCGGGATGTGCACGGACTGACCAGGCAGGAGCTGCTCCTGCTCTGTGCCGAGTTGCGGGAGGAAATCGTCAATACGGTTTCCCGATCCGGAGGGCACCTAGGCGCCAGTCTGGGCGTGGTCGAATTAACCGTTGCCTTGCACCGTGTTTTTCAATCTCCCGACGACAAGATCCTGTGGGATGTGGGCCATCAGGCCTACGGGCACAAACTGCTGACCGGACGGCGGGACACTTTTGCTACCCTGCGCTCCAGGAACGGCATCTCAGGCTTTCCCAAACGAAGCGAAAGTCCCCATGACATGTTCGGTGTGGGGCACGCCAGCACGGCCATCAGCGCGGCCCTCGGTTTCGCCGTTGCCCGGGATACCCGGGGGGAAAATCATTCCGTGATCGCCGTGGTCGGCGACGGTGCGCTGACGGGCGGATTGGCCTACGAAGGCATGAACAATGCCGGACAGATGCAATCGGACATGATCGTGATACTCAACGACAACAAGATGAGTATTTCTCCCAATGTGGGGGCCATTGCCAAGTACCTGACCCGAATCACCAGCGGGAAACACTACTTGAGATTCGAGGCCGACCTTTGGGACCTGCTCGGCCGCATTCCGCACGGGGGCAAGGCTCAGATCCTGGCGGGACGCATCAAGGAAGGGATGAAGCAGCTGGTTGTCCCGACCATCCTTTTCGAAGAACTCGGCTTCAAGTATTTCGGCCCCATCGACGGTCACGATTTGCCTGTTGTCATACGCACTCTGCGGGCCGTAAAGAAACTCAAGGGCCCCATCATGATCCACCTGATCACGGACAAGGGCAAAGGCTACAAGTTTGCCGAGCAGGACGTCCAGCATTACCACGGTGTGGGGAAATTCAACCGGGCCGAAGGCATCAAGGTCGTTCCCCAGCCGGTTCCGTCCTACACCGAGATCTTCGGCAGAACCCTGGCTGAATGCGCGGCTGAAGACGACAGGATTCATGGGATCACCGCTGCCATGCCCTCGGGCACCGGACTTTCCTTCCTGAAAGACAGCAACCCCGCCAGATTCCACGATGTCGGGATTGCCGAAGGCCACGCCGTGACCTTTGCCGCAGGCCTGGCTTGCCGTGGACAGCGCCCGGTCGTGGCTATCTATTCCACCTTTCTGCAACGTGCTCTCGATCAGATCATCCACGATGTCGCCCTGCAGGAATTGCCCGTGGTTTTCGGTGTCGACCGGGCCGGGGTCGTGGGTGAAGATGGCCCGACTCACCATGGTGTTTTCGACCTTTCCTATCTGCGCATGGTGCCGAATCTGATGCTCATGGCTCCCAGGGACGAGGATCAGTTGCGCCATATGCTGGCGACGGCCCTGGCCTGCGAAACCGGGCCCAGTGCCCTGCGCTATCCCCGTGGTGCCGGGCAGGGCGTCCCCATGACCGGGAAGCCCACGGCCCTGCCGGTTGGGACAGCTGAAATCCTGCGGGATGGGGCGGATGTTTGTTTTCTGGCCGTGGGGTCCGAAGTCTATCCCGCCCTGGCTGCCGCCGAGCAGATGGCCGCCTTGGGAATCCAGGTCGAAGTTGTTGACATGAGGTTCATCAAGCCCCTTGATGAGAATGTCCTGGCCAGGCTCTGGCGAAAACATTCGCATGTTGTGACCATCGAGGAAAACAGCCTGGCCGGTGGATTCGGATCGGCTGTTCTGGAATGGTCGACGGCCCATTGCCAGGATGATGCGCCCGCGATTCTCTGTCTGGGCATTCCCGACAAATTCCAGGCACATGCGACGCGGGCGGAGTTGCTCGCCGGTCTGGGGCTTGATAAGGCTGGGATCGTTGCCAATACCCGCCGATTCCTGGCTCCGGGCACCATCCGTTCCCGGGCGCAGAATGCATCATGAATCAACCGGACCACCTTCTCTTGCCCAAAATCGCGGTGGTGGGACTGTTTGGAAATCCCGCCAAAATCGGCTTGTCTTCGGCAGTGCAGGATATATTGACCTCCTGTGAGGCCCAAGGCGTCAAAGTGGTGGCTTCGGCTGACCTGGCCGAGGTCATGCCCGAATCCATTGATTGCGTCCCCAACAGCGGCCTGGTGGATGCCGCGGATGTCGTCATCGCTCTGGGTGGTGACGGCACGATGCTGCGGGCCGCCCGGGTGCTCGGGCTTTCTGGAGTGCCTTTGTTGGGGGTGAACCTGGGCTCCCTTGGTTATCTGACCGATGTCCCCGCCCAGGATCTTCCCGCGGCCGTCACGGCTCTCCTGGAGGGAAAGTGTCACCTTGACCGGCGCTCGCGGGTTTATGGTTCGGTTTGGCGCCAGGGTAAGAAAATCGCGACTTCCAATGCCCTGAACGATCTCGTGGTCAACATGGGTCCCCTGCCGCGCGCACTGGACATGGAATTGATACTGGATGAGGATTCCCTGGGCCGGTTTTTGGGGGACGGCATTATTGTCAGCACGCCAACCGGAAGCACGGCCTACAACCTCTCGGCCGGAGGACCCATTTGCCACTCTTCGGTTCCGTGTCTGCTGGTGGCGCCGATCTGTCCCCACAGCCTGGGCATGCGTCCACTTATCATATCCAAAAACACCCGGATAGAGCTGATTCTTCATGAGACAGGTGAAGGTGCTATTTTGACGGCCGATGGCCAGAAATCACATGAACTGGCTGATGGCGACCGCGTCGTCTTCAAGGAGGCGGACAACGAAGTGGCGCTGGTAAAGTTTCCCCAGAAGCGTTTTTACAAGGTCATTCGGCATAAACTCAACTGGGGCGGAACCAAGCGGAACAACAGGTAGGAATCCGGCGTGCTGCAGGAATTGCGAATTCATAATATTGCCATTATTGATGATCTTGATCTCCATTTTTTCCCGGGGTTGACAATTTTGACGGGTGAAACCGGTGCGGGCAAATCCGTTATCGCCGGGGCGCTCGGCCTCCTGGCCGGGATGACCGGCACCGGCGATCAGGTGCGTCTTGATGAGGAGATGGGATTTGTCGAGGGTGTTTTCGCGCTTCACGATTCGCCGGCCTCCAAAGGCGCCATCGTGCACATGGGGATCAGGATCGAGCAGGACGACGTGCTGGTTCTGCGGCGTGAATTACGCCCGGCCGGCCGGGACCGGGTCCTGATCAACGGGTTGACATCATCCTTGGCCGTCCTGAAGCGGGTCGCCGCCTTGCTGCTGAACATCCAGAGCCAGGACATGCAGCGGCAACTTTCCCAACCATATTTCGCCTGTGACCTGCTCGACAGATGGCAGGGCAACCACGCCGAACTCAAGGCGTTGGCCGAGGCGCGCAGGCTTTTTTTGAAAATTGTCCAGGCCCTGGATGACCTGACGCTGGAGAGCGAAAGGGCCCGTGAGCAGAGCGATATCTGGAAGTACCAGTTGCACGAATTGAGGATGGCCAATCTGGATCCGGAGGAAGAGTCCCTGCTGGCCGAGCAGATTCATTTCGGACGGAATGCGCGGCGGTTGCTGGAAGCTGCCGGAAATGCTCGCTCCCTGCTCGACGAGGCCGACCCCTCGGCGCGGACCCTGCTGGGGATGATTCTGGGCGACCTCGGCAAGGTTAGCGGAGACAGCGCCCGCCTGCAGGACGTGGTGGATCTGGTTGCGGGGGCCGAAGCCTCTCTTGGCGAAGCCTCCCGGCTCCTTGAGAGATACCTTGATACCTGTGAAATCGACCCTGCGCAGCTGGATGAGTTGGAACAGCGCAAGGCCTTGTACGAGGACCTGAAACGCAAGTATGACCGGGACTGTCCCGGCCTGCTGCAGCTTCTGGATGTTTTAGGGCAGCGTCTGGACAAGCGGGAACATGCGGCCGAAAATCTTGCCGGCCTCACAGCGGAAATGGAAGAGGCCCGCACCGAGTTGGAGAAACTGGCCCTGGCCCTGCGTGAGAAGAGACGCCTGGGGGCGCCCCTTCTGGCGGAAAAGCTGGAAAACCTTTTGCGGCCTCTGGGCATGCACGACATCCGCATTCGGCTGGCGGTGATTCCCGGTTGTGATGAAAAGGGACCCCTGGTCCTCGAAGACGAGGCCTGCGGGGTGACCGATCGGGGCAGTGAGTCGGTGGAACTGCTGGTGCGGACCAATGCGGGGGAGGGCTTCGGGCCTGCCCATCGCATCGCCTCCGGTGGTGAGCGTTCGCGGATCTTCCTGGGGATCTCTGTGCTCGATAGCGGACAGGCCGAACAACCCCTGCGGTTATTCGATGAGATCGACGCGGGGCTCGGCATGGAAGGTGCTGTTCCCGTTGCGGATCTTTTGACCACGCTCTCTGACCGCAGTCAGGTTCTGTGTATCACCCACCTGGCCACGGTCGCCGCCAAAGGTAGCCACCATCTGAAAGTCGCCAAAGCGGTGGTGGGGCCCCGGACCGTCACCAGTTCCGCTTATCTTGTCGGCGAACAGCGCATCTGCGAGCTCTCGCGGTTGTTGGGCGGAAAAGACGCTCTCGATGACTCGGGACATCAGGAAGCCTTTGCCCGGAAATTGTTTGAGCAGGGAGGAAGCCGGCGTACAGGCGAATGATGGGCCTTGACCGTGCCTGCCAAATGGTCATTTGACGCTGCCTCTTTCATGTCCCATTATTTGGCCTCGTACAGTGCGCCCGTAGCTCAGCTGGATAGAGCGTCTGCCTCCGGAGCAGAAGGCCGTGGGTTCGAATCCCGCCGGGCGTACCACTTTTCCCTGCGGTGCCGCCATGTTTCTGTTAAAACTTATCTGGTTGTTCTTGTTGGGTGTACTCGTGCGGCGGGTCTATCTGGGGTGGAAACGTATTTCCACCCATACGCGATCTTCCGCGTCAAAAGTCCAGGAAACGCCCAAGCAGGGTGATCATGACCAGGGGCCACTGACCGACCAGGACATCAGCGATGCTGATTTCGAAGAAATCCCGTAGAGAGTCGGAATTGTTCGATTCCCGCTTCAGAAACGGACGCGGGGCCGATTTTGCCTTGCGTCAATATCATCGTTGTCGTGAAGAACTCTCCTCGGCTTTTGTCCACCTCGTGCTGTTGTTTGCTTTTGCTGTCCTGCTCTGTTTTTTCGGCCGCGCTGTCTGGCATCTATTTGCCCACCATGGGCAATACTTGAACCCCTGGTACCGGTCAGTGGTTATGGGAATGGTCGCGGTGATGGTCGCCTCGGTGGTCATGCGCTTGTGGCGAAAATACCGGGAAATCGTTGTCATACGTTTTGAGATCAAACAGTTTCAAGATCTGTTGAGGCATGAAGGCAAGGACTCTAGCCGCTAGTTGCCGGCTGGTCCTCTTCGTCCTGGTGGAGGAGGGTTTTCCGTGAGGCCAGGAAGACCACAAAGCCGAGGACCACGGCCAGCCAGAGTGTGAAAACCCGGATCAGGATCGCCGCCGAAGCGGCCGAAGTACCCGTTGTTCCAAGGGTGTCGAGCAGCCAGATGATCGTCGCTTCGGTTCCTCCCAGACCGCCGGGGAGAAATGACAAGCTGCCTACGATCGTTCCCGCGGCGTAGATGAAAAGCGCCTCGCCCGTTCCCACTTCCAATCCCAGACCCCGACAGACAAGGGCAAAGCCCAGGCACTCGCAAAACCACGCGCCGACGGAAAGAAGCAGCATGGCCAGACCATGGACCGGCTGCAAAAATTCCCCAAGGTTGGCCAGGGCGTCCTCGATCGCAACGCCCTTGCCTGCCAGCATGGGAGACCGGGTCATCTTGCCCAGCATGGATCGGCGCAGGGAGTCGTTGCGCAACAGCAATAACAAGGCGGGGAGAGCAACCGCCGCAGCGAGTCCAGCGGTCAAGCCAGAGAGCGGGCCCGGCCAGAAAAATATGCCGATGAGGGCGAGGATCAGGATCGCCAGGAAATCATAGATTCTCTCGGCAATGATGACCGGTAAGCCCACGGACAGGTTGATGCCTTTACGGTCCTTCAGGATGCCGGCCTTGAATATTTCACCGATCTTTCCGGGAGTGATGACCATGACATAGGCGGAGAAATATGTGGCCAGGGACAAACCCCTGGGCACACGGGCGCCCAGATGGCGAAGAAAATGATCCCAGCGCCAGAATCTGAGGGCGTAATTGATTAGTGAGAGCAACCCAACCAGGGCCAGGGTCGACCCCGGGACCGCACGCAGCCGGAGGATGATCGCGTCCCAGCCAATGATCAAGGCTGCGGCTGCATAAAGAGCCAGCATGGCCACGACCACCAGGAATGTGCGCGTCAGAGTGTGCCGGGGAATCCGCATGAAACTCCTGAATGGCTCAAGGAACGTATGCCGGAATTATGGGTGCCAGGAGTTTCCCTGGCAAACCGAAACATCGCCGGACCTAAGTCATTGAAAATTCGGCAAAAAAGGAGTAAAATTAATAAAAAACATTATGACAACCAACCAGGAAGGTTGCCGGGAGGACATGTCGGGACAATTGCGCAGAGTGGTGGATTTTGTGGTGGGGGCCCTGGGCCTCGTGGTTCTGCTGTGTTTGGGGCCGTTGGTTTGGACCGGTCTGCGGGTGCGGTGTCAGGGGAATCCTCTGATGAGGACCACGCATGTTGGCCGCGACCGCAGGTTGAGGCGGCAAACGAGGGGGGCCGCGGGCGAGAAGCGGAGGATCCTGCTCCCTGGCCGCTCCATCCAGGTCTGGCGGTTTCGTTGGTCCCCAGACGGCGAATTTCCTGGCATGACTAATCGCTGGTTGGCCCTGGTTCTCGGTTGGCCCATGGTATGGAATCTTC
Organism: uncultured Fibrobacteraceae bacterium; assembly: GCA_964545545.1. Classification (GTDB taxonomy): domain Bacteria; phylum Krumholzibacteriota; class Krumholzibacteriia; order LZORAL124-64-63; family LZORAL124-64-63; genus JAHJTW01. Next base: position 4,048 of record CAZJGK010000044.1, on the reverse strand, counting down.
TCAAAGGGGAGGTCTCGCTGTTCGGTCCTTCCTTGGTGGAACTGGAAACCTTTCTCTACCTGAAAGCCAAGTTTCCCGCGGAGGTTGTGGCCCCGCCGAGCAAACCGGGCATCCTTGGTCTTTCCCAGCTTGATGACGATCATGAAAACGTTCCCGGCATGTTGCGCCGGAAAATGCAGCTGGATCGGGAATATCTTATGCGGCGCTCTGTTTGGCTGGACATGAAGATCCTGATGTTCAGCCTGCTGGAATTCTTGCCGGGCGCATCCGGCTGATCAGCCGCGGAATTTGCGCACTCCTGCCTTGCGCCCCGCCATGGCTCACACCATAATGAGCTCACGGCGCTCTTGCTGAATCTTGGCCTCAACCGGTAGCAGGGAATGAAACCCACCATCCTCATTGTCGATGATGACCGGAAGATCCGGGATTTTCTCACGGACACCTTTGGCCGTGAGGGTTATGAAGTCTGCGCGGTGGGCACCGGGGCCGAGGCCGTGGATTCTCTCCATGCCGCCGCTCCCGATCTAGTGCTGTTGGATTTGATGCTCCCTGATATGAGCGGGGTCCAGGTGCTGGGCATCGTCAAGGAAAAGTACGCCTGGCTGCCCGTGGTTATCCTCACAGCCTACCGGGAAACCGATACGGCCGTTCTGGCCATGAAGCTCAACGCCTTCGATTACGTCCACAAACCCATCCAACTGGACCGGCTGCTGAGGGTGACCCGCAAAGCCCTGGGAGACTCGCAGCGACTAAGGCCTGGCCCCGACAATGATATGGGTACCCAAGATGTTGTCGTGGACCAGGGGGTGGTTCCCAGCCGGTCGCCGGTTCTCAAGCAGATCTACAATATCGTGGCCAAGATTACCCGCGGCCACACCAGCACCGTCCTGATACAGGGCGAATCGGGCGTGGGCAAGGATGTCATGGCCAGCCTCATACACCGCTCATCCTCGCGATGTGAGGCGCCTTTCCTGGAGATCAATTGCGCCGGGTTGTCGGAGAACCTGCTCGAAAGTGAACTCTTCGGGCATGAGAAGGGTGCTTTTACCGATGCGGTGAGCCAGAAAATGGGGCTTCTTGAGCTTGCCCATTCGGGCACTGTTTTTCTGGATGAAATCGGCGAGATGTCGCTGCCGGTCCAGGTCAAGCTTCTGCGTGTGCTCGAGAAAAGGGTTTTTCGGCGCGTGGGGGGGACCCAGGATATCCAGATCGACGTCCGGATCATTGCCGCCACGAATCGGGATCTGGCCGAACAGGTGAATCAAGGGGCTTTCCGCGAGGATCTCTATTACCGGCTCAAGGTTGTGCAACTGAAATTGCCGCCGTTGCGGGCTCGCCCCGAGGACATCATACCCTTGGCGGAATACTTCATGGGTTTGTTCAACGAGCGGTTTGGCAAAACGTTCATCGAGATTTCGCCTGAAGGCAAACAGGCGTTGCTGGAATACCATTGGCCGGGGAATATTCGGGAATTGAAAAATCTGATGGAACGCACCGTCCTGCTGGAGGAGGGTCCGGTGCTGGAACGGAAATATCTGCTGCTTGCCGGTGAGGATGCTTTTCAGGAGGGAAGTCTGCCGGCGACCATCGGGACCACGCTGGATAAGCCCTTTCCTCCCGCCGGCATTGATTTGGAAGGGCTGATCAGGCAGCTCGAGGAAAAACTGATCCACAAGGCCCTGCGTGCCTGCCACGGGAACCAGAGCAGGGCCGCACGGTTATTGGGACTCAACCGGGACAAGTTGCGCTACCGTATGCGCCAGTACGAGATCCAGTGGGAGCGGGAAGAATCATGATCCAAGCAGCCAACCGATCCGGCATGATCCTGGCCCTGCTGGTCCTTGTCCTTGTGACCGGGACAACCGGTTGTGGCGTATATTCGGCCAGTAGTGGCCGCGTGGATGAGAACATCAAACGTGTCTATGTCGATTACTTCGAAAATCTGACCGCTCAACCCAATATCGGCGTAGACCTTACCGATGCGGTGATCAGTGCCATCCAGCTGGACAACACCTTGAAGGTGGTTCCCCAGGAATCCGCGGATAGCATCCTGAGTGGCCGTGTGACCCAGTATTCCCTGCAGGAGGCTTTTGCCCGCCAGGATCTGACCGTCACGGAATACAAGGTGGCCATCACCGTTGTTTTGACCTTCAAGATCAAATCCACGGACAAGGCCCTGTTCGAAAACAAGAAATTCAGCGGAACCGGGAATTACGTCCTGAATGATCCGCAGGGCACAACCGAAGCAACAGCCCGCGCCGAAGCCGCCCAGGAAATTGTGCGGGATATTCTGGCTCAGGTTGTGGAGGACTGGTAGGCATGGCAGGTACCTATGCGCGCGGAAAATCAGGGGTGCCAGGGTTCCAGGAAATCCTGGACCAGGACCTCAAGCAGGCCCATTTCCGACCGGTCTATATCCTGGCTGGGGATGACTCCCTGAGGATGGAGGGGATCATCAAGAAGATCAGAAAAGATGCCCTGGGCGCCGGCGGGGCCTTCAATGACCATGTCTACGATGGTGAGACCGTTGACCCTGGCCGTGTTTATCAGCAAGCGGTGAGTCTGCCCATGCTCGGCAATTGCCAGTTGCTTTGGGTCAAACATGCAGGTAAATTCTTGGAAAACGCCGCAAGTCTTTCTCATTTCGAAAGGTACCTGGATAACCCAGTCAAGGAAACCATCCTTATCTTGACCATGAAAAAAGCCGATCGGCGCAAATCGTGGGTGAAAAAAGCGTCTCAATTAGGATTTTATTTTGAAATGGCCAATCCTACCGGGGACAATCTGCTGCAGTGGATCATCAAGGCCGGGCAAAGGCTCAACCTGGTTCTCGATCTTGAGCAGGCGTCCCTTTTGGCGGAATTGCTGGGCCAGGACCTTTTCAGCATCAAGAACGAGTTGGACAAGATTGCCTTGATGCAGGAAGACCGCGGTCACAAATTGACTTCGGACGAACTCCGTGACCTAGTCATGGACCAGGCTGAACTCCAGGGTTATGAAATCACGGAGCATTTGATGCCCGGTTCCGCGGCCAAGGTCTTGGAAACATGGTTCCGCTTGGCTGAATGGGGACGAACGGCCTATGAGGTTTCACCGGTTGTGCTCAGCCGCATCCGGCATGGATATTTGCTGGAGTACGCCCGCCAGGATGGTCTTGCCGATCAGAAAATCGCCGAGCTCACCAACCAGAATCCCTGGTCTTTCAAATTCCTTGCCAGCATGATCAACAACATGGGGCCCGCTGGTTTGATCCGATCCCAAACGGCGGCCTTGACGTGCGATCGTCAGCTCAAGAGTTCACCTCTGGAGCCTAGGGCGATTTTTGAACAAACCATTTTGGAAATTTGTCGGAAGAATTAGGATTCTGGGAGGGTCGCCCTGATTTTGGGCCGAATTTGTTGCTAGTTAACATAATATACATTATACGCAATACGCAATGAAAGGATTGTAACCCATTGCTTTTGTTTGTGTTGGAAAATGCTAGTGGATGGGTAAGCGGTCAGCCCAGGGATCCAGATACGGAATGCGCCAGGATTCCCCGAACAGGCCTTTGGAAAAACCGAGGGCGGTAAAAACCAGGAAAAACAGGAAAAGGGCCAACCTGAAGACGACAATGACGATGAATCCGAGGATGGGAATCATGCCCAGCGTGGCATCGATGATGCCCAGCAGAAAAAGGGACAGAACCTCCAGGCAGAACAAGGCAAAACCCTGGCGGCAGTGCCGGGCCAGGAAAGCGGATTTTTCACTGCTGAAGATGGGAATAAAAACCAGAATCGACAGATAAGCGATAGCGGCCAGCCAGCGATCCTTGACGGTGATTTCAGATTCCATGGTTCCTCCCCCTTGCTTTGGTTGGGATTCAAGCACAAATTGGACCAACAGGCAAGATGACTTCATTCCTTGGGAGGATGTTTTGGGTTTATTCCGCCGTAAATCGCGCTGGGAAGGTGTGGATGTCCTCGAATTGATACCCCACAGGGTTGTGGAGCATGAACAAAATGAGGAATCCCAGCAGGTCATTCTGCATATCCCCCGCTTCCGGGAG
>CAZJGK010000043.1:0-26304 GCA_964545545.1 uncultured Fibrobacteraceae bacterium | reverse complement strand
AAGGATGGCAAACCTGTCAAGAGCCGCTACCGGAGGTTCCGGATCAAGACCGTCAAGCAGATCGACGATTTCGCGAGCATGGGTGAAGTCATGGACCGTTACTACGGAAAATTGGCTGCCAAGGGACTTCCTGCCGCCGATCTGGTGATGGTTGACGGCGGGGCCGGCCAGTTGTCCGTGGCCAGGGAGGTTCTGGGCCGATATGGTTTTCACGGCGCCCAGTTGATCGGTCTGGCCAAAAAGGAGGAAACCATCTACCGAGAAAAGGGCCTCCTGCAGCTGGCCCGCAACAGCGAGCCGCTGAAACTCCTGCAGCGGGTGCGGGATGAGGCCCATCGCTTCGCCATCACCTACCACCGTCTGCTGCGGGACCGTCTTACCACGGCCAGTGAGCTTGACCTTGTGCCGGGCATCGGGCAGGTCAAGAAACTTTCCCTGTTGCATCATTTCGGTTCGGTGGAAAAAATCCGTGCCGCCACTGCCGCCGAGCTCGGTGAGGTGCGCGGAATCAGCCGCCACGATGTGGTTTCCATCCTCGTTTTTTTTGAACGTACAGGGAGCGGCTCGTGAGCCTGGACCAGGAAGCCTGGGAATCGGCGACGGACAGTTTCCTGTCCCATGTCCTGGCCGAAAAAGGTCTTGCGACCGCTACCCGCCAGGCCATGCATCAGGACCTTTCCCACCTGCAAACCTGGTCGCTTCCCCGGGGTCTGGTTCCCGGTGCCATCACCAGTGAGGAGTTGCGGGCTTTCCTGCTGTTTGTGTCCGCACGTTTGCAGGCCAGCAGCCGGGCGCGACTGCTTTCCACCCTGAGGTCCTTTTTCCGCTTCCTGATGAGCGAGGGAGACCTGAGCGAGGACCCGACGGCGACCCTGATTGCTCCTCGCCGGGGCCGGAAGTTGCCGGTTTATCTTTCACCCGCGCAAGTGGCGCGCTTTCTGGACCTTCCCGAGGAGGACAAACCCCTGCCGTCGCGCAACCGCACCATCCTGGAAACTCTTTACGGATCCGGATGTCGGGTGGGGGAGCTGTGCGGTTTGGACGTGCGGGATCTTGATCCATCGGAGGGCACGCTGATGCTGCGGGGCAAGGGGTCCAAACAACGGCGCGTTCCGGTGGGCGGGCCCTGCCTGGAAGTGCTGCAGCGCTATCTTGACCAGGCCAGGCCCCTGCTCGAAAGCCAGGGGCCCGGATCCCCGGCCATGTTCCTCAACAGCCGGGGGGGACGCCTCAGCAGGATTTCCGTCTGGAATATCGTGAAGCGAAGAGGTCGGGAAGTCGGTCTCAGCGCCGGACTATCCCCTCATACCCTCCGCCATAGTTACGCCACCCACCTTCTGGCCGGAGGCGCGGACTTGAGGGTCGTCCAGGAGCTGCTCGGGCATGCGGACATCTCGACCACGGAGATCTATACCCATGTGGACCGCACCTGGCTGCACGAGGTGTGGCTGCAGGCTCATCCGCGTTCCGGCGCCTGATGCCACGGTAAGGTGCTTTGACAGGTCACCGCGGGGATGGTACTTTTCGTCCTTGGTCACGAGCATTCACCCGTCCCGGACTTACATGGTCCGGGCTTGCGCAAAGGTCCACCTATTCCATGACAGCCAACGTCCCGGTCGGCAAACAGATCATACTCAGCGGAGTCCGACCCACCGGCCTGCTGCACTGGGGCAATTACACGGGCGCCCTGGAGAACTGGGTCCGGCTCCAGGATGAGTATTCCTGCTATTTCATGGTAGCGGACTGGCATGTCCTGACCACCGCCCCGGACAAGGTGGACCAGATCAAGCACCACAGCAGGGAAATGTTTCTGGACTGGCTGGGAGCGGGGCTGGACCCCGAAAAATCCGTGCTGTTCATCCAGTCCGAAATCAAGGAACACGCCGAACTCTACCTGTTGCTGGCCATGCTGATCAGCATGGGGCGGCTCGAGCGCAACCCCACCTTCAAGGAACAGGTCCGGGACTTGAATCTGGGCGGGGAGATCAGCTACGGGCACTTGGGCTATCCGGTGCTGCAGGCGGCGGACATTCTGGCCTACAAGGCCCATTGCGTCCCCGTGGGAGAGGATCAGTTGCCGCACCTGGAGCTCACCCGGGAAATGGCCCGCAAATTCAACCGGGTGTTCGGGGATGTTTTCCCGGAGCCCAGGGCCCTGGTCACGAAATTTGCTCGCTTCCCCGGCACCGACGGCAAGCGCATGAGCAAATCCCTGGGAAACACCGTCGAGATTTCCGCTTCCCCGGAAGAAATCCTGGCTAAAATCAAACCCGCCTTCACCGACCCGGGCCGTTTGCGCCGCAGCGACCCCGGCCGTCCCGAGGTTTGTGCCGTCTATACCTGGTTTCAGAAATTCCTGCCTGATCAGGCCGCCGAAACCGCCCGCGAGTGTCGCGGCGCCGACCGGGGCTGTGTTGACTGCAAGCTCAAGCTCGCCGCGGGTGTCAGTGATTATTTCGCTCCCTTGCGTGAACGGAGAGCCGCCTACGAAGCCGATCCGCATAAACTGGATGAGATCATTGCCCATGGTTGCGAGCAGGCCCGCGCCGTGGCCGCTCAGACCATGGCCGAAGTTCATGAAGTCATGGGCCTTGGCTGAGGATAAAGGAGGATCCTGTTGATTCAAGCCGTCCGCATGTCCGGGGACAAGGATTTCCCCGCTGTCGGCGATTCTCTGCCGGGTGTCTGGAACCTGGACAGTCTACCGCCTGATCTTGATTATTTTCGCTCCAGCAGTGCCTACCAGGTCGAGCTGAGCGATTTTTTCCAGGGTCCGCTCGATCTGCTGTTGCATCTGATCCAGAAGGAACAGGTCGACATATACGACATCCCCATCGCGCGCATCACCGACCAGTTCATCAAGCATATCGAGATTATCCAGAGCGTCAGCCTGGACCAGGCCGGGGATTTCCTGACCATGGCGGCCACCCTGCTGGTGATCAAGATGAAGATGCTTATGCCCTCGCGATTGGACAACGACGAACAGGATCTTGATGATCCTCGGGCCGAACTGGTGCGCCGACTCCTGGAGTACAAGCGATTCAAGGAGGCCGCTGATGCCTTTCAGCAACACGAAAGCCAGCGGTGTCGTTATCATTTGCGCGGCGGGAAATACCCCTTCACCGGGGACCTGGACCTCGAGCCCAAGCTTCGTATCGAGATGTTCGACCTGCTGGCTGCGGTGGCGGGAATCTTCGAGCGCCTGACCAGCAAACCCGGGCACGCCGTCGTACGGGAACCCTTCACCGTCGAAGAAAAAATACTCTTGATCCGCCAACGTCTTGCCGCCGGCGGTATGGTGGCCTTCGGCGATCTTTTTGCCAACGACACGATCAAGATGGAGGTCATCGTGACTTTCATCGCCATTCTGGAAATGGTCAAGTCCGGTGTGCTCCAATTCCTGCAGACCGAAATTCACGGCCCCATCTGGATCCAGGAGCCCGCCTCCGGTGCGGATTCCGCCGCGGCCGCCGGATCTCTTTCCGCCAGGGAGAGTGGCGCGTGAAAAGGGAAATCGAAGCCCTGCTTTTTGCCGCCGACTGCCCGTTGACCGTCGGCCGCCTGAAGAAGATTCTCGTGGGCGCCGAGAACGCGGATATCCGCGACACGATCAAGGAACTTGAGGCCGAATACACCCAGGCCGGTCATGCTTTTACCGTGGTTGAATTCGGCGGCGGTTGGCAGATCGCCACCAGGCCGGAATTTTCGCCGGGTGTCGAGAAGATGCTCAAGTCCCGGCGTTTTACCCGCTTGTCCAAGGCCGGGCTCGAGGTCCTGGCCATCATTGCCTATCGCCAGCCCATCACCCGGATCGAAATCGACGAGATCCGCGGCGTCAACAGCAGCGGGGCCATCAGCACCCTTACCGAGCGCAATCTCATCACCGTGGTGGGCCGGTCCCAGTCGGTCGGCAATCCGCTGCTATATGGAACGACGCGCGAATTCCTCAACCATCTCGGCCTGAAAGGTCTGGGACAGTTGCCTGATTTGCCTGAACTCGAGGACATGGTCGGGGACCGGGAGCAATTGCTGAACTTCGCCAGCAAGATCGGCCGGGAAATATCGGAAGAGGAACTCCAGGAATATCTGGAGGCGCCCGTGACGGGTGAGGCGGCAGAATCCGATCCAGGGGCTCGACCGAATCCGGACGACGAAACTCCCGCCGCAGATAACCCGGCCGAGCAGGATCATGGATCAGAAACAGAACGATGACGCCGCCGCCGTGCGGCTCAATCGTTTCCTGGCCGATGCCGGTTGCGGATCGCGGCGTTCCGCCGAGGATCTGATCAGGCAGGGACGTGTCGTCATCGGCGGGGAAGTGGTGCTCGAACTGGGAACCAAGGTGCACCCGGATCGGGATGAGGTTCGGGTGGACGGGCAAATCCTGCGTGTCAGGGCCGCCAAACAGGTCTATGCATTTCACAAACCCATCGCTGTGGTCTGCACGCTCAAGGGCCAGGGGGGACAGGCCACCTTGCTGCCCTACAAGCGCCAGGCGGATCTTCCGGAACCGGTCATGCCCATCGGGCGCCTTGACGCCGACAGCACGGGGTTGTTGCTTTGGACCGATGATGGTTTCCTGAACCAGCAACTATGCCGCCCCGGCTCAGGCATCTGGAAAGAATATGCCGTTAACCTGGCAAGGCCGTTGACCCCCGGGGAAGCCGACATCTTCAGTGGCGGTTCCCTGTTGCTGGACGGCAGGCCCTGTCTGCCCTGCCGGATCGAACCTCTGGCGCCCGGGGGATGTGCCTGGCTGGTGTATCTGCACGAAGGTCGGAAAAGGCAAATTCGGCGCATGTTCCGTGCCATGGGCAACAGGGTGCTGTCCCTTCATCGCCGTGCTTTCGGGACCGTGCGCCTCGGCAAGCTCGAACCCGGCGGATTCCGCCGGCTGACTGATCAGGAGGTGGACGCCCTGCGCCATCTGAACCGGGAAACTGTGCCTGGCAAGCGAAAGGTCTAGTGATGGACTTCGAGAGTTTGTTTCGCCCTGGAATTCTGGCCACGCGTCCCTATGCACCCGGTAAACCCATTGCCGAGGTCAAGCGCGAACTCGGGCTGTCCGAGGTCATCAAGCTGGCGAGCAATGAGAACCCTGAAGGGCCTTTGCCCGCCGTGGTGGAGGCCATCGTCAAGGCAATCCCCGAGATCAACCGCTACCCCGATGCCTCCTGCTATGAGCTGAATCTGAAACTGGCCGATTTTCTGGGGGTCAAACCCGCCAACCTCATTTTCGGTAACGGGAGCAACGAAGTTATCGACATCATCATTCGGGCCCTGATCAGCCCCGGTGAAAACGTGGTGTTCAGCGCCCACAGCTTCATTGTTTACCAGCTGACCACCGCCGTGCACTTCGAATGCGGCCGTCCCGTGCCGCTGGCGGCGGGGGACAAGCATGATCTGCCGGGAATGGCGGCGGCCGTGGATGACAAGACCAAGTTGGTGATCATCTGCAACCCCAACAATCCCACCGGAACCTACAATACCGCCGCTGAATTTTCCCGATTTCTGGAACGGATCCCCGACCACGTCATGGTTGCCGTAGACGAAGCCTATTATGAATATGTTATGGCTGAGGATTTTCCTCAGACCCTGGGAATGCTTGCCGAGCATCCCAACCTTGTCATTCTGCGGACTTTCAGTAAAATCCATTCCCTGGCGGGCATGCGGATCGGATACGGCATTGCCCATGAGGATTTCATCGGGCAGCTGCACAAGACCCGGGAGCCGTTCAACGTCAACGCGCTGAGTCAGGTCGCCGCCCTGGCCTGCATCGAACATTGGGATGAAGTGGCCGGCCGGGCTGCGCGCAATCGTCAGCAGCTGGACTGGCTGTGCGCGGAACTGTCAGCCCTGGGTCTGGATGTCGTCCCCAGCCAGACAAATTTTGTTCTGGTGCGCGTGCAGGGAAAGGCGGGCGAATTCACCCGGCAATTGCTGGCCCGGGGGGTGATCGTGCGCCCCATGGATGCGTTCGGGCTCGGGGAGGGCGCCATGCGGATCAGCGTCGGCCTGCCCCATGAGAACCGGAAATGCGTACAGGCCCTCAAGGAGATCGTTGGACGATGACCAGCCACACGGAAATTCCCCTCTGCGCGCGAAATCAGGGTCAGGATACCACCCTGGTCCGGGTCGGTGAGGTCGTTTTCGGGGGACCGACGGTCGTCCTCATCGGCGGGCCGTGCGCGGTGGAAAGCAAGCAGCAGATCCTTGCCGCCGCGGAGTACGTGGCCCGGGCGGGCGGCCGCATGCTGCGTGGGGGCGCGTGGAAACCGCGCACCAGTCCCTATTCCTTTCAGGGCCTGGCCGCCGAGGGGCTGGCCCTGTTGGCCGCGGCAAGGGCCCAGAGCGGTCTGCCGGTTGTGACCGAGGTTCTGGATCCCAGGGATGTTTCCCTGGTTGGCGAGACCGCAGATATGCTGCAGATCGGCAGTCGCAATGTCCAGAATTTCCCCCTTCTCCGGGAGGCCGGGTCCAGTGGCCTACCCGTTCTTCTCAAACGGGGCATGATGACCACTTTGGATGAGTGGCTCAACGCTGCGGAATACGTTCTGGCTGCCGGCGGGCGGGATCTGGTTCTTTGCGAGCGGGGCATCCGGACCTTCGACCCAACCCTGCGCAACACCCTGGATGTCGGTGGCGTGGCGCTGCTCAAGGAAATGACGCATCTGCCGGTCATCGTGGATCCGAGCCACGCCGCGGGACAACGCCGTTTCGTGACGGCCCTGGCCCGGGCCGCCGTGGCCGGAGGAGCCGATGGCCTGCTGGTGGAGACCCACCCCGATCCGGCGTCGGCTCTCAGCGACGGTCTGCAATCCCTCGACCCGGCAGAATTCGAATTGTTGGCTTCCTCGTGTCGGGCCATTGCGCAAGCCCTGGGCAGGGATCTATAAAATGAAGATATCCGCTCTGGGGGGCACGCCCACCCATGATCTGGCACCTTTGCCGCCTGACGCGGTCATCGCCATTGACGGCCCGGCCGGATCCGGAAAATCCTCCACGGCGCGCGCCCTGGCTGAGCGTTTCGGCTTGCTTTATATCGATACCGGGGCCATGTATCGCGCCTTGACTCATGCCGCACTCAAGACGGGAACCGATCTTCAGGATGAAGCCGCGCTGACGGCATTGCTGGCCCAGGCCAGCCTGGAGCTGATTTCCGGTTCCGGAGAATCGTCTGTGCGCTGGAACGGCAAGGACGTCTGGGCGGCCATCCGAACTCCCGAAGTGGAGGCGGCGGTTTCCCTGGTCAGTTCCCACGCCTTGGTCCGCAGGGAGATGGTCAGGCGCCAACAGGCTCTCGGCCGCAAAGGCGGGGTGGTGATGGAGGGCCGTGATATCGGCAGTGTTGTTTTCCCCCTCGCCACGGCCAAGATTTTTCTTTCAGCCACCCTGGAGGCCCGTACCCAAAGGCGACTTCGTCAGTTTCGGCAGCGGGGCAAGGAACTCTCTGCGGAAAGAATTCGCGCCGACCTTGCCGAGCGCGACAAGCTGGATAGTGAGCGTGTGGCCGGGCCCTTGACCATTTCTCCCGACGCCATCGTTATCGACAGCAGCCGCATGAATCTGGAACAGCAGAATGCAGCCTGTGCCCGTGCCTGTCGGATCAATTCCACCCTTGACCGCCGTTTGGATCGGGATCTCCGCTCATCCCAGTTGGGCTTGCCCTGGCATTATCGGCTTGCTTTCAGCGTGATGGGTGCCCTGGCCCGCTTCTACGGGCTAAAACAGGTGGGCAACCAGGGCTGCGCCCTGCCGCGAGGCTGCATTGTGGCCGTGAACCACATCAGCCTCTGGGATCCTCCCTTGCTGGGCTCCACCTTTCACCGGTATCCGATCAATACTCTGGCCAAGGCCGAATTGTTCAAATACTGGCCCATGGGCCCCTTCTTTCGCTGGCTTGACACCATTCCCATTCGGCGCAAGGGATTCGACCAGGGGGCGTTCCAGACCGCCTCCAATTACCTTGCCGAGGGCCAGAACCTCTTGATCTTCCCCGAGGGGACGCGGAGACCTGTCGGTCGGCCGGGGCCGGTGCGCAACGGATTGGGTATCCTGGTGCAAAATTCCGCAGCTCCCATGCAACCTGTTTTTATTCGCGGTAGTTATGGACGCATGCCCCTTGGTTCGACCCTTTCCCCGCTGGAAGTGTCCTACGGCCCTGTGATCTGGTGGCACGGCTTGCCGGCCCTGCAGAAAATACTGGATGCCCGGGAGATCAGCCGGCGCATTTCCCAGTTGTGTGAATCCATTTTTTTGGAGCTTCAGGCGGCTTCTTTTGCCCGTGTGCCTATGACGGATTTCGAAAAGCGCCTAGGGGAGCAAAAGGCCGCCCACCTGGATTCCCGTTCCCGGAATGTTTTCGGGCATCGTTGACGGGGTCCCGACCCGACCCGGACTCTGCTTCGCCCGGCTTGCAATCCCCTTGTTACTGGATTATTTTGGGCAACTCGCCGGACCATGAGGTCCCGGTGTATTCATCTGTCACTAGGAGGCAACCGTTCATGTCCACCAACCCCAATCCCGGCTCCGACGAAGCGCGCGAGGATACTCATCCTGCCGCCTTCAACGGCGCCAACGTTGATCCCAAACCAGTAGCCACCGAAGAAGAAAGCGACCGGGAGCGGCATCCTGCCGCCGAGGTGTTGCTTACTCCTGCGGTCCCGACCCTGAGCAAGGAGTACTCGCCCGACAGCATCGTCAACTTCGACTTCATGGAAGAGGACGGCGATGACATGGATCTGGACGACGAACAGATGCTTGCTCTGATCAACCAGTACGAGGAAACCCTCACCGACATCCAGGAGGGCCAGATTCTGAGCGGGACCGTCATTGAGGTCCGCGAGAACGAGGTTCTGTTGAACATCGGCTTCAAGAGTGAAGGCGTTATTCCCCTGGAAGAGTTCGGGGATAACCCGGTGGCGGTTGGGGATACATTCGATGTATTCCTTGAGAAACTGGAGAACCAGGACGGCCTGGTCGTGCTCTCCAAGGAGCGGGCCGACTTCCTGAAGGTCTGGGACCGGATCAAGACCGCCCACGAGTCGGGCGAAGTGGTTACCGGAATCGTGGATCGCCGCATCAAGGGTGGTTTGGTGGTCAAGCTGTGGGGCGTGGATACCTTCCTGCCCGGCAGCCAGGTTGCCCTGCGCCAGGTGCCCAACCTGGAAGATATGATCGGGGAGGAAATCCAGTGCCTGATCATCAAGAAGAACAAGCGGCGGCGCAATGTCGTGGTTTCCCGCCGCATCGTGCTGGAGCAGGAGCGCGAAGGCAAAAAACGCTCCCTGATCTCCGAACTGGAAAAGGGCCAGGTCCGCGTCGGCGTGGTCAAGAACATCACCGACTTCGGTGCTTTCGTTGACCTTGGCGGCATCGACGGCCTGCTGCACATCACCGATCTGAGTTGGGGCCGTGTCAGCCACCCCAGCGAAGTGGTGGCCATCGGTCAGGAGATCGAGGTCAAGGTGCTGGACTTCGAGGAAGAACGCGAGCGCATCAGCCTCGGTCTGAAACAGCTCCAGCCTTATCCCTGGGACAACGTGGAAGAGAAGTATCCCGAGGAAAGCATCGTGCGCGGCCGGGTGGTAAGCATCACCAATTACGGTGCCTTTGTTGAACTCGAAAAGGGTGTTGAAGGCTTGATTCATATCAGCGAAATGAGCTGGACCCGGCACATCAAACACCCCTCAAAGGTCGTCTCCATCGGCGATGAAGTCGATGTGATGGTGCTGAAGATCGACAAGGGCAACGAGAAAATCAGCCTGGGCCTGAAGCAGTGCGAAACCGATCCCTGGCTGACGCTTTCCGAGCGTTATCCGGTCGGCTCCGTCATCGAGGGCAAGGTGCGCAACCTGACCGACTTCGGGGCTTTTGTCGAAGTCGAGGAAGGCATTGATGGTCTGGTGCACATCTCGGACATGAGCTGGACCAAGCGCATTCGCCACCCCAAGGAAATGCTCAAGCGGGGAGACACCCTTCAGGTGCAGATCCTGGATATCGACAGCAACAAGCGGCGGATCAGTCTTGGCATCAAGCAGATGCAGGACAATCCCTGGCCCTCGCTGGCCGATGATTATCCGGTCGGTCGCGTCCTGGATGGTTCCGTGAACCGGATCCTTGACCATGGCATCATCGTTACCATGGGCGAGGACCTCGAGGGATTCATCCCCATGGGACACCTGGGAATCCCCAAACTCGACAAGCCTCAGTATTATTTCCAGGAGGGTGAAAATCTCGATCTGAAGGTGATCAAGATGGATGTCGAGAACCGGAGGATCGTGCTTTCGGTAGCCGAAAGGCTCAAGGAATCCGGTGACGAGGCGACTGCGGAATTCATCGGCAAGCACCCCCGTCTGGAGGATGTGGTCGCCGCTGATGAGGCTGCCGCCGAATCCCAGGACGATTCCGATCTGGGTCTGGACAAAGCCGAGGACGAGGTTCTGGCTCGCGAGGCTGCCGAGTTTGCGGAAGCCTACGACGAGGACCCTGAAACTCCCGCCCCGGAGGACGAAGCCGAGGCTGAATGACCTGAATGATTGCTGGATTCGGATGAATCCGCCTGTGAGAGGGGCGGGGGCTTGCCCCGTCCCTCTTTTTTGGAGTCGTCGTGAACAAGCATGTTCCAACCTTGATTCCGGAGTTGGCACCCGCCAAGCCTGCGCTTGCCCAGGATGGCACCCGGCTCAGGGTCGCCTTTTGGACCCTTGGCTGTCGCCTCAACCAGTACGACACCGAAGGAATAAGGGTTCAACTGGAGGCCGCGCGGCCTATCCGGGTCGTACCCTGGACCGACGAAGCTGATCTCTATATCCTGAACAGCTGCACGGTCACCGGCAAGGCCGATCAGGAATGCCGCCGCCTTGCCCGCCAGGCCAAACGGCGGTCTCCGGCCGCCAAGGTGCTGGTCGCCGGCTGCTATGCCCAGACCCAGCCCGAATCCCTGCGTGGGGTGCCCGAAATTGACGCCGTGATCGGCAACACGGCCAAGGGAAACGTGGCTCAATGGCTCGAGGCGGTGCTTGCCTCCGATTCCCCGTCGGTGCTTGTGGAGGCTTTCGCGGAGCACCCCGTGTTCGATTCCCCCTTGATAGACGACTTTTCAGGCCGCAGCCGCGCCTTCGTGAAAATCCAGGACGGTTGTGATCTGAGGTGCACCTATTGCCTGATCTGGCAGGCGCGGGGACCGGGCCGTTCACGCACGGTGGCGGACATCATGTTGCAGTTGCACACCCTGGTGGACAGTGGTTTCCGGGAAACGATTCTGGCGGGGATTCATCTGGGCGGATATGGCCGGGATCTGCAGGATGGCTGGTCCCTCCCCAAGCTGCTCCGACACGTGCTGGAAGAGTTTCCCGCGCTGCGCATCCGGCTCAGCAGCATCCACCCGAACGAGGTGCGACCCGAACTCCTGGAACTGTTTTCACAGTTCCCTCACCTTCAGCCTCATCTCCACATTTCCTTGCAGAGTGGGAGCGATTCGGTGCTCGCCAGGATGAAACGGCCCTACCGTGGTCGACGAGCCTGGGAGGCCCTGCAGGAAATCGCCGCCCTCCGGCCCGATTTCGGCATCGGCGCCGACATCATCGTTGGCTTTCCCGGTGAAACCGACCAGGAGTTCGAGGATACCCGGGCCATGATCGAGGAATTGCCTTTCAGCTATCTGCATGTGTTCCGGTTTTCCGCCCGTCCCGGGACACCCGCCGCCGCTATGCCGCTGCAGGTTCATCCCGAAACCATCACCGCGCGGGCGAGTAGTCTGCGCGCCCTGGCCAGGCAAAAACATGAAGCCTTTCTGGAAAGCATGATCGGCCACCCACGGGAGGCTATTCTGGAAGCCGAAGGTGACCTGCCGGGTTTTCGACGCGCAACAACCGACAACTATGCGGTGGTGCTGGTTCCCGACCTGGGGACGGCCGGTGAAGTTGTCCTGGTCGAACCCCGGCGGCGCGAAGGGAACCGGTTGTTCGCCGGGATCGTGGAGGTTGCCCGTGGCTGATTTTCAGGCCAATATCTCCGCCCTGCCGCCTGATCCCGGGACCCTGGGACCGGGTGTGCTTTTCCACATCGAAACCTACGGCTGTCAGATGAACACCTACGACAGTCAGGCCATCGCCGGCATGCTGGCCAAGGCCGGTTTTCAACAGGTGCCCGAAGCCCGTCTGGCTCAGGTCATCCTCCTGAACACCTGCAGCGTGAGGGATCATGCCGAGCAAAAAATCCTGAGCCGCATCGGGGAAATCAGGCAGAGCCGAAAAAAATCGGGCGTGCCCCAACCCGTGATCGGGGTTTGCGGGTGCATGGCCGAACGACTGGGCCCGGCCTTGACCCAGGGTTCTCACCGTGTCGATCTCGTGGTGGGCGTTGACCAGTACGAATTTTTGCCGGAACTCCTGGCGCCTTTTGTCGCCGACTCCCGCTTGCATCCTGCAGCGGTGTCCACGGGGCACCGTGACGACGTTCAACTTGTCGCCCCGCCTGAACTCTACCCCGTGAACAACAGTCATCTGGTGACCATCCACAAGGGTTGCGATTACAAGTGTACCTATTGCATCGTCCCGGCGACCAGAGGACCGCAA
Source organism: uncultured Fibrobacteraceae bacterium (assembly GCA_964545545.1). Lineage (GTDB taxonomy): Bacteria > Krumholzibacteriota > Krumholzibacteriia > LZORAL124-64-63 > LZORAL124-64-63 > JAHJTW01. The sequence continues at coordinate 13,726 of CAZJGK010000043.1, read as the reverse complement.
AGGGAGAAGGACCCGGCTGTCATCCTGGAGGAGATCGAGCGCATCGTGGCCATCGGCGGCAAGGAGGTGACCCTCCTGGGCCAGAATGTCACCGCCTACAAATGGGCCGAACTCGACTTCGCCGCTCTGCTCGAGCAGGTGGCCCAGGTGACCGGCCTGGAGCGCATCCGTTTCTTGACCGGACACCCCTGCGACATGCATCCGCACCTCATGGACACCATCGGCAGGCTGGACAAGGTCTGCCCCTGGCTGCATGTTCCTGTCCAGAGCGGCAGCGACAAGGTGTTGCGCCGCATGAAGCGCTTTTATTCCCGCCGGCAATATCTGGACATGGTGGCCCATGCCCGCCGCGTGATTCCAGGGGTAACCTTTTCTTCGGATTTCATCGTTGGTTTTCCTGGTGAGAGTGAAGAGGATTTTTGCGCTACCCTGGAGCTGGTGCGCGCGGTAAGGTATGATCAGATCTTTACCTTCAAGTATTCGGAACGTCCGGGTGTGCCGTCGGCCCGGCTTGACGACGATGTCGCCTTGCACGAAAAGAAAGACCGTCTGGCCAGGTTGATGTCGGTTCAAGAAGAGGTCTGGTCGCAGGTGGCGGCCGGCTGTGTCGGAGAAATCTGGACGGGCGTGGTCGAAAGACCAGCGCGCAGGCCGGCCGGCGCCTGGCAGATTCGCACCGGCAACAATCGCAAGGTCATTGTGGTAGACTCTGATCTTAGCGAGAACGCCCGGGTAAGGGTCGCCATTACCGGGTCCCGAAACACGACTTTTTTTGGTACTGTCCTGAAGTAGCCCTGTCACGGGGTGCCATGCGAGGTGAAAAATGATGTGGTTCGTCAAGGGTTTCCTGTTTTTGCTGTTGCTGTTTTTCCTGGCCTACTTCTTCATCGTCAACAGCGGCCAAACCGTCGATTTGAATTTTTTCGGGCAGTCGTTCCTCGGCATATCCATCTATTGGGTGGTCCTGGCCAGTTGTCTGGTTGGGTTTTTGGCCAGCTTCATCATGGCGATGTTCCGGGAATTCCGTCTGCGGAGCCAGCTGAGGCGTCTGCAAAAGGTCATGCGTGGCCAGGAAAAAGAAATCGCCGAATTGCGGACCCTCCCTTTACGGAGCGACGACCGGAACACTGCAGGCGACGATGACAACCGTACCGAGTCCGGCCATGCCTGAGGTCGGAGTGATCCTGGGTGGAATCCTGCTGCTGGGTGCCGTGGGCCTTTTGTTGTATCGCGCCCTGGGACGTCAGCAACCGCCAATCCTGCGAGATTTATATCTGGAAGCCCTGGAAGCCTGGGCGGCCGGCGCCTTGTCCCGGGCTGAAGAGTTGCTGCGGGAATTGATCACTGCCGATCCCGGGGCCGTTGAACCCTACCTGCAACTGGGCAATCTGCTGCGTGCCCAGGGTGATCCCCGCAGGGCCGCCGTGCTGCATCGCAGCCTGATGGCCAGACCGGGATTACGCGCGTCCTTGCAGGTCCAGATCGGGCTTGCCCTGACCGAGGATCTCCTGGCCCTTGAAGATCCCCAGGCCGCAGGTCTGGTCCTGGACACCCTGATCCGCCGGGCCAGCAGGATGCCGCGGTACTGGTGGGCCCGTTTTCAGCAATGGGTCCAACAGGGCGAATTCCTGGAGGCCGTACAGGCGTTGCAGCACGCCGGGAAACATGTGGCGGCCCCGGAGAGGACTGCGTTTGCCGAGGCACAGGGATATTTCCAGCTGGACCGTGCCTTCGCCGCCGCCCTTGACCAGCGATATTCCCAGGCGGTTGCGCTGCTCAAGGACGTTGGCGCCGACAGTTCCGCGGCGGCCTTCACCCCGCTGGACAAGGCTGCTGTTCAGGCCGGGCAGGGGGCGATAGCCAAAGCCATGGATACGGCCGTAGCCGGACTTCAGGGTTACCCGACCGCCCTGACCGCCTTCCATGCCTTCCTGCGTCCGACCTTGCTGGCACAGGGCCAATTCGAGCGCTCGATCCCCATGCTGGAACGATTCTGCCAGGATTCAAGCAGCCCCATATCACTGGTTATCGAGTTGGCTCTCCTTTATGAAAAGACCGGTCAACGGGATAAAGCCGTGCGCTTGCTGGTTGCCCAAAAGGGCCGAAAGGATCTGACGCCGGACACCACCGGCGGGTTCCTCACCGTCCTGATCCGTGCCGGGCAGGACAAGAACCTGCAGGAGGTGTGGTCCGCATTGCATCTCCCGTTGACCAATACTGTCTGGAAATGTCCCGCCTGCGGCTCGGCACATGAACGCCTGGGCTGGTTTTGCCCGGATTGCTTCACCTGCGGAACGTTCACCATCGGTTCAGACTCACCGGAGGTTGCCTCATGATTGCGGCCGGACAATGGAAACGACCCTGGCGCGGGGCACTCGTGGCGCTGTTGGGTCTGGGTCTGGTTCTTTTCCTGGGCCGGGCGGCACCTGTGCTGGCGGTCAGCCCCGAGTTGCTTGGTGATTTTGCTGCCGGCCACTATTCCCTGGCCCGTGATCTTGTCGGTGCCAGCGGGACCGGCCAAACGAGTTCCAGCCAGCAGCTGCTTAACCTGTTGCTGACTCCGGTTCCCGAGCAGGCCTCGGTGCTGTTGCAGACCCTGGAGAAGGCGGGCGCCCATCGGGACGGCTGGAAAATCCGCTGGGCGCTTGAATCAGCGGACCTCGCCTTCGCCCAGGAGGAATTCGGTTTGGCCCTGCAGGAGCTGAAGCCCTGGACCCAGAGCGATGAATCCGGGATTCCCGGTCAGGTGTTTTTGCGGGCCGGTTTGTCCTGCCGGGGACTGGGCTTGATGCAACGGGCCCGGGAAATGCTGGCTTCTGTCAAACCCGGCGACGAGGCCTTTCCCCTGGCGCGCTACTATCTCGGTGACATCAGCCTGGAGCAGGGTTACCCCCAATTGGCGCTCAGGTACTTTCAAAACGCGGCCCAAGCCGGGGGAGGTGCGTACCGTTCCATGATCGACGGCGGGACCTGCCGGGCCCTGCAGGTTCTGGGGCGCGACGCCGCGGCCGATTCCCTGAGAGGGCTGTATCAGAACGGCCTGTCCTGGCTTGACTCCAGGCCGGGCATGGTTCTGCCCACGGCCGCGGATTCGGTCTCCGTGGCTCCGCCGGCGCCACCTCGCGCCCGGTTCTGTCTCCAGCTCGGGGCGTTTCATGATCGGTCCCTGGCCCTTGGTTTGGTGGGAAAACATACGCGGGATATTCCCAACCTGCACATCGAGTCCGCCCCGGATGCCGCCGGGCAAACCCTGTATCGTGTCCGTTGCGGCGCCTACAACAATCCCGAGGATGCCCGGGCCGCCGCCCGTGATCTCCACGATCGCTTCGGCCTTGAAGTCATCGTCAAGGATACGCAGGATTCCGGTCCCGAAGCTCCATCGGGAGGCTGATCCACTTAATCAATGACATCGACACCGAAAAAACACGCTGAACACGAGGGACGGGGCAGAACCCCGATGCTCGTGCAATATCTCGATCTCAAGGCCCAGCATCCCGGCATGTTGCTCTTGTTTCGCATGGGCGATTTCTACGAAACATTTTTTGAAGATGCCCGCCGGTTTTCCGCTATCACCGGAATCACCCTCACGAGCCGCGACGCCAAAAGCAGCGATCCGGTTCCCCTGGCCGGGGTGCCCTATCATGCCCTCGACACCTACCTGGGCCGGTTGCTTGAAGCCGGCTTGACGGTGGCCATCTGCGAACAGGTTGAGGATCCCGCCACGGCCAAGGGCCTGGTGAAACGGGAAGTGGTGGAAATCCTCAGCCCGGGTACGGCAACCGGGTCCCAGCTTATTTCATCCGCGTCCGGGCGTTATTGCCTGGCCTGGTCACCCGCAGACAAGGGTCCGGCCGGATGGGCCATTGTGGACGCCTCCACCGGGGATTTCCGGTGTGGTCAGGAGATGGCCGTTCTCGAGGATATTGTCCAACGCTATGTGGTCCGCGAAGTCGTTGTCAGCGAGAGTACCGCTGGCGCCCAGATCCGGGCCTGGGAGCGGAGCCTGGCCCCGGTCGTCTTCAATCGGGTCAACAGCGCCTGGTATCATCCGGAATTCGCGCGGCGGACCCTGCTGGAACATTTCCAGGTGGCGAACCTTGCCCCTTTCGGACTTGCCGGCAAGGGCAAGGAGTCCGCCGTGGCCGCCGCCGGCGCGCTGCTGAGGTACCTTTCTTCCCTGATTCTGAAGAAACCCGCCCAGGTGCTGGGGCTGACCTACAGCCCGCAGGGGGAGGGGCTGGTGCTGGATGAGGAAACTCTGCGCAACCTGGAGGTCCTGCAAACCTTTCGGGGCGAAAAAGGGCCGGGGACGCTGATCCATCACCTTGATCGCACGGTGACCCCCATGGGCCGCCGCCAGTTGGAAATGCGGCTGGCCAAGCCGGGAACCGACCTCGCCGAGTTGGCCCTCTGGCACGCGGGTATAGCGGGAGTTCTCGAGAACCACGAGGCTTTTGCCGGCCTGGGGAATGCCTTGCACGGCCTGGGTGACGTGGAAAGGCTCGGCGCTCTTGCCGCTGCCGGAAAGATCGGGCCTGCCGGGCTGCGCCAGCTGGGAGCGGCCCTGAATGTGCTCATGGCCTTGAAAAACAAGAATCCCGGCACAGTAAACCTGCTTGCCACCGCGGCCCCTCATCCCATCGGCCAGTGGCTGAGCGAGCTTCCTGAGCTCGAGGATACGGCCGCCGCCATCCTGGGTACCCTTGCCGAAGACGCGCCGGCGGGTATCCGGAAGCCGGGCTTCATCAAAGCGGGCCTTGATGGGGAACTGGATCGGGCGCGGGAAGTCGCTGCCGACAGCAAGGGTTTTTTGGCCCGGCTGCAGGAGAGCGAGCGGCGGTCCACGGGCATTGCGACCCTGAAAGTCGGCTTCAACAAGGTTTTCGGTTACTATTTCGAGGTCACCAACAAGCACCTGGACAAGGTTCCCGACGATTACCAGCAGAAGCAAACCCTCGTGGGATCCTGCCGGTTCCATACGCCCCAGCTCAAGGAAACCGAAAACGCCATTCTGGCGGCCGAAGACACCATCAATTCCCGGGAAGCCGAGATTTTCGGAAAGCTTGTCGCGGATGTCGGACAGCGGCTGCCCGACATCAGTCTGGCGGCCCGGCTTACCGGTCAAATCGACCTGATGCTGGGATATTCAACCCTCGCGCGGCAACATGATTATTGCCGGCCGGTTCTTGACGATTCCCTGGATCTGGTGATCCAGAAGGGCCGCCATCCCGTCATCGAACAGATCCTGGAGCAGGATTTTATTCCCAACGACACCCTGCTCGATGGCCAGCGGAACCAGATCCTGTTGCTGACCGGCCCCAACATGGGGGGCAAATCCACCTACCTGCGCCAGGTGGCCCTGATCACCCTGATGGCCCAGGCCGGATCATTCGTCCCCGCGTCTTCGGCCCGCATCGGACTCGTGGACCGGATCTTCACGCGGGTCGGCGCCAGCGACAACCTGGCACGGGGGGAATCCACCTTCTACATGGAGATGAGTGAAACCGCCCGAATTCTGCAGAGCATGACCCGGCACAGTCTGGTCATTCTGGATGAGGTCGGCCGTGGCACCTCAACATATGATGGACTTTCCCTGGCCTGGGCCATCACCGAATTCCTGGGCCACCAGGAGGGTCCCCGACCGCGCTCCATTTTCGCCACCCACTATCACGAGTTGACGGACCTGGAGGAGGACTTACCCGGACTGGTCAATCTGTGTCTCGATGTTCAGGAGTGGCAGGGACGTATTATTTTCATGCACACCGTCAAGCCCGGCCGCAGCGACAAGAGCTACGGCATCCACGTGGCCCGCCTGGCCGGGCTACCCGAAGGAGTTCTGAACCGCGCCACGGCGATCCTGGCCTCCTTGACCGGCTCCGATGCCCGGGATCATTCCTCGCGTAGGCCGGTTGCCGATTCTCACCATTCTCCAGCACCCGCCTCTTCGGTTCCCGAGGGCCAGTTGAACCTGTTCGAGGCGGATGAACGGGATGCCCTGGAAGCCCTGAGAAGAATGGATCTGGAGTCCCTCAGCCCTCTGGATGCTTTCATGATGTTGATGAAGATCAAGCGCCAATTGGGTGATTGAATTTGTCCCCTGCGGATTTTGTTAAATTCCCCCCACACTCGTGCCGATTGTCTTAGGGTGGTAAATCGGGTGGTAGATCGCCTTTGGTCGTGTATAAATTTCTGGAACAGATGCTGCCTTGAATCAGGGGTGTGTTTTGGCGGATATCATCAGGTGGTCGGTGGTCATGGTGAGCCCCGGGGAAGAGGAACTTCCCTTGCTGGCCGGGTTGACTTCCCGGTCTGATGCTCGCGTGGTTGCCGTGGTTGATCCTGATGGCAACAGCCTGGGCGGGGGACTGGCTGAAGTGATGGGCATACCCGTGGTCCGCGATCTGGAGGACATACCTTCGGGGCAGGCCCAGTACCTGATTTATCCGGCCCTCAGCGAAAATGTCGCCCCCTTCGTGGATCTCGCCCCTGCCGTCGGTCTTGAACCGATGACCACGCGGGAATTCACCCGCACTCTGGAGAACCCCACTCAGGGGTCTCGCATCAACGTGACCCAACGCCTGCCGCTCACTGACCATGAGGATCTGGAGGTGGAGTCTGCGGCCATTCACCGCACGCTCAGCCGCATCGAGGAGGCCCTCGACCGGGAAGGACTGCTGCGCTGGTTGCTGGGGTTGGCCATCCGGGCCACGGGCTCGGACAGCGGGTCCATCATGCTCCTGGATAATGCCACCGAGGAACTCTATGTGGCGTTTGCCGAGGGTCTCAGCCAGCAGACCATGCTGCGTACGCGTGTGCGCATGGGCGAGGGAATTGCAGGTAAGGTGGCGCTGAGCAGAAAAGCGGAACTGATCACCTCGAACAAGCACCCCGGAGCCAGAAGGGATCGTTCAGGCAACGGGTCGGCCATCTGCGCCCCGCTGGTCTGGGACGGCAAACTCCTGGGGGTGATCAACCTTTCGGCCCAACCGGACACCGGTGATTTGAATCCCGACGCGCTGAAGGTTGTCGAAAGTCTCAGCCATCGCTTCGGCCTCATTCTGGATCGCTTCCTGCGCATTCAGAGAGTCCGGGACGGAGAACTGTTTCGCGTCATGGAAGAAGGCCTGCTGCGGGAAAAGAGAAATCCTGAAGCGCTGGCGGCGACACTCACCGCCTGGGCCGGCGATCTGGCCGAGGTGGCCGGCGCCAGCCGGGCTTCCCTTTCGGTCCTGACTGCAGATGGGGATCTTTTTACGGCTACGCCCCAGGGATCCCATTACGAATCGCCTCCCGACTCCATCAAGGCCGAAGCCCTTTCCTCGGGCAAGGCGATCGTGTTGAGGCCCGGAGATTTATTGGACCGCGATCCCGCAGATGACCTGCGGGAAGAAACCGTGTTCCACCTGCCGGTGGGGACTGATCCCGTGCGGGCCCTGTTTTCCGTGGAGTTCACCGTGCCGGGTCGCGCACACCATTTTCGTTCCATCAGCGGCGACATCCTGATGCTGGTCGGCAGACATCTGGAAGACATACTGGACCGTGCCCAGGCTGCGGACCAGATCGACCGGCTGACAACCCTGGCCGCAACCTTGTCTGATCTTGTGCTGATGGAGGAAGGAGGCCTGTCGGAGCAACGGGTCCTGGTGGCGGCCAAACGCTTGACCGGAGCGCGCCAGGCCGTCCTCCTGGAAGGTCCCCCAGCCGAGGCCAAGGAGGAGGGAAGCTTGGTTTCGCCGGACATTGCCAGGGCCGGGGTGGAACTCCTGCGTCAGACAGGGCGGCGTGGCTGGAACAGCACCGTTTTGACCTCGGAGGATCACTCGGGGACGATCAAACGCGCCGTGCTGGCGGTCCCCTTGGGACCCGAGCGGCCATTTCCCGGACTGTTGCTTTGGGACAAGGAGCGTTTGCAGCCCCTGGATGCAGCCGGTTTTTCAGAGCTGGATGTTCTTTTCGTGAGACGGCTCTTGCCCTTGTTGCCGGTGGCGCGGCAACAACGCCTGACCCCCTCTTTGAGACCGGCTTCCAGCACGAAATCCAGCCAGCCCGTTCATGGGTCCGTGGAACAGGTCCTGCCCATCCTGGAACGGGAAATGGACCGCTGTGACCGCTATCACACGTGCCTCGGCCTGGCGGTTTTTCGTCCGGTAGGCTCCGTGGCCGACGGAACCATCGATACCGAAAGTCTCGCCCGGGAGCTGACCCGCCACCTGCGTTCATCCGATATGGTTTTTGCCCTGGCGGCCGACATCCTGCTGGTCCTGGTGCCCGAGGATGTTCAATCCCTGTCCCGGCTGCAGAAACGCCTGTTAGGGGTGCTGCGGCAACTGACGGGCAAGTCCCAGGTCGACTTCAACTCCGCCACCAGGACCTACCCGGGTTCCGCGGCCAGTCCGGCAACCTTGTTGGAGTCCGCCCTGACCGCTTTGACGTGAAAATTTCCGCGGCTGGTTGACGCCGCCCCATCTTCTGGGATAACTTCCCTGCCTGAGCAGAAACGATAAGCCGGGATCCTGGGTGCCTGCGTCCTCACATGGGCCGCCGGGGTTTTCCTTCACCTTACGCGAAAGAACTTACGGGATATCATGGCCCAAACGGAATCCAGTCGGGCACGCATTCAACTCCTGGACGGTGCGACGATCGATCGCATCGCCGCCGGTGAGGTCATCGAACGCCCGGCGTCCGTTGTCAAAGAGCTCGTGGAAAACGCCCTTGATGCCGAAGCGGGCTCGATCGCGGTCCGCCTGGAAGACGGCGGCCTGACCTCCCTGGTCGTCGAGGACGACGGCGACGGCATCTCATACCAGGATCTACCGCTGGCCTTCGATCGCCATGCGACAAGCAAAATAACCGCCGCCGCCGACATTATGCATGTGGGGAGTTTCGGTTTTCGGGGTGAGGCGCTGGCCAGCATCGCCTCGGTCAGCAGGGTGCGCTGTGTCTCCCGCCGTACGGATGAGGATACGGGGAGCATGATCGAGATCGAGGGCGGGGAGTTGCTGCGCAGGGAACCGGCCCCCCGCAACGCCGGAACGACGATCACCGTCAGCGATCTTTTTTACAATACTCCGGCCCGGCGCAAGTACATGCGGACCGCCCAGGCCGAAAAGCGTGCCGTGCTCAAGCTGATCACGAGGTTCGCCCTGGCTCATCGCGATGTCCGCTGGCTGGTCCGCAGTGAAAAGGATGTCCTGCTCGATCTCCAACCGGCTCCTTCGCTGACCGCGCGCGCCCGCGATCTTCTGGGCGCTTCGGTCAGCGACCACCTGGCGCGCTTCAGCTTTGACAAAGGCGGGTTCAACATCCGGGGCCTGGCTTCCCGCCCGACCCTTACGCGGGGCAACCGTGAACACCAGTATCTCTTCATCAACCGCAGACCGGTCCAGAATACTGCGCTGTCCCAGGCTGTTTTCCAGGCCTACCGGGAAGTCATTCCGGCCGGGAGGTTTCCGGTCGTGATCGCTTTTCTGGATGTCCCTCCCGGTGAAGTTGACGTCAACGTGCATCCGGCCAAGACCGAAGTCCGGCTGCTGATGGAAAGGGAAATTTTCGGGATGCTCAAGAAAGCCCTTCAGGAAGGGTTGAGTCTGCGCAGCGCTCCTGAACTCGAGCCCTGGAGCGGTTACCAATCCTCCCCGGGAACTCCTGATGCAGTCCGGACGGCCATCGACCGCGCCCAGGACGATTTCCTGCGTGATCATTTCCAGCGTGGGGGCTCGGCCGGCTATGAGTACAGGGGCGTTCCCGCCGGGCAGGGGGAGTTGTTCGGCGGTCGGGCTCTGGCCGGGAGCCTGGACCTGTCCCCCGGCGCTTCCGGTGTCGCCGAACCTGCGGCCGGCAATGTCGATGCTCTGCATCCTGCTCCCTTCTGGCAATTGCACCGGACCTACATCGTGACGCAGATCAGGGGTGGCTTGGTTCTGATCGATCAGCACAACAGCCATGAACGGATCCTTTATAACCAGGCCAAGCAATGTCTGGGCAAGGAGGGACACCGGGTTTCCACCCAGCAGTTGCTTTTTCCCACTTCCCTGGATCTGAATCCCGGCCAGGTCCAGGCCTGGCAAAGTCACGCCGATCAGCTGGCTGCCATGGGTTTTTCCATCGACCCTTTTGGCGGCCAAAGCATCCTCGTGCAGGGCTTACCGGCCAGCCTCAAGAACTGGAACGAGGGCCAACTCCTCTTGGATATCCTGGATGACCTGGCCTGGGATGACAATCCCAGCCAGGAAAACCAGGTCGATCTGCTGGCCAGCTACGCCTGCCACGGAGCCGTGCGGGCGGGGGAGCCGTTGACCGTCCCGGAAATGCAGAACCTCGTGGACCAGCTGTTCGCCACCGATACCCCCTTGTCCTGTCCTCATGGGCGGCCGACGCTGATCCAGTTTTCCCTGGCCGAGTTGGAGAAACGGTTTGGTCGCACCTGATTCCAGGGATTTGGCAGGCGCCAACCGGAGCATCGTCTGTCTGGTCGGGCCAACCGCATGCGGAAAGACTTCACTCGTCACCCGCCTGGCCTCCGCACTGCCGATCGAAGTCATCAGCCTGGACAGCCGACAGATCTACCGTGGCCTGCGCATCGGTTCGGCCCAACCCACAGCCGAGGAAAAGGCCCTGTGCCCTCATCACCTGGTGGATTTTCTGCCTGTCGATCAGACCTACGACGCGGCCCGTTTTCGGCGGGATTTTTGCGCCGTTCAGGCCGAGATCCTGGCGCGAGGCAACCTTCCCCTGCTGGCGGGAGGGGCGGGTTTCTATCTCCAGGCCCTGACCAGGGGATTCACGCCCCTGCCTCCTGATTCGGTAGAGGATCTGCCTGCCGTTCGTTCCCGCATCAATACCATGGCTCCCGAGGCTGTGCGTGAACGCCTGGCCAGGGTCGATCCGGCCTCATATGAGCGCCTTCATCCTCATGACCTGTACCGCCTGCGGCGAGCCCTGGAAATTTTTGAACTCACCGGCCGCAGCATGTCCGCGTTGACAACTGCCTGGGAACCTGATCCGTGCCTCGGCCTCAACTACCGGATCGTCGTGCTGGAAAAGGAGGTCGCCGAACTCGATGTGCGGATCAAACAGCGCCTGCAGGGTATGTTGGCCAATGGCTGGATTGAAGAAACCCGTATAGCTCTGGCTGAATTCGGGCCCGCTGCGCCGGGCTTGCAAAGCATCGGATATCCTGAAATTTCCCAATGTCTGCAAGGCCTGGCCTCATGGGACAACCTGGAGGAGGCCGTGTTCAGAAAAACACGACAGTATGCCAAGCGCCAACGCACCTGGTTTCGAGGTCTGAACGCCACGTTGCACGGCGACCCTGATTTTCCCTCGTTTGGGGCAGAAATTGCCGCTCTAATCAGGAATGCCTGAATATCGCGACACGGCAACCTGCCCGAAAGTCGCTTGTCCCGATCTGTTTAGGGTATGGGCAGTTATTCATCTAATTGATGATTTTTCCCGATTTTTCAGCAGGGCAATATCGGTCAAGCCCAGAAATATTGTTTCCCGTGGGGTTGAAATTGTGCTAATATCATAACTGTCGATTTCACTGGGCCCCATTTCAGGTCGTCGCCATGGCGTCAAGCTCGACCAAAAATCAGGGTTCGCATCATTCAAGTTTGAGCTTCTGCTCGCCCCGCAAGGAGAGAGACACCATGAAGAAGACACTAATGCTCCTCGTCGCCAGTCTGCTCGTTGCCAGTTCGGCGTTTGCCGTTCTGGATAGCGCTCCCAACAACCTGGGCATGTATTTCGACACCAACGCCGATGTCGTTTGCACCACGGCGGCCTTTTTCTCCCACACTCCCGCATACTTCATTCTGACCAACCCGACCATGGGGACGCTGCGCGGCTTCGAGGTCGGCGTTACGACGGTCGGTCGGGTCAACAGTAACATGACGGTGGACCACTACCCCGTGGCCTCCACGGATGTGGGCGCCGGCGGCGTCGGCGGGAACGACTACAACTACATCTGCGGTTTCTCCGTGCCCATCTCGACCTCCGCTGCCACCGTTCTGGCCTACCTGGATATCTTCTGGGGCGACACGGCCGTCGACTTCATCCTCGGCCCGGCTTCTCCCTCCTCGGACACCTCCGTCGTTAAGCGTCCGATGGTCCTGCTGGAAAACTATGACAAGCTCGCGGTGGACACTTCCAACGAACCCGATATGCCCGCGGCCCAGATCAACGCCCCCGAGTGCTCCGTGGTGGCCAACGAGGATGCCAGCTTCGGCGCCGTCAAGGCCCTGTTCCGGTAGTCTCAATTGCCTCATGTGCTTGACGCCTTGGAATCGGCCCTGCAGCAGCGGGGCCGATTCCATTTGGCTTTTCATAGCCTAAGGTCCCCAATGGAACCGTAGTTTGGCCAATGGGGCCGAAAATAGATTTTTCAGAATAATTCCCGCCTTTTCCGTAATAAATAATATCTGCGCACTGAATTTTTTTGTTTCCCAAAGCGGCAACTTGTGCTAATCTCTTAATTGCTGAGTTCAGCAGGCCCAAAATCAGGTCGTTGCGATGGCGTCAAGTGCGGCTTAATAATGGGGTTTGCATCATCTAGGTACCGAGCTTTACTGCTCGCCCCGCAAGGAGAGACACACCATGAAAAAGGCTTTAGTGCTTTTGGTCGTTAGCATGTTTGTAGCCAGTTCGGCGTTTGCCATTCTGGATAGCGCTTCCAACAACCTGGGCATGTACTTCGACACCAACGCGGATGTCGTTTGCACCACGGCGGCTTTCTTTTCCCATACCCCCGCTTATTTCATCCTGACCAACCCGACCATGGATACGCTGCGCGGCTTCGAGGTCGGCGTTGTGACGGTCGGTCGGGTCAACAGTAACATGACGGTGGACCACTATCCCGTGGCCTCCACGGATGTGGGCGCCGGCGGCATCGGCGGGAACGACTACAACTACATCTGCGGTTACTCCGTACCCGTCCCCACCACAGCGGCCACCGTTCTGGCCTACCTGGATATCTTCTGGGGCGACACGGCCGTCGACTTCATCCTCGGCCCGGCTTCTCCCTCCTCGGACACCTCCGTCGTTAAGCGTCCGATGGTCCTGCTGGAAAACTATGACAAGCTCGCGGTGGACACTTCCAACGAACCCGATATGCCCGCGGCCCAGATCAACGCCCCCGAGTGCTCCGTGGTGGCCAACGAGGATGCCAGCTTCGGCGCCGTCAAGGCCCTGTTCCGGTAGCTTTCGTTCGCCCGACGTACTTGACGCTAAGGAAACGGCCCCGCTTCAGCGGGGCCGTTTCCTATGGGTATGCCGGTGGGATTCCAGACGAAAGGGGTTGGAGCGGGCTACGAGGCTCGAACTCGCGACCCTCAGCTTGGGAAGCTGATGCTCTACCAACTGAGCTAAGCCCGCTCCGTGGACGGAAAACTATATGCCAACCTGTTTCCTGTCAACCAACTTGCCATTCAAGGCATATCATGGTTCCTTTTCTCCATGATTCAGCTCATCAAACCGCTGCCTGCGCCTTTGGACCGCCTGCATCGCTGGCAGCCGGGGGATCAGCTTACCCATCTGGACGGCAAACCGCTGACCGATATTCTCGATCTTTACTACTACACGCCCGCCAGTGGAACCACCGCGCTGCGTCTGCTGCGAAGCGACGGACAGGCGGTCACCATCAAGGTTGATCCCGGGGACATCGGAACCGTGACCCAGTGTTTCGCGCCAATGGAATTCAAGACCTGCGCCTGCAATTGCGTATTCTGCT
>CAZJGK010000042.1:15472-26345 GCA_964545545.1 uncultured Fibrobacteraceae bacterium | reverse complement strand
CAATTCCCCTGTTGCCTCACACCGGGCTCTGCACCATCATTCCAGTGGGCAAGGGGTTAGCGGAGCATCGGAATGAAAGGTGGAGATCATGACCGGCAGTCAAGGTGTCGGCGAAGCAGGCAAACGCGGGCCCGAGGTCCGGTCCGATTGCTGGATCCAGGTCGAGCCCCGCCCCGGCGGCGGGATTGGGATTTCCCTGCAGAGCAAGGTTGCGGGCCTGTATGGCCGGGCCATCGAGGACATGATCCGCGAGGGTTGCCGGACCATGGGGCTCGCGCACGCCGCGGTGGAGGTGGAAGACCAGGGAGCGTTGCCTTTTGTCCTGGCGGCACGGTTGGAAACCGCGGTGCGGCGGGCCGGCCACCAGCCGGCTGAACCTTTTCTGTTGCCGATCGCCGCTCACGGCCGGGGCGGCACGACGCGGGATCGTTTGCGCCGCAGCCGCCTGTATCTGCCGGGCAACGAACCCAAATTTTATCCCAATGCCGGCCTTCACCATCCCGACGGGGTGATCCTGGATCTTGAGGATTCGGTTGCTGTGGACCAGAAGGATGCCGCCCGCTGCCTGGTGCGCAACGCGCTGCGCACGGTGGATTTTTACGGATGTGAGCGCATGGTGCGCATCAACCAGGGCGAGCGCGGGCTCGAGGACCTCGACTGGATCATTCCCCACAATGTCCATGTGGTGCTCATCCCCAAGGTCGAGGATCCGGACCAGGTGATCGCGGTCGCCGAGCGCATTGCCGCCATCGCCGCCGCCGGCGGACTCACCGGGCAGGTGCTGTTGATGCCCATCATCGAGTCGGCGCTCGGGGCCTGGAAGGCCTATGAGATCGCCGCGTCGAGCCCCCAGGTCGTCGCCCTGACCATCGGCCTGGAGGACTACACGGCCGACATCGGCACCGGGCGCACCCTCGAGGGGACCGAATCGTTCTGGGCCCGCTGTCAGGTGGTCAACGGGGCCAAGGCCGCCGGCGTCCAGCCCATCGACACCGTGTTCAGCGATGTCGAAGACATGGACGGCCTGCGCGCCTCGGTGCTGGAGGCCAAGGGCCTGGGCTTCGTGGGCAAGGGCTGCATTCACCCGCGCCAGATCGGGGTGGTCCATCAGGCCATGGCTCCGGACCAGACCGAGATCACCAAAGCCCTGCGCATCGTGATGGCATTCGAGGATGCCCAACGCAAGGGGCTGGGTGTGGTTAGCCTGGGCAGCAAAATGATCGACGCGCCGGTGGTCAAGCGCGCTCTGGCCACCGTGACCACCGCCCTGGAACTGGGATTGCTGGCCGAGGATTGGCGTGACCAGGAAACAGGGCGCCCATGAAGCGTGTGGATTTGGCCGTACGGATGTTCAACGACGGGTACAGTTGCGCCCAGTCGATGCTGGGCGCCTTCGGACCGGACTTGGGACTGGACCGGGACCAGGCCTTGAAGCTGGCCGGGCCCTTCTGGGCCGGATTGTCCTGCACGGGCGGACTTTGCGGCGCTGCCAGCGGCGCCATCCTGGTGCTTGGTTTGGCCAGGGGCAACACGCACCCCGACGATCAAGTGGGCCGGAAACAGATGACGGCGCTGACCCAGGAGTTTCTGCGTCGGTACGGGGAGCGCCAGGGCAGCACCCTGTGCACGGACATCCTCGGCTATGACCTGACCCGGCCCGGAATGCTCGAGCGGGTCAGGGCCGAGGGGTTGAGCAAGCCGGTTTGCCCCGATGCCATACGGGCGGCCGGAGAAATCCTGCTGGAATTGTTGAGGGAAGACCCCGCCGGGTCGTAAAGGAGAGCGGACGATGACCAAGCTGATCGAGAATGCTGCCGGCCGACTGGTGCCCGCCGAAATCAACGGCAATGAGGCGGTCCCCTTTCAGGGTGTGGGCAAGTATCGTCCTACCGGGAACAAGGCCTGCCCGCCCATCCGCACGTGTAACGACTATCCCCTGGACGGGAACAAGGTGACCGCTTCGCTGATCCAGGCTCTGGGTAATGCGGGGCTGCGCGACGGGATGACCATCTCCACCCACCACCACCTGCGCAACGGCGACTTCGTGGCCAACGCGGTGTTTGCCGCTGCCGCCGAGCTGGGCGTCAAGGACCTGCGCTGGTTCCCCTCGGCCAGTTTTCCGGTGCACGAGCCCATGGTCCGGCACATGGAAAACGGCGTCATTCATCACATCGAAGGGTCCATGAACGGACCCCTGGGGGATTACTGCACCCGCGGCAAGATGCGCGGCATGGCGGTGCTGCGCAGCCACGGAGGCCGCTACCAGGCGATCCAGGACGGCGAAGTGCATGTGGACATCGCGGTGATCGCCGCGCCGACCGCCGACGAATTCGGCAACGCCACGGGCGATCGCGGCCCCACGGCCTGCGGGTTGCTGGGCTTTGCCCTGGCCGACAGCGAGTACGCCGACCACGTGATCGTGGTCACCGACAACCTGGTGCCTTTTCCCTGTATCCCCTGGCAGATCCAGGGCAACAACGTGGACCAGGTCGTCGTGATGGATTCCATCGGGGATGCGAGCCAGATCGTCAGCGGAACCACGCGCATCACCAAGTCGCCCGATCGGCTGCTCATCGCGGAGCTCACGGCTCGATTCTGCGACGAGGCGGGCATCATCACCAACGGTTTCAGCTTTCAGGCCGGCGCCGGCGGCACCTCCCTGGCCTTTGCGATATTTTTGCGGGACATGATGCGCGAGCAGAACATCAAGGCCCGTTTCGTGCGCGGGGGTTCCAACAAGTATCTGGTGGACATGCTGGAGGAAGGTTTGACCGACTACATCCTCGACGGCCAGACCTTCGACCTGGACGGGGTGCGGTCCATGCGTGAGAACCCGGGCCATGTGAACACCTCGCCGTTCACCAGCTACAACTGGCACGGTAAGGGAAATTTCGCCGGCCTGCTCGACGTGGTCGTCTTGGGGGCCACGGAGGTCGATGTCGATTTCAATGCCAATGTCGTCACCCACAGCGACGGGCGTCTTTTGCACGGCATCGGCGGCTGGCAGAACTGCCTGGCCAGCAAGTGCACCATTCTGCCCATTCCCAGTTTCCGCGACCGGATCCCCGTGCTGGTGGACCGGGTGACTACCCTGTGCGGTCCCGGCGAACTGATCGATGTGATCGTCACCGAGCGGGGCATCGCCATCAATCCCCTGCGCCGCGATCTGCAGAAAAAACTGGCCGGTTCCAGCCTGCCGCTTCGGCCCCTCGCGGAGATCAAGACCGAGGTGGAGGAGATCGTGGGCGGCGCGCCGCAGACCCCCGAATTCGGGGACAAGGTCGTGGCGGCCATCAAATGGGTGGATGGGACGGTTATCGACTGCGTGCGGCAGATCGGGGAGTGATTCCCGTCCCGGGGGCTCAGCAGAAACGCCGGCCGAATGGCCGGCGTTTCTGCGCGCGGCGCTTATTCGCCCCCAGAACGGGAATCACTCCCCGATCTGGCACATGCAGTCGATCACTGGCGGATCGCGCGCGAATGCGATGGACTGGGTCCGACAAATCGGCGCATGACCCCCTGATTTATGTTAGGATGCTGAGCGAAATCCATCCGGAAGTCCTACCAAAGGAGGTAGAGATGGCGAAGCTCAAGGACGGTTGTGTCAAGCCGGCGGGGGGCCCCATGGTGCCGCCGGCGGCCGATTCGCAACAACCCAGTGGGGGAATGGTCAAGGAGGTTGTGCCCATGCAAGCAAGAGTGGGTCGTGAGGCTATTGATTTCGAGGCCAACGCTTATCTGGAGGGCAAGGGCTTCGTGCCCGTCAAGCTGTCGGATTACCGGGGCAAGTGGATCGTGCTGTGCTTTTACCCCGGTGATTTCACCTTTGTCTGACCCACCGAATTGGCGGCGGTCGCCGCCATGAACAAGGAATTTGAAAAGCTGGGCGTCACAGTGCTTTCCTTGAGCACCGACAGCAGGTTTGTCCACAAGATCTGGCAGGAAGAAGAGCTGTCCAAGATGGTCAAGGGCGGCGTCCCGTTCCCCATGCTCTCGGATGCCGGCGGACTGGTGGGCTCGGTGTACGGTGTCTACGATGAACAGGCCGGAGTGGATATTCGCGGCCGGTTCATCATCGATCCGGATTTCGTGATCCGAGCCATGGAAGTGCTGACTCCCGAGGTCGGCCGCAACCCACGTGAGTTGCTGCGGCAGATCAAGGCTTTCCAGCATGTGGCCGCAACCGGCGAGGTGACTCCTTCGGGCTGGGAGCCGGGCGGGATAACATTGAATCCCGGGCCTGATCTGGTGGGTAAAGTTTGGGAAGTCTGGCAGCCCTAGGACAATGAACCGTGGACAAGGTTCCTTTCGATGGAGCAGGATGTCGGCGGGAAGACGGGCGATTTATGATGGCGGGCCGTTCCCAACCGGGGGCGGCCCGGAATTTTCCCGGGAGGTTGCGGTGCACCGCGACGACGAGGCGCCATGATTCGCACCGCCGCAGACAAGATCGCCTGGGGTGGGGTGATCCTCTTTATCGGCTGGGTCCTGGGACCGGTGTTTCGCAACTGGTCCGGGTCCGTGCTCGGGCCCTTCGGCGGCATCGATCCCATGTTGCAGTTGGGAATCCTGCAGTGGACGGCGGGCCACTGGTGGCAACCCCAGGTGTGGGTGAATCTGCCGATTTTTTATCCCCTGCACGGTATGTTGGGCTGCATGGATTCGCTGCTGGGTCAGGCCTGGTTGGTGTGGCCCGTGCATCTGCTTTTCCACCCCACAGCCGCCGCCCAGTACAACCTGGCGTTTCTGCTCAGCCTGCTGCTGGCTGCCGCTGGCATGGCGACCTTGTGGCGGTGCACCGGCGGTTCGTGGCAAGGAGCGGGGGTGGCGGCGCTGGCCCTGGTCTCGGCGCCGTTCACGACCGCTCAGCTGGGACATCTGAACCAATTGCCGCCGCCGTTTGTGCTTTTCACCCTCGCCGCCGTGGTGGTGGCCTGTCGGCGTCAGGAGCAGGGTCGCCCCGCCGGCCTCATCTGGTGGCTGGTGGGGGGTGGCCTCGTTCTGCAGGCCGCCTGGGGCTGGTATGGTTTTGCCTACGCGGTGGTCGGGACGGCTGCCCTGAAGACGGCTTGGCTCTGGCGGCGTCTGCGGTCCGGCCAAGCCGGGGGAAAACAACTGCTGTCCGTTTCCCGGGCGGCCTTGCTGCCGGCGCTGTTGACGCTGGCTTCAGTTTACCTGCTGGCTCAACCCCAGCTGCAGCTCCGCCGGCAGTATCCACAATTCACCCGCTCCGTGACCGAGGTTCGCCTTGGCAGCGCGGACATCCAGCACCTTTTGAACCGGGGCGCCTATCGCAGTCGGATCTCCGACTGGACGGGCCATGGAGTTCAGGGGCAGGCGCGTTACAAGGACTGGGCGCGGCAGACGCTGCACCCCGGTTGGATGGCCTTGTTGTTGGCGGTGTACGGTTGGCGGAAGCGTCGGCGACTGGATGAAGACCAGATGGCTGCCGGCAAGGTTTTGCTGGTAGCCGGTCTGGTCGGCCTGGTGTTTGCTTTCGGCGATTCGGTGGGGGTGCCGGGCACCGGTGTGCGGTTGCCTTTGCCCCTGGAATGGCTGCGCACCATCTTGCCGCCCTTTCGCGCGTTTCGCGGCGCCTGGCGGTTTTCATGGCTGATGACCATGGCGGTGGCCTGGTGGGCCGCCGTGGGAGCCGGGCAATGGGCGGCCCTGGCCGGAAAGCGCCGCATATTGGCTCCGGTTGCGGTGGTGCTCATGGTGTTGATGTCCCTGCCCATGGGCGTGCCGTGGGTTGCCGTGCCCGTGACGGGGAGGCCCATGGCTGCCGGTGTCCGGCCCACCGGCCCCGTCCTTACCTTGCCCGCCCCGGTCAACGAGTACGCCGAGGATCAGACCGAAGCCCTGTGGATCGCCCGTGCGCTGGAATTGGGACAGCCGGTGACCGGCGGCGCGACAGGTTGGGTGCCGCCACAGGTCATGGCCTTCAGGAAACGGTTGCAGGGCTGTGAAGAGGGCACGGAGGATGGAGAAAAATTCCTGACCGAAATGCGGGCGGCCGGGTTCGCCTGGGCGGAGGTCGCTTTGCGTCCGGGCGATGAACACCGCTCGGAATTTTGGCGGGAAACCCTGCGGCTTTCCGGGGCGGTCGCGGTGAAATACGAGGAACGACCGGGCTACATGACCTTCCACTGGATTTCGGATTGATCCCTCTGGGGGTCCCGATTGACGGCAAGTTGGGCGTGAGGAGAATCGCGCACCACATGCAACGGAATAATTGAGGTTCCATCATGGCTTTCTATACGGATTTCGCCGGCCACTATGAAAAGGTTTTTCCGTTTCGACCGGCCACGCTGGAATTCCTTGAGCGCTGGATGCCGGCCAAGGGCCGGCTGCTGGATATTGGCTGTGGGCCCGGCCACTACTGTGCCGCCCTGATCAAGGATGAGCGCACCTGCCTGGGTATCGACCTGGATCCCGGCATGATTTCCCGCGCCGTCCGGGAGCACCCTGAGGGTGATTTTCGCATTCAGGGTATGGAAGAAATCGGATTGCTCAAGCCGGGCAGTTTTGCGGGGGCTTTCTGCATCGGCAATGTGTTGCCGCATCTGCCGTCCCCGGGGTTGGCCGGCTTCGTCCTGAACATGAAAAAGTTGCTTGCCCCCGGGGGAATCTGGGTTTTCCAGACCGTGAACTTCGACCCCATCCTGCGGGCCAAGGTGCAGGATTATCGTTTTCCCGTCCTGCGCCGGGAAAAGGACGGCCTGGAATTCCATCGCTGGTACGAGGACATCAGCGAGGAGGGTTTGACGTTTCATACCCAACTGGTGGCGGCCGCAAAAGTGGTGTTTCAGGGCGAGGTGAGACTTGTGCCCCACGTGAGCCTGGAATACCTGTTGGGCCATCAGGCGGCCGGTTTCGAACTCCTGGGCCACTTCGCGGACTTCAAGGAGACCCCCTTTGAACCCGATGCGCAGTCCGGGAGTGTCTATGCATGGCGGAGAGGGTGAGCGCCTTCCGGGCCTCCACCCGGCGCTCGGCAGTAAATTCCGGCCTGCCCCGTGTTCTGCACGGTCAGTCCTGGAATCCCAACCTCAATCTCAATCGGTGAAATTCCCCGTTGAAACAGCAAAGGACAGGAAGAAATTCTACCGCGCCACTCCTCCTTTCGTGAGGCTCGTGCGTGGGAAATTCGGCTCCGAGCATGATCCTGGACGACTAGCCGGGCTCAAACCTCGTTGCGGCGCAGGAGCATCAAGGTCACGTCGTCAGACGGAGGGTTGTCCCCCAGGAAAGCCTGGACCTCGGCAAACGCGGCTGCGGAGATCTGATCCAGAGGATCGGTGCGCTGCGACTTCAGGATTTCAACCAGGGATTCCTGACCCAGGAATTCCTCACCCTTGAGGGTCGCTTCAGGAATACCGTCGCTGAAGACTGCCAGCAGGTCACCCGGCTCAAGAGTCACCTGCTCCATGATCCACATGGAATCTGGCAGCAGGGCCACGGGAGGACCAGTGGGCCCCAGTTTTTCGAGGGTGCCGGTGGCGCGGACGATCAAGGGCGGTTCGTGACCGGCGTTGACATAGGTCAGGGAGCCTGTGGCCGGATCCAGCTCGGCCAAAAACAGGGTGATGAATTGTTCGGTGGCCAGGTTTTCCCACAACTGGCGGTGGATGAGGTTCACCATGGCATCCACCTCGCTGCTGATTTCGGCCAGGGTGGAGATCATCAGCATGCAGGCGGACATGGCCAGGGCGGCCGGGATCCCCTTGCCCGCGACATCACCCACCGCCAGCAGGAGATTCGTGCGGTTGCGGTTCAGGGCGTGGTAGAGATCGCCGCCGACGGTCCGGCACATGTCGAGCCGGGCCTGGAGTTCGTAACCGGGTACCGTGGGCAGCGTCCCGGGCAACAGGGCGTGCTGAATGCGCGCCGCGGTGGCCAGTTCCTGTTCCATGCTCAGGTTGCGCAGCCTGACGGCCACGGCGTTGGCGGTCGCCGTGAGAACCTGGAGCTCTTCATTGCCGTAGTTCACACCCGGTTTTGTGGTATCGACATAGAGGATGCCGCGCACGCGGCGGTTGTCGAACAGCGGCACGGCCATGGCTGATCGCAGGTGAAGGGCGAGCATGCTTTCACTGGGCCCGCAACTTTCACCCTGGATATCCTTCAACAGCACGCTCGTGCGCTGGCCCATGACTCGGTCCACGATGGTCTGGCTGAGCTGGATATCCTCGGTCTGCTCGCCGGACCTGGTCCATGATCCCACTTTTTCCAGGGATGTCCCTTCGCCGCTGTCTTCCAGCATGACGACCCGGTCGGCGGGGACAAGGCCGGTCACGAAGGCGCAGGCCTTGTCTTCCAGAAAGCGGCCTTCGTCGGTGATCAGTTCGAACAGGCCGGAAAGTGCGTCCATGATGCGGAAACCCGCGGACTGGCTGAATCCCGACTCGGGATTGTAGAAGCCGTGGACGGAAAGTTCACTTGGGGAATCGGATGGCTTGGTGCCCCTGGCGTCCCGTTGAAGAATCACCCCGGCCAGGGAAATGACGGTCCCCGGGAGAACCTCCACCTCCCCCTGATGCGGCCGCAAGGGCACGCCGTCCAGTTCGGTGCCGTTTAGAGAGCCCAATTCGCTGATGAACAGACTGTTTCCCTCGATGCGCAACCTGGCGTGGCGGTTGCTGACCTCGGGGCTGGTGATGTGAATCGCAACGTCCGGGTTGCGGCCGGCGATGTGGAGGCCGTCGGCAAGGCGGAGCAACTGGGAATGAGGCCCTTGTTTGAGGATAAGATCCATGGCCACGGACCGTCCCGGGAAGGAAAACTGGGGCGAAACCCATCCTAGAATGGTATCCTAGCACTACCGAGGGGTCCTGGACAAGGTTCCTGTCGATGTATCAGGATATTCCCGTCACGGGGGCGAGCAGGAATCAGCTCCCTGAACCCCCTCCATTTGGGGTGCGAGCACTGAGCCTCTGGGGAATTTTCATCTTGTCATGGCACCGAGGGTTGATCCGGTGCATTATGGGGCATGAGAGACTCTCGGTTCCTTTACCCAGGATGGAGCCTGAATAATGAACAGGATTTTCGCGCGCTTTTGGTTTGGAGGGCTTGCCTTCGGGTGGGCCGCGTTGCTGGTGTTTGCCGTTAACCCTTCATGTGCCGCCGATTCCGCATCCGAATCTGCCGCCGCGGCCGCAGAAACAGCCCCGGTCATATCTCCGCCGCCTCCGGCCACCCTGACCGGGGATTTCAAGGCGGCCTACGTGGTGGACGCCGCTACGGGCTGGCCCCTGGTGGCTTTTCACGAGCGGGACCGGCGTCAGCCTGCGTCCATGCTCAAGATGATGACCGAATTGCTGGTCCTGGAGCGGGTGGCGGTAGGAGATCTGCATTTCGACGACCCGGTCAAGATTTCGGCCAAGGCCAGCCTTATGGGCGGATCCCAGGTCTACCTGAAGCAGGGCGAAGTCTTTACCGTTCGTGAATTGCTCATGGCCCTGGCTATCCACTCGGCGAACGATGCGGCGGTGGCCCTTGCTGAGCATGTGGCCGGATCCACCGAGGCCTTCGTGGATTTGATGAATATGCGGGCCAAGGAACTGGGCATGGCGGACACCGAGTTCCATTCGGTTCATGGCTTGCCTGCCGGGTGGCACCAGAAACCCGATCTGACCACGGCACGTGACCTTTCGGTCCTGGCGCGGGCCCTGATCAAACATCCCGAAGCCCTGGAGTGGGCTTCAACACCCAAGGCCTCTTTCCGTGACGGGAAGTTCACCCTCTACAACCCCAACAAGCTGGTGGGACATTACCGCGGCCTGGACGGACTGAAAACGGGTTACACCGGATCTGCGGGATTTTGCGTCACCGCCACCGCCGTGCAGAAAGGCGAGCGGCTGGTTTCGGTGGTCATGGGCTGTTCCACGGACCGTGCCCGGGCAACCCAGACCACCCGTCTGCTGTCCTATGCCTTCAATATGTACAATCAGGTGACCTTGGTCGATGCGGCGGGAACCGCCCTGCCCGAGCAATATCCCGTGGCCGGGGGCAAGTCCAAGACCGCCGAGTTGGCCTATGGAGCGCCTTTGACGGTCAGCGTGCTGCGGGATTTCACGGACCAGGTCAAGATTGAATTACGGTTGCCTGATAAGATCAAGGCTCCCCAGCCGGCGGGAACCAAGGTGGGTCGGGCCGTTGCTGTTCTTGACGGTCATGAACTGGGTTCGGTGTCGGTCGTCACCAAGAGGGATATCTTGCAGGGGAACTGGCTCGACAGATTGTTCCACAAGTAATCCGAATCGCCAGGAGGTTTGCCCGTGTGCGTGAAAACCTTCAGCCGGCAAAAGGGGACCCGGAGTCCCCGTTTCGGATCGATCCTGATACACGGTGGTTTGCTGTTATGCCTGGTGTTGTGGCCGGTGTTCTTGTCCGGCTGTGGCTCGACGGCGTCCAAGGGCTGCCTGAAAGCCACCCTTGATCCCACCCAGTTGGACCAGAACGCCGTCAGCCTGGAACTGTTCCGGCTCTTGCCGGCGAATGAGCAGGCGCGCAGGCAGCGGGAGGCCGGCGAATTGCTGGAGCAGGCCCGGCGTGCCTACCGGCCGGATTCACGCCTCACCCTCTTGACCCTGGCGGTGGGAAAAGATCCCGATCTGGCCGAGGCGTGGCTGGATCTTGCCGCTCTCATGCGCTGGGTTGCCGAAGACGCCAGAACCGAGAACGCCCTGGCCCAGGGGGCCCGCGCCATTGGGGATCTGGGAGCCGGCGACCAGGCCGGTCTCGCCAAGCAGTTGACCCTGCGCATGGCCATGGAGCGCGCCTGGTTCCATTACGACCGGGGCGAATGGAGCAAGAGTATGCGCTGGGCCAGCATGGTCTTTAAGGCCGAGCCCGGTTATGCGGGGGCGCG
>CAZJGK010000042.1:0-15372 GCA_964545545.1 uncultured Fibrobacteraceae bacterium | reverse complement strand
TGGGTGAGTGGTCGTATGCGGTCAAGTGGTACCGCGAATCGGCGGCCGCCTTGCCCATTGGTGACAAGAGTTGCCTGGGCCACCTCACCCATGCCCGGCTCGCGCCTGGACCCGGGCCCTCGGCCATGCCGGTGTGGCTGGGCATCGATGGCGCCTATGTGGCGGGCTCCTGGTCGGCGTATGCGGCCCTGGCCCTGGAGAAATTCCAGGAGGTTGCCGCAGGCCTCGAACAGGAGCGTTGGGCCGGAGCCATGGTCAACGCTTCCGGGATTTGCCGGCGGCTGGGCCTGGATCCGCCCTGGGCGAGGCGTGCCAAGGGGTTGGTTTATGCCGCCACAGGTCACAGGGATTGGGCGTTGATAGAGCTGCGTCGCGCCTCACGTGAACTGGCCGCCGTGGACGCCCCCGATGCCCTGGGGGAAGCGGAAATCGGCCACCTGCTCCTTCTGGATCAGAAATTCGACCAGGCCCTGGGTTATTTGCGCAAGGCGGTGGAACTGGATCCGGACAAGGCGCGCTCATGGAGCGACCTGGGTCTGGTCCTGGTCCATGGCGGCGATCAGGAGGGTGCGGAGCGGGCTTTTTCCCGTGCGCTCGAACTGGATCCCCGCCTGGCCACCGCCTGGTATAACCGCGGGTTGTTGAACATGCACAAGGGTGATCTGGCTAAGGCGGCCGCGGATCTGTCCAGGGCGGCGAAGTTTGCCCCGGAAAACCAGGATATTGCCCACTTGTTGCAAAGGATTGAACTGGCCCGTAAACAACAACAGGAGCCATGACCCTATTTTCCGGAAAACGGCGCCGCCCCACAGGGGACGGCGCCGTTTGCTTGCCTCGCAGCGGTTAAATCTTGTTGCGCGGGAATTTCGTGATGGTCGGCACGGTAACCGGCTCGTCCTTGATTTTCTGCAGCAGGACCTCCACCGCTTTTTCCAGCTGGGGATCGTGGCCGTTGATTTCCTGTTCGGGAAGGTTGTCGATCTCGATGTCGGGGTCGACCCCGTGGTTTTCCACGTCCCACTGACCGTGGACGTTGAAAATACCGAACTCGGGGAAGGTAACGCCACCGCCGTCCATCAGACCCAGACCGCGGCTGATGCCGACCAGTCCGCCCCAGGTGCGTTTGCCGATCACCGGACCCAGCTCGTAGTACTTGAAGTAGTAGGGCAAGGCGTCGCCGCCGCTGCCGGCGTAGCCGTTGCTGACCATGGCCAGGTGGCCCACGAAAGCCGTGCCGGGCGTGCGCCAGTCCTGTCCATAGCGGGGCTTCCAGAGGTTGGCGAGCTTCTGGCGCAGGATATTCATGAAGAAATCAGGGATGAAGCCGCCGCCATTGAAGCGCTCGTCGATGATCAGCCCATCCTTGCGAAGGTTGGGGTAGTAGCCCTTGGCGAAATCCCGCTGACCATCGGTGGCGGTGTCGGGCATGTGCAGATAACCGATACGGCCGCCCGAGAGCTTGTCCACCTTGCGGCGGTTGTCCTGGACCCAGGCTTCGTAACGGATGTTGTGTTCGCTGGAGACGGGCACCACGGTGATTTCGCGGCTGTCCTTGCCGTCGGGTTCAGGCCCCACCTTCAGGACGACTTCCTTGCCGGCGGTGTCGACCAGCAGGCTGTAGGGGTTGGTGGGAGCCTTCAACGCGATACCGTTGACCGCCAGCAGGTATTCCTCGGGTTTAACTTCGCTGCCGGGCTTGTGCAAGGGCAGTTCGGTGCCGCCGCTCCAGTCCCGATCGGTGAAGATGCGGCCGAAGCGATACATGTTGTTTTCGCGCTCGAGGGTGAAATCACAGCCCAGCAGGCCGGTTCCCACGCGCTGGGGCCGCGGAAGGTCTCCCGGACGGACGTAACTGTGGGAACAGCTCAGTTCTCCGATCATCTCGCCCAACAGATAGCTGAAGTCCGCGCCGTGGGCCACGTACGGCACGAGCTGGCCGTAGCGTTCATATATGTGGTCCCAGTCCAGGCCGTGCATGCCCGGGTCATAGAAGAAGTCCTTCTCCTGACGCCACGCATCGCGGAACATTTCCCGCCACTCCGCGCGGGGATCGACCTGGGATTTCATCTCGGCCGTGCGCAGGGGTTTCTCCGCGGGCTTCTGGTCGGCTTTGGCGTCGACGATGCCCCACGAGTCGCCCGCGTGGTAGAAGACCTTTTTGCCGTCAACCGAGAGTTCGTAGCCGGAGCATTTCTCGAGGACCGTTTTTTCTTCGCGGTCCTTCATGTTGAAGAACTTCAGGCTCGTGGCGCGGCCACGCTCATCACGGCTGCTGCCGGGGGTGAAGGGACGGACCAGATAGAACAACTTGTGGTCGGAAAAGCTCAGGTTGAAGTAGTTATTGGGCGGGACATCCAGGGCGATGGTCCGCTGGGCCAGGCCGTCCAGGTCGATGGCGACCTTGCTGTCCTTGGCGTCCTTGGCGTCCTTCTCGTCCTTCTCGTCCTTGTCCTTCTCATCCTTCTTGTCGGCGTCCTTGTCCTTGTCATCGCTTTTGACGGCGACTTCGTCACTCTCGGGAGGGAACGGATGGGGGACGTCTTTTCGCAGGGGAATCACGTAAAGGCCGTCCATGTCGGCCCAGATGGGCTTGAGATCGTAACCGCCAAGGGTGGGGTTGAAGTTGCGGGCCGAGGCAAAGAACAGATAGTCGCCCTTGTCGTCGAAGCAGGGGTTGGAGTCACTGGTGAAGCTGGTCGTCACGCGCTGGATCTTGCCGCTGTCCAGGTTGTACAGGAAGATGGAGTTGAAATTGTTTTCTTCCGACCGTGAATAAACAACCCAGTCCGATTGGGGACTCCAGCTGAAATCCTCGATGGCATCCGAGATACCCTGGTCGATCTTCTTGATCTTCCCGCTGTCGGCGTTGATCAACCACAGGTTCATGGCCGCATCGTTCAGGAGCAGGTACTTGCTGTCCGGGGACCAGGCCAATCGCTCGGGCCAGGCGAAGTCCTTGTTGGTCAGCATTTTCTCTTTTCCCTTGCCGTCGGCGGGGCGCAGGTAGACCTCGTAGCCGGACAGCGGATTGTCGGTGCGGGCCGCGTCGCTCAAGTAGGCGATCTGCTTGCCGTCAGGGGACCAGACCGGTTCGCGCTCGCGGATGCCGGATGTCTGGGTGAGGTTGCGCACGGGGCCTTTCTCGGCCGGAACGGTGAAAATGTCACCCCGGGCGGAGAAAACCGCGCGGTTGGCATCGGGGCCGATCCCCGCCTCTCCGATGAGTTTGTCCACGGCCTCGAGCCGGGGGCGGGCGGTGACGTTATCGCTGAACAGGGAAATCTTCAGCCGGGTGCTTTTTTCGGTCTTCAGGTCCAGCACCCACAGCCAGCCTCCGCACTCATAGACGATGGCTCCGGGACCCTGGCTGGGAAGTTTGACGTCGTATTCGGTATGGTGAGTCAATTGGCGGTCCTGGCCGGAATCCAGGTCATGGGCCCAGATCTGCAGGTTGCCGCCGCGGTCGCTGGTGAAGTAGATGGTCCGACCCTGCCACATGGGGTAGTTGTCGGTGCCCACCCAGTCGGTCATCTGCTGCGTCTTGTTGGCTTCGGTATCGTAGATCCAGATGTCCTGGGCCATGCCGCCCTTGTAGCGTTTCCAGGTGCGGTTTTCGCGCGAAATCCGGTTGAAGGCGATTTTCTTGCCGTCGGGAC
Source organism: uncultured Fibrobacteraceae bacterium (assembly GCA_964545545.1). Taxonomy (GTDB): domain Bacteria; phylum Krumholzibacteriota; class Krumholzibacteriia; order LZORAL124-64-63; family LZORAL124-64-63; genus JAHJTW01. Next base: position 11,716 of record CAZJGK010000042.1, on the reverse strand, counting down.
TGTAGCTGGACAGACCGGCGGTCGGCAGGGGATTTCGACGCGGCAGGCCGCCGTCGATAGGCACGGTGAAAAGCTGCCAATCACGGCCGGTACGGCTCTGGCGTGAAGATTGAAAGCGGACGCTGCGGCCGTCAGGCTGCCAATCGATGACCCGGTCCCAACCGGGATGGAAGGTCAGTCGTGTGGGCTCGCCGCCGTCGGCGGGAATGACGTAGACGTCGTTGTTGCCGTCGTAGTTGCCCGAAAAAGCGATGGTTTTCCCATCGGGGCTGAACTTGGGCTGGCTTTGGTAGCCCTCGGAACTGGTCAGGCGCCGGGCTTGCCCGCCTTTGCTGCTGACGGTCCACAGGTTGCCTGCGTAGGTAAAAACGATCATGTCGCCGTGGATGTCGGGGTTGTGGAGCAGACGCATGTCCTGGTGGTCAGGCAGCGCGGTGACAGGATCGGAGGCGAGGGCGGGATCGGCAGTCAGCCATCCGGCCGCCAGCAACAGGACGGGGAACATCAACAGAAATTTTTTCATCGGGATCCTCCGGCGGCCTCTGGGGGCAGCAAGGGTTCAGGTAATTGGTCGACGGCGTAAACCAGGCCGGCGATGGCGGCGGTGTTGCGGGCCATTTCGCCGGGATCGACCTTGTCGTATGTGTCGGCCGGACTGTGATGCAGGGCAAAATACCCCGAGCCGTCCACGCGATGGCCGATGCCGGGGACCCCGGCACGGGCCAGGGGGCCCACATCGGTGCCGGCATGCCCGGGGCCGACGGACCATTGACCGGGGGCCAGGCGGGCCAGGGGAGCCGCCAGGGCGGCTACCTTCGCCACCACCGTGCTGTCGGCTTGGACGCTGAATCCGCGGGGGGCGAATCCGCCCGAATCGCTTTCCAGCACCAGCACATGCCGGTCGAGTTCCTGCCGATGGGCGTCAAGGTAGGCCCGGCCTCCGTAACCGCCCATCTCTTCGCAGGCGAAGAATACAACCCGGATAGTACGGCGGGGCCGTTGGCCTTGTTGCAGCAAAAGTCTGGCCGAGGCCAGGGCCAGAGACACGCCCGCGCCGTCGTCGTGGGCGGCCGGCGCCAGGTCCCAGGAATCCAGGTGACCGGAAAGCAGGATGATCTGTTCAGGCAACTCACTGCCGCGGATCTCCCCGATGACGTTGTAGGTGGTAATGTCCGGATGGTTGGCGGCTTCCAGATGCAGCCGCACACGCGGCCGCATGCCGCGCCCGCACATGCGGTACAGGCGTTCAGCGTTTTCGAGGGTCACCGCCGCGATGGGAATGCGCGGGGCATCGTCGGCGTAGCGCATCATGCCGGTGTGGGGTGTGCCGAGACTCTGGTCCGTGACCGAGCGGATCAGGCAGGCGACGGCGCCATGCCGGGCTGCCGCGCTGGCTCCGCTCGTCCGGTAGCGCACGGTCTTGCCATAGCCTTCCCAGGGCGGATTGAACAGGACGATCTTGCCGGCCGCCTCGCCGGCGCGGCGTTCCAGCTCCTCGAAATCCCGCACGGCCAGGACCTCGGCCTCGATTTCCCCGTCGCCGGTGCCGTCGCTCAACCCGAGCGCGCACAGGTCCAGATCGAAAGGCACGGGACCGAGCACACGGCCCCATTCGCGGCCGCGGGTCCAGTGGGGGGTGGTGACGGGCTCGGTCCATACGCTGTCGCACCCGGCCTCGCGCATGGCTTTTTGTGCCCAGTCGAGGGCGCGGTCATAGCCGGCAGATCCGGTCAATCGCGGGCCCACGGTGTCGCAGAGCTCGCCCAGCAGGTCGTAGGCGTAGGAGTCCTTGAGGCCGGCATCGACGATGCGGTCCAGACCGGAAGCGGGCATGGCGGTATCGCCGGGGATTTGTTGGCTGCAACCGGCTGACAGCATTGCAGCAAGGAACAGGGCTGGCCGGAACTTCCCAACGCGGTTAATTCGCACAGGCATAATCAGTTGATCCTTTCCGCCGGCAGTGGACCTTCATGAATGATCCGGGTTAAAGATTCACGAAAATATAGCACAATCTGCTCCAATTCAGCAGTCCGGAAACCGATGAAATAATGCATCGATAAAGATTGACTATAGCGCAGCTTCTGGCTTCATTTGAATGTGAGAGCTTACCCGGGATCGGAGAGTCCATGGATGATCTGCTGGGAAGTAACGAAGCCGGGTTGCGGGTGAACTTACCTCATGTTCCTCCTGAATTGCTGCGGGCTCTTTACAACAGCGTTGAATACGGGATGATCGCAGTTGATCTGGAACTGCGGGTGATCTTCCTGAACGCTGCGGCCCTGTCCTTGTTGCACATTTCGGCCTCCCGGGTGTTGGGTCGCCCGGTGGAGGATATTCTGCGTACGGAAATGGGTTCCGCGCGTTCGGCCCTGAAGCGAACCCTGCAGAATTCCAGTTCGGTGCCCAACCGGGAGATCTCGTTCGAAGATGGAATGGGTCGGATGGTCCCGTTGTGGTTTTCGACTGTTCCCCTGCTCAACAACGTGGGTCGGCTGATCGGTGCTGCGGCCACCCTGAGGCCAATCAACTCCCCGGCCATCAATGTGGAAGCAAGCGAAGGCGAGGGGGCGGTTTTCGGCATCGTCACGGGTGATCCTCAAATGAGGAAGTTGTTTCGGCTGTTGCCGACCATCGCGCGCAGCGACAGCAGCGTGCTGGTTCTGGGGGAAACGGGCACGGGCAAGAGTCTTCTCGTTAAGGCCCTGCATGAGTTGAGCGGACGCAAGAGGCGACAGCTGGTAACGGTCAATTGCGCTGCTCTGCCCGAATCGCTGCTGGAGGCCGAACTTTTCGGGGTGCGGGCCGGGGCGTTCACGGGGGCGACCAGGGATCGGCCCGGAAGGCTGGCGGCAGCCAACGGCGGCACGCTTTTTCTGGATGAAATCGGGGACATCCCGCTTGCCGTCCAGGTCAAGCTTCTGCGGGTGCTTCAGGAGAGGATCTATGAACCGTTGGGTGATGTGCGCCCGGTGGCCTGCGATGTCCGCTTCATTACCGCGACCCACCGGGATCTGCCGGCGTTGGTAGAGACGGGGAGTTTCCGCCGGGACCTGTTCTTCCGGATCAACGTGATGAAGATCGAATTACCGCCCCTCCGCGAACGGAAGGGGGATATCCCGCTGCTGGTCCAGCGGTTCCTGAATCGCCTATCTCAAGACAGAGGCAAGAGGGTTACTGGTGTATCCTCACGGGTTCTCGAGATCTTGGCCCACTATGACTACCCGGGAAACATCCGAGAGTTGGAAAACATCATCGAGCACGCCTGGGTCATGTGCCCGGAAGACGTGGTCGAGGTGGAACATCTTCCCGATGATCTGAGCCGGATGCATTTGACCCTGGCTGCGCCTCGCCCTGGAAACAGGCGCCCCCTGAAACAAGTCCAAGCTGAGTACATCAATGAAGCCCTGGCGAGGAACAACGGACACCGGGGCCTTACCGCAGCAGAACTGGGTATGCACCGCACGACACTGATCCGCAAGATGCACAAACTTGGGCTGGTTCTGCCGGAAAAGGACGGTCGCAACCTGCGGGGTTCCACCTGATCCAGCTCAAGCGTTTCCCTTGGGAATTTAAGCCAATGATGCAAAACGGCAGCGGTCGGATGACCATACTGAAGTAATTTTGCATCAATTGTTTTGTTGGGCCGATTTTCTTCAGGTGTAAACGTATTTATTTCAATTAGTTATTAAATATTTGGGCAGAGCTGAATACGGCTTGTTTCTTGCGCTCATTGGTCAGTCATCAGGAAAGTCCGGATTGTTTTTGCAACCAATGGAGGTTTGGAGGATGAGCAACACCAAAGGCTACAACCCATTTGCCATGGCCCAGGCGGAGTTTGAAAGGGTTGCAGCGAGCATCGGACTCGATCAGGGAGCGGTGGAATTGTTGCGGCGCCCAATGAGAGAGTTCCATTTCAGCATCCCGGTGAAGATGGATGACGGGAAAACCCAGGTTTTCCAGGGATTCCGCGTGCAGCACAATGATGCCCGTGGCCCTTGCAAGGGCGGGATCCGATTCCATCCCCAGGAGACCATCGACACCGTACGGGCCCTGTCTATGTGGATGACCTGGAAGTGCGCCGTTGCTGATTTGCCCCTTGGCGGCGGCAAAGGTGGAGTTATCTGCGATCCCCATCATCTGAGCCCCCGTGAGCAGGAGCAGATCTGCCGCGGATGGATCCGCCAGATCGCCCGGAACGTCGGCCCCAACCTCGATGTCCCCGCGCCCGACATCATGACCTCATCCCAGCACATGCTGTGGATGCTGGACGAGTACGAAACGATTCATGGGGGTCACTACCCCGGGACCATCACGGGCAAACCGGTGGGCATGGGCGGCTCGCTGGGCCGCACTCAGGCGACCGGCTACGGGTTGGTCTTCACGCTGCGCGAGGCCCTGAAGGAGTTGGGGCTGGAGCCCGCGAACACCACCGCCAGCGTCCAGGGCTTCGGCAACGTTGCCCAGTATGCCATCGAGCTCTACGACCGGATCGGCGGCAAGACTGTGTGCGTTTCCTGCTGGGACGACCGCGAACAGGCCAGCTTCTCCTACCACAAAAAGGCCGGGGTCGATCTGAAGGAATTGCGTTCGGTGACCGACGGCTTCGGCGGCATCGACCGCAAGCGGGCCGCGGAACTAGGCTACGAGGTGCTCCGGGGCGATGACTGGCTCCTTCAGGAAGTGGACATCCTGATCCCCGCGGCGATCGAGAATCAGATTACCGGCGAAAACGTTTCGGGGATACACAAGAGGGTCAAAGTGATCGCTGAAGGCGCCAACGGACCCACTACGCCCGAGGCAGACGAGGTGATCAAAGAGCGGAACATCTTCGTGATTCCCGATTTCCTGGCCAACGCCGGGGGTGTGACCTGCAGCTATTTCGAGCAGGTCCAGAGCACCATGAACTATTATTGGGAACTGGGTGAGGTGCTGGGCAAGCTGGACGTCAAGATGACCTCGGCCTTCCATGACGTCCATGAGGTGGCTCGGCGCCAGAAGGTGCCCATGCGGGATGCCGCGTACATGGTGGCGATCGGGCGGGTGGCCGGAGCCTGCCGGGACCGGGGTTGGATCTGACCAGGTGGAGGTTCACGATGGCGGAAAAACCCAAGGTGAGCATTCCCGGTTTCTCGCGAGGAACCTGGGAAGCGGGTGAGGTCGTTACCCGGATCGGGGTCGGCGGAATCGGGGGCAAGGCTTCCGGGCTTTGGCGCGTTCAAACCGAACTGTTGAGCCAGCTCGACGGGCTCGAATTTCCCGGCATCATGGTCACGGTGCCCAGGATGGTCATCCTGTGTACCGACGTCTTCGATGCCTTCATGGAGTTGAACGGGCTGACTGAAATAGTGAGGGAAGGCACCTCCGATGCCAGCATCGCCAACGCTTTTCACAAAGCCACGCTACCGCCCGAGATCCTTGGCCATCTGCGCGATTTCATCGAGCAGGTCCACGAGCCGCTCGCGGTCCGCTCCTCCAGTTTTCTGGAAGACGCCTTGGAGCATCCGTTCGCAGGGGTTTACGCCACCAAGATGATTCCCAACAACCAGCACGACGGCGACGGCAGGTTCAAGGCCCTGAGCGACGCCATACGGTTCGTGTACGCCTCGACCTTCATGGTCGGGGCACGTGATTACTTCCAGGGTGCGGGTCTGGATCCCACCCGAGAAAAAATGGCGGTCGTGATCCAGGAAGTCGTCGGAGCCCGGCGCGGCGACCGCTTTTACCCGAGGATGTCGGGCGTGGCCCGGTCCTTCAACTACTACCCTACCGGTGCGGCTCGACCCACCGACGGGGTAGTGAACTTGGCCCTGGGTCTGGGCCGGCAGATCGTCGATGGGGGGCTTTCCTGGGGGTACAGTCCGGCCTATCCCGCAGCCCCCCCTCCTTTTAACAGCATCGACGACCGCATGAAGAACACCCAGAACGAGTTTTGGGCGGTGAACATGGGGACGCCTCCACCGCCGGATCCGATGCGTGAAACCGAGTTTCTGGTCAAGGGCACCCTCGGCGAGGCCGGAGAGGACGGGGTTTTGGACCATTTGGTTTCGACATACGATCCCGGTTCGGACCGACTGCGCATGGGCTGGTTGAAATCCGGGCCGGTGGTGCTGGACTTCGCCCCCATCCTGGTGGGGGAGACGATTCCTTTGAACGGATTACTGCGCAGGCTTTTCCCGCTGGCTGAGCGCACGGCCGGCTGCCCGGTGGAGATCGAATTCGCCCTTGAAGTAGAACCGATCCATGGTCTGGAATTCCGGTTGTATCTGCTGCAGATGAGGCCGATGATCGTTCCGGCAGGGGACTCCCGCCTGGCACCAGCCGAACTTGGGGACAACCGGGTGATCGTGGCCGCGGACCGGGCACTGGGCCACGGTTCGCACGAGGATCTATACGATGTGGTCTACCTTAAGCCTGAGGCCTTCAATGCAGCCAAGACCATGGTCATCGCCCAGGAGGTGGCCGATATGAACAGGGATTTGGTTGCCGCAGATAGGCCATACGTCTTAATTGGTTTCGGCCGTTGGGGCAGTTCAGATCCCTGGCTGGGTGTGCCGGTGACCTGGGGACAGATCGCCGGCGCCAAGGTCATTGTCGAGACAGCCATCAAGGGCATGGCCCCTGATCCGAGCCAGGGCGCCCATTTCTTCCACAACCTGATCGGGTTCGGTGTCTACTACCTGACGGCACGGGGAGGCGACGGTGGCAGGGTGGATTGGTCCTGGCTGGATGGTCAACCCGCAGTCGCTGAGACCACCTATGTGCGCCACGTACGTCTGGCCCGGCCCCTTGAGGCGAAGGTCGACGGCCTGGCCGGACTGGGCCTGCTGCGAAGGAGTTCCCGATGAATAAACCGGATGATCTGATGGCGGCGTTGCGGGAACGTGCCAAGGAACTCCACTGCCTCTATGAGGTCGAGAAGGCCCTTTCGGCCGACGGCGACAAGCCCTGCGATGTACTGGGCGAAGTCGTCAAGGTCATCGGACCGGGCTGGAAATACCCCGAGGTTTGCGAGTCCAGGATCAGGTTTGACGACGAGACGTATACCACACCAGGATTTCAGGAGACGCCGTGGTGCTTGGCCGCCCCGATCGCGGTCCAAGGTGAAACCGTGGGGGACCTGACGGTCTGCTATCTGGAATCCCGGCCCACGGAGGATGAGGGCCCCTTCCTCAAAGAAGAGGTCCGGCTGATTCAGAGTTTGGCCGACCGTCTGGGGCACTGGGTGCTGTTCCAAAAGCTCGAGAACATGGGCCAAAAATGGCGGGAACTGGGCACCGTGGAGGCCGAACATGGGCATCCCGACTGGCGGGTCTTGGTGGACCTGCTGCGGGAGACCGATGAAGCGCTCTTTGTGCGGGTTTCGCGCAAGATGCTGAACCATCTATGTTCGATCGGACTGCCCGAGGGCCAGGAAATGCTGCGGGAGATAGACGCGGACATCGACCCGATTCTGACGAGCGCCGGCGAGGTCAACCAACCAGGTCGGCGAAGTCCCACTGATAATCCCCTGCTGGTCTTGGGCCGCCCCTTCGAACTGGCGGCCAGTTACATCAGCGGGGACGAGATCGTCAACAGGTTGCAGGGTTGGGTTCAGGCCGACAAGGCCAGCATCTTCCTGAAGGTCCTGGATAACCCCCGTTCGACCCTGATTGAGCTGCGCGACGCCCTGCGGCGCTTCCACCAGCTAGCCAGGGGGACCGGCCTGCCCGCATCGGCGCTCAAGAGCGTGCGTGTGGCCCTGAGCCAGCGCCTGCTGACTGAACAGCTCGACTTCGTGCAGACGGCCAAAGACCAGGTTTCGGTGGATTTTTTCCGCCAGGTCATGGACCGCATCGTGATGTGCGAGGACAGCCACGGCAAGCTGGGCGGCAAGGCTGCGGGGATGCTGCTGGCCCACCAGATTCTGCATAACCACGGAGCCAAGCTCTCGAAATCCGGCACCGAAAATCATCCTGCGCCCGTGGCCGCAGGTGGCGTGGATGAGTCGGTCAGTTCTGAAAGCGACGTCCTTTCCTCGGTGAAGATTCCACAGACCTGGTACATTGCTTCCGATGCGATCCTGGATTTCATCTCCTACAACGACCTGGAGGATCTTCTCCACCAGAAGTACAGGAGCATCGACGAAGTCCGCCGGGACTATCCGAACATCATCCGCCTATTCAAGAACTCCTCCTTCCCTCCGGAACTGGTCAAGGGGCTAAGCGCGGTATTGGACGAATTCCAGGGCGTGCCGGTGATCATCCGCAGCTCGAGTCTGCTGGAAGACCGGGTGGGGTCGGCCTTCTCCGGCAAATACAAAAGCCTTTTCTTGCCCAACCAGGGGACTAAGCATGAGTGCCTTGAAGCTCTTCTCGATGCGGTGGCGGAGGTCTATGCCTCGATGTTCGGGCCTGATCCCATCCAGTATCGCCGTGAGCGCGGGGTCTTGGAATACGACGAACAGATGGGCATTCTGATTCAGGAGGTCGTGGGTCGCAGGATAGGTCGCTACTTTTTTCCCGCCTATGCCGGGGTCGCGTTCTCGCGCAACGAGTTCCGCTGGTCGCCGAGGATAACGCGAGAAGACGGGCTGGTGCGGTTGGTGCCGGGCCTGGGCACCAGGGCGGTGGACAGGACCGGCGACGACTATCCCGTTTTGCTCGTTCCGGGCAAGCCCGACCTACGTGTGAACGTGGCGATCGAGGAAATCGTCCGTTACTCCCCGCGGCAGATCGACTTGGTTAACCTTGAGACCAACCGCTTCGAGACCATGGATCTTAAGGACCTTTTGACAGAGGTAGGCATGAACTACCCTGCCTTTCCCCAGGTCTTTGCCGCGCTGGAGGGCGGGCGTCTGGTCAGGCCTGTCAGCAACTTTTTCGACCCCAAGAGCCGGCCCATGGTGGCCTGCTTCGAGGGACTGCGGGGAAACTCGGATTTCGTGGTCCAGATACGCGAGACCCTGCGAGTTCTTGAAGAAAACCTCCATTGCCCAGTGGACGTAGAGTTTGCCCATGACGGGGAGAACCTCTTCCTGTTGCAGTGTCGGCCCCAGAGCCAGTCCGACCGGGCGGCGCCCTCGCCCATCCCCAAGGATGTTTCCGAATCGGACATCATCTTCAGCGCCAAGCGCCACATCTCCAACTGCCGCATTCCGGAGATCAAGTACATCGTGTACGTGGATCCGACGGAATACGGGAAGCTGTCCAGCCAGGATCAGATGAAGCAGGTCGGGCGTGCCGTCGGGGAGCTGAACAAGCTTTTGCCCAAAAAACAGTTCATTTTGATGGGGCCCGGGCGCTGGGGCAGCCGCGGCGACATCAAGCTCGGGGTGAGCATCACCTACGCCGACATCAACAACACCTCGTTGCTGATCGAGATCGCCCTCAAACAGGGCAACTATGTCCCGGACGTCTCGTTCGGCACCCACTTCTTCCAAGACCTGGTTGAATCGGGGATCGGCTACCTGCCCGTCTACCCGGACGACGAGGGCGTTGATTTCAACGGGCTGTTCCTTAAACGTTCGGACAACTTGTTGGCCGGCCTGCTGCCGGCTTTCGCCGAGCTGGCCGACGTGGTCAAGGTCATCGATGTGCCGGGTGTCGCCGACGGCCGAGTGTTGCACGTGTTGCTGAACGCCGACCTGGACGAAGCGCTGGCCTACCTGGCCCCTCCCAGCGGCGAATTGGCTCCCTCGGTGCCTACGAAAATGGGGGTGGTTCAGCCCCCCGTCCAGTTCTGGCGTTGGCGCAGGCAGATGGCCGAGCGGATCTCCGCGGAGCTGGATCGCCAGAAGATGGGTGTCAAGGCCCTGTACCTTTTCGGTAGCGTAAAGAACGCCACTGCGGGGCCGGCCAGCGACATCGACCTGCTGATTCACGTGGAAGATGATCCCGGCAAGCAAAAAGAACTGATGGACTGGCTGGACGGCTGGAGCAGGTGCCTGGCCGAATTCAACTACCAGCGTACGGGCTACCGCACCGACGGGCTCCTGGATGTGCACCTTGTCACCGACGCTGACATCGCCTCACGGTCGAGCTTTGCGGTGAAGATCGGGGCGGTGACCGACGCGGCGCAGGCACTTCCCCCGCCGCCGCTGCCGCAGGGGAAGGGGGACGATTGAGGGCCTAGACCAGGATCCGCGTGGCCGACCCGGGATCATCGGGGTCGAAACAAACCAGGGCCAGCTCGGGCCCGTCGTGGGCTGCGCCGAAGGAATGGGTCGGCCCGAACCGTTGCCGCCAGCGGCCAGTCAGACGGACGCTCTCGTGGACATGGCCGTGCAGGGTCAGCAAGGGGTGCCTTTCGGTGATGAAGTCCCTGATGGCGATGCTGCCGACGTGCACGTCCAGGGGCGCGTGGTCGACCATCTTGCCGTCGAGGGCCGCCCGATCCAGGTCCGATCCGTAGGGAGGGCAGTGAAACAGGCAGATGGTCCGGCCCAGATCGGTTTCCGCCGCGGCCTCGGCCAATTCACCCCTGATGGTCGTGTGGCGGATCTCCCGCCCAGTCAAATCGTCGGTCCGCCAACCTTCATCGGGCGGAAGGCAACCGGGATCCACGAATCGCGACACGTCGTAACGTTCCCAGTCCTTCAACAGGAAAGGGGTCGGGGGAACGCAGTTGTAGCCCATTACGAAGTACGAATCCCAAGCTATGGTCTTGCGGTGCGAGTAGCGCCATAAACCGTCGGCCTCGCCGGATTCAATTCCCTCCAGCAAGATGTGGGGGTCGTCGTTTCCGAGCACAAGGAAGATGGCCGGGTAGTAGGGGCGGAGTTCATCGCGCAGGTGGCGCCAGCTGAGGTTGAATTGCTCAAAGTCGACGACATCCTGGCCGAGGTTCATGGGGTGGGGGAATAGGTCTCCACCCAGGAAGACTGCTGCGGGTCGTTTTTCGGCAACGGCTTCAAGCAGCGCTTCATAGCGCAGTGAACTTCCGTGCAGGTCCGAGACGAAGAAGGCTAGGGGCATGAAAGTCGCTCCCATCGCAGAAGGCCCGGGATCCTGAGTGGACCCCGAGCCGATCGTCGCCGGCGGGTCCCTGGTCAACCATCCAGCTTCTTGAACACCTTGTTGACCTTGGCCAGGGCCAGGTTCAGCTCTTTTTTGGTGATCACCAGGGGCGGCGCGAAGCGGATCACGTTCTCGTGTGTTTCCTTGCAGAGCATGCCCTCGGCCATCAGGGCCTCGCAGTAGGGACGGGCCGGCCGGTCCAAAACCAGGCCGATGAACAAACCGCGTCCACGCACCTTTTTGATGCTCTTGCTCTTGATCTTGCGCAGCTCGTCCATGAACCAGGGGCCGAGTTTGGCGCTGTTTGCCACCAGTTTCTCGTCGATCAGCACCTTCATGGCCTCGCGGGCGACGGCCATGCCCAGGGGGTTGCCGCCGAAGGTTGAACCGTGGTCACCGGGGTTGAACACGCCCATGACTTCGTCATTGGTCAGGAAGGCCGAGACGGGATAGAACCCGCCGCTCAGGGCCTTGCCCACGATGACGCAGTCGGGGCGGATGTCGTCGTGCTCGAAGGCAAACAGTTTGCCGGTGCGCCCCAGGCCGGATTGGATTTCGTCGCAGACCAACAGGACATTGTTCTGCCGGCAAAGGTCGGCGGCCTTCTTCAAAAATCCGTTGGGCGGCACATTGATGCCGGCTTCGCCCTGGATCGGTTCGACCAAAAAGGCGGCGGTGTTCTTGGTGATCGCCGCAGCCAGGGCTTTGACATCGCCGAAGGG
>CAZJGK010000041.1:10084-26654 GCA_964545545.1 uncultured Fibrobacteraceae bacterium | reverse complement strand
CGTACAGCCCTTTGCGGGACATCAGCTTGTCGAGCCAGGATTTGTTCATGTGAACTCCTTTGAACAGCGGCCGGAAGGCCGATTGTGGTCCCCGGGGACCCTATTTGCTACCTTCGAGTAGCATTTAACCAGAAAAAAACTACGGGTGCCCGGTTTCGCCGCGCGCCATCTCGTCCAGGGTGACATTGTGAATCATGTGGAGAATGCCCTCCTTGTGACCTTTCCACTGGGTATGGAGCGGACAGGGGTTCGCGTCATCGCAGGTCTCAAAACCCAGGATGCAGCGGTCGTAGCTTTCCAGGCCCTCGACAATGTCGATGATATCGGCAAGGTGAACCTGGTCCAACGGCCTCACAATGCTGTAACCACCGTTCTTGCCATACTTGGCGGAGACAATGCCCGCCGCTCCCAACCGACTCATGAGTCGGCCCAGGAATTTGTAGGGAATGTCCAGAGCGTTGCTCAAGGTCTTGGCCGAACACACCTCGTTCTCGTTGACGGCCATGTAGACCAGACAACGGATAGCATATTCAGACGATTTGAACAGGCGCATATCCTACCTCCGGGTGGTATTATATGGAGGCGGCCTGTTGCCGTCAAGAATTTTGAAAGGATCCCGGCCGATTCTACTTTTCACAAATCCGTTCGTGGTTGACTACTATTGGCGTATTGTGGGAAATCCCTGACGCTTATGTCGACCAGACGAAGGGTTGCGCCACCGGCCATGTTTGAACTGCTTTTCCCGCTGCTGATCGCCCTGGCCGTGCTGCTGCCGGCGGTTGTGATTGCCTCCATGATGCGCCGCCTTCATCCTTCGTGGTGGCGAATCACTCTCGTGCGGAGCCTTGTCTGGTCGTTGCCGGTGCTGGGCCTGGCCTGCTTGGCCATCGGACAATGGGCGCCACGCTGGGGCTATGATCCCACCCAGACCCCGCTGGCTGCCCTCATCACTCTGTCGTTGTTCACCCAGCTGGCACTGATGTTCAGTCTGCCGATCTCCGGGGCCATCGCCCGCCGCCGTCGGCCGCGCACGCGGCCGCCCCGACCCCTGAGCGCCCGCAACGCCGCCCTGGAAGAATCCACCGGCCCCTCCGACAAGGGCGAAAAAGACGAACCCCTTGATTCCGGTCGCCGCCGGTTTCTGCGCCAATCCCTTGCGGCGTCCGTTCCCTTGCTGCTGGCCGGCGGAACCGCTGCGGGGATCGCCGACACCATGGACGGCGCGCGGGTCCCTCTCAAACCATTGTTTTTCAAGAATCTTCCCAATCACCTCAGGGGCCTGCGCATTCTGCATCTCAGCGACCTTCACACCGGCACCTTCATGACCCTGCCGGAGTTGGCCTCAACCCTTGATCGCGCCCGCCTGCTGGCTCCGCACCTTGTTCTGGTGACCGGAGACATCGCCGATGATCCGTCCCTGTTGCCCGCGGTCATGACCATGATCAGCGAGTTGAACGCCCCCCTGGGTGTCTTTTCCTGCCTGGGCAATCATGAGTACCATAACGACGTTTATCGGGTGTGTGATATGTTGGCGGGCTCTCCCGGCACCATGTTGAAAAATTTCGGGATGCCGCTGAGCTGGAACGGAGGCGATTTCTTTTTGGCGGGAGTGGATGACCCCCTGGGCCGCCCCTCCGGCCAGGACGAGCGAAGCTATCTGCGGGAATCCCTGGATTTCGCCCTGGATCGGCGGCGGCCGTGGTACTTCACCCTTCTCATGAGCCATCGCCCCTGGGTCTTCGACTTGTCCGCCCCCCGAGGAGTGGAGTTGACCCTGGCCGGCCACACACACGGCGGGCAGATCGGCTGGAACGGCCGGTCCATCCTTGAGTTGGGGGCGACCCGCTACCCCCGGGGTCTGTACCATCAGGGCGACCGTCAGTTATACACCTCGGCGGGGGCGGGGCAGTGGATTCCCTTCCGCCTGGGATGCCCGGCCGAGGCCCCGGTCCTGGAGTTGTGGCGCAACGAGAATGAGAGACCCCCCTCACTTCTTGCCGGAGGGCGGCGCTGACTTTTTGGTGAGAATCAGGTAAATCTGTTTGAAGGAGGCCACCAAACCGAACAGTGAACCGATAACCACTCCCCACGGCGATCCACCCCAGCGCGACTCCACCAGCCACCCCAGGCCATAGCCCAGTGCCGGACCGGCCAGCAACATGGCGGGAATCATGGTGTAGGCACCGATATCCTTGATTTGGCCCATCCGAATGGGGACGCCGAAACTGCGCTGAGTTTGGAAACGTTCAGCGCGGCGACGTGCCTGTTCCCGCTCCAGGTGTTCACGCACCTCTGCCAGGCGTTTGGGGTCGGGCGGTTCAGGAAATTCGGTTGGGCTCATAGCCCTATACTAGCTCTTGCGGGTGGGAATCCCCAGCTTTTCCATTCTGCGATACAGGGTGCTGCGGCCCATGCTCAGCTTGCGGGCCGCTTCGATCCGGTTGCCGCCACACTCCTCAAGCGCAAGCATGATCCGGGCGCGCTCGGCCTTCAGCCGCTGACCCATTGAGATCGTGGCCATATCACGTTCCAGGCCCATCCGGGTCTGCCCCTTGACCCTCATTTCCATGACCGCGCGACGGGCGATCATGGAAATCTCGCGCACATTTCCGGGCCAGTCAAAATCGATCAACCGACTCAGCGCGGCATAATTGAAGTACTCGGCCGGATCCACGGGACGGCCGACGGCCAACCCCAGGAAGTGACGCAACAGGGGCACAATGTCTTCACGCCGCTCCCGCACCGGAGGGATGTTCAGCTCAAGAACCTTCAGTCTGAAATAGAGGTCCGAGCGAAAGGCGCCCTTGTCGACCATGGTCGAAAGGTCGGCGTTGGTTGCGGCCACCAGACGAATATCGGCCCGGCGAACCCGGGGATCCCCGATGGCCTGGTACGTTCCGTCCTGGATCAGGCGCAGCAGTTTGGGCTGCATGTCCCGGGGCAATTCACCGATCTCATCGAGAAAGAGCGTGCCCCCGTGGGCACTGGCCGCAAAACCTTCCCCATCGCGATCTGCTCCGCTGAAGGAGCCTTTGACGTGCCCGAAGAACTCGCGCTCGAACATGGTCGGCGCGATGGCGGAAACATTCACCGTCACCAGGGGCCTGTCCTTGCGGGAACTGCCTTGGTGGATGCGGCGGGCAATGAGTTCCTTGCCGGTGCCCGTCTCGCCATTGATCAGGATGGGATCCTCGCTGCCGGCAAACATATCGCAAATCTGGATAAGGTCGCGCATCACCCCGCTGGTATGGATGATGACATCCGGAGCACTGTACTTGCCCCGGCCGTCGGCCGCCGCCATCCGCGCCGACTGCCGCGCCTTTTCCAGACTGGCCTTCCGACGGGAAACACGCTCGGCAAGGTTGCGGGCCTTCCCCGTCCAATAGGGCACATCCACGACAAGCAACAGATCCAAAGCCCGCGTCGCGTCTTCCCAGGCCTCGTCCAGTTCAGCGGCCCGAGCCACGAAGTCGCTATTTCCGGCCTTCCCCTCCAGTTGCAATAGACGAAATTCCCCCCGCCTCAACAGGCTGACGGCCAGTTCGTGCCTGGCGCCGATCTCACTAAGCAGCGCAACGGAATCGCTGATGGTCTTGACAGCGCCCCGCACATCACCCAGGGCAACATTGGCCTCGGCCATGATCCGCAAGGTCACGCTTTCCTCATACCGATCACCCAGGGCCCGGGTCATCTTCAGGGCGCAGGTCAGGTACTCGGAAGCGGCGGCCGGATCGCCTTCCAGGGTCAGGCACTCGCCCATCCGCCGCTGGACCTCCATGACGATATCGCCTTCAGGAGCAATATCTACGGCAATCGCAAGCGCGCGCTTGTAGAACCGGCGCGCCTCCGCGGGTCGCCCCTCGTCCCGATAAACATCGCCGAGGAATTCGAGCGAAAGGGCCTCCTCACGCCGGAAACCCAGCTCCTGGGCTTGATTGTAGGCTGTGTGAATGTGCCTGCGGGCCTGCTCAAAATCCCGCGTCAACCGGTGGACGTTACCGAGAGCAATATTGGCAAAGCACTGGCGGTGGATCCAGCCGCCATCAAGGCCGAGCTGCAGGGATTTCTGCAAGGACTCGAATGCCGCTTTGTAATCGCCGACTTTGTAGTGGGTAACCCCGATATTGAGATAAACCATTGATTGTTTACGGCGCAATTTGGTTTGGGAGTAATATTCCATCGACCGCTTGTACCACTTCTGGGCTTCGCGGTAGTCGGAATTTGCCCTGTTTAACATTCCTAAATAATTGGAACATCGACCACATTCAATTTTCTTGCCTAGAATTTTATATATAGAATATGAAGACTCGCAATCTTCAATAGCACATTTCGTTTGTCCCAAAGGAAATTCAGCATAACCCTTTATGAACAGATACCCTGCCAATACCGGATCTAACAACAGGGTCGGCTTGGCTAAATATTCGCTACACTTTTTAATCACATCTTCATTGCGACCCAACATGGCGTCCCGCCAAAGAATCATAAGCTCAAATTCCGGATATTCATCAATATCCCAATAATATTCATGAATGTTGGAGCGCCATTCCGAAAATCCTTCGAAATCCCTTGAAAGAATCAAATTCCATCCATACAAAATAATTGCCTCGAAAAATAAGGTGTTGCCCCCGGAATCTTTTTGAATTGATGAATCGATCGCCAATTTTAATACAGCAATAGAATCCTCATACATCTCGTCATGGAACAATCTTTTTGCAGATTTGAACAGATGACCGGGAATCCAAATGTCTTCTGCTTTGTATCCAAATAATCTCTTTGGGAGGATCACCGCTCGCTCCTCCTGTTTGTATTACAGCGCAACATTCTATTTTTACCACGATCAAAGCCTGGCCTTATTTTGCTTTGATCAACAAAATCACTAGTCGGGATCTGGATCACAATTATCTGAAGCGTGGAAATAATTGGAATAATAAAGTAATCTGCTGGATTGTAGGATTGATCCGGAAGCAAAAAATCCCCTGTCCCGCCACCTCCGAACTCAAGCCCGTCTCCCGGATCCCCTTCAGTCATTCCAAAAGCCACTGTATAATCAGAAGTGGCGAATGCCGTGTGTGGGGTGAGCAGGGAAAAGGCAAAAAAGGCCAATGCCAGCAGGGCCGGCAGGCAAAACGCGCTGCTTCGGGTCAGGTGCTTCATGATCAGGCTCCATGGAAAGGGGGAGGATCCACGGGGTTATGGCGGGCCCCACGGAGAAGCCTTTCGTCGTATCAGCTCCTGGTTGCAAAAATCGGGCTTCGAAAGTTGCCAAGGTCTGTTGGATTGTATCCTATTTTATCTGGGGGTGTCAATCCAAAAGCCCGAACCAGCCGCTGCAGGGGCTCGATCAGAATTCCTCCCAACCCCTTAATTCCTCAACAATTCCTTGCTGTTGCCGATAACCTTCTGGAGAACCGCGGAAAAGTCGTGACGGAAGCGGGGGAGTTTTGCCGTCCAAAGCAGCCATTATCGAAGTTCGCCTGGACGGTTCGTCCGGGAATACGGCGCATCTCATTGAAGCTGCAAACCTTATGCCGTCACCTGTTTACCTGACTGCAGAGAACGGTATCTCGGTCGCGGAATTCAAAATGATGGAACTTTATGGAGCATCCCCATGAACACAAATTCGATTCTCGGCAATGAGGTTATTCTGGACATCAAGGGGGTGCCCCTCCGGAAGGATTACGTCCTCTTGCTGCGGGCGCTGAATCACCTGATGACCGTAGGAACCTATTATTCCCGAGAACACGAACAGTACGTGCTGGCCTCTCACAAGGCCTGCGCAAGTATTGTCCAAAGCATTGGCGACAAACCTTCGATCACCCTTGAAATCGGTTCCGAGGGCATGATGGTGGGAGGCCAAACCATCGAGGCCAACCACCGTGACGTTCGTCAATTGTACGAGTTGCTGGTTCCCCTGAACATCGCACGGCTGGAGATCGACCACGACCTGCAATCCGACCATCTGCGCACCGCATTACGCGTTCTTCAGGAACATCGGCTTAAACTCGGGGCAAGCAATAGTTTCCGGGAAGTCTCCATCAAGGGCCTACCCCCTACAGTTCGGACCACCAGCTGTCAACTGTTCGCCCATGGCGAGGACGATGACTCCTCAAGAGGAAAACCGATCTCCCTTGATGAACTCGCACGCAAGTTCATGCGTCTTGTCGGTGAAATCATCGCCAATCTGAAAGCCGAATCCTCCTCTGGCGGATGGGCGGGGCAGGGGACGCACGAGAGTGGCGACCTCGGCGGACACAATCCCGCCGACTTCCTGGCCCTCGCCAAAGAGCTGGAGAAGTTGGCTCGCGTGGAATCCGATCCCCACAACCTCTTGAGTCTGATTCAAAATGCCCAGCAGGCGCTTGACCTGAGTCGTGACCCGAACTCCGTGGACATGGTCTTCAGGCTATTGCGCAAAAGCCTGGAATCCAAGAATTCCCGGCCGGAAAGGCCTCCGCGTGGTCGGGTCCAAGCACAGGACGCGGGTGTTTCTCCTGCAGCCAAGGAAAAAGAAAGAAAGAAGAACATCGGCATCCTTCGCGAGCACCTGGCGGCCATTGCGGCCGAAGCGGCGGAGTCCGGCACGCTGGATCTGTCCGGCACCAGTGGAGATTTCCTGGGTATCTGTTTCCAGATTCTCCAGGCCAAACCTTCGTCGTCGCTTGAGGTTCACCTTTTCGCCTCGATAGAGCTGGTCTTGAGTTCTCCGGCAACGGGCACATACGAGGTTGATTTGTCCGCCCGTTGGGTCGCCGCCGCCCTTCGGCATGATCGCGCGGGCAGCGGCGAACACATTCTCGAAACTGTTCTCAAACTCCTGCGGGATTCCCACCGGGACCTGCTACCTGCCTTCTGGCTTGTATTGTGGGAACTTCTGGACGAGGAGCTTCGGACTTGCGCCTGGCCTTTCCTGGTCAACGATGTCTTGCTGGGGACCGGCCGCACTCCGGCCAAAACCAACGGCGACCTGCTTGAGGCCGTCGGTTCCATCAGCCTGGGCAATGCCCGGCGCAATCGTAATCGCCTCTTCGCCATGTCTGCTTTTCGAGCACCCCGGGCTGCCACAACAATCTTTGCTGCACCTCCGGCCCAGCTTTCGGCCCTGCACGCCGTAATGCTGGAGTCTCCCCTGGTCGCCTGGCACGGCCCGCATCTGCGGCGGTTGTTGATCCACCGGGATCCCGTCGGTTTGCCCGGAATCGTGATGCGGCTGCTTGGCGACTTCAGAAAGGAACACAGTCCCCTGATTGTGGGGGTGCTGGAAAATAGCGCCGAGAACCCAATAGCGGGCGAAGTCAAGGACTCCACGGTGCTGCTCCTGAAGGACGGGGTCCTGAGTCTGCCGCGTAATCTTCGCGGGGAAGACTGGGTCGTTCACGCCCTTTCCTGGCTTGCCCGCCTTGATCGGCCGGCTGCGGAAGTTGTCCTGGCGCACATCCTCAGCGAGAAACGGTTTCTATTCTTCAATACCTGGCCCCGGGAATGCCGTGAGGCCGCCGAAAGGATGGTGCACACATGGAACAGCGCTTCAGTGATCTGATCATTCTGCTGGCCAGCGGCATCAACCAGCGTCGCCTCTACTTCGACGAGCACCCCAAGGTGAGGGCCTTTAGCCAGGACTTCACACTTCAGCTGCGCAAGCTGATCGCCGATGCACATGACGGCTCATTTTCCTTCGGTGTCTTTCAGGGCAAATTCGTGCGCAACAGTCAATATCTGGTGGGGCCGTCCATTGCCGGACGCTCTCTCATTGCCTTTGCCGAGAACCTGGGATGCGGCGGTTTCACGTTCATCTGGCCCATCGAACCTTCGGATGTCGTCACCTTCTTCCGCCTGGCGGCAACAACAAAGGAACGTCTGCCCGATCTGGAGTCTTCACGTCGTCTCTTCGAGCGTGAAGGCATCGGCCACATTATTCTGGCCAACCCTTTTGCCGAAGGTAAGGACGGAATCATCAGGGAAGGCGAGCCGTCGCCCGACAATCTCCCGGAAGAGGATCCGAAATCCAGGGCCGTCGATTTCGCCCCCCTGATGGACATCTACCAGGCCCTGTATGAAATCGTGTCTCGCAACAGCGCTCAGACCATTCGCGGTGAACTCCTGGATATCGCCGGAGCCATGACCACCGGCGAGCGGCTCGTCCAGGCTACCGGCAGCGGGGTCATGGATGTCATGCAGTTCATCCGCTACCCTGATTACGACAGTTACACCATTGGCCATTCGGTCCGCGTTGCCGCCCTGGCCGTCGTTGTGGCCCGCCGTTTGGGCTTGCCTGATGAGATCGCCACCTCGCTGGCCACCGCGGGACTGCTGCACGATCTGGGGAAGGGTAAAATTCCCGAGGATATCCTCTTCAAGCCGGGAAAACTGGACGAAGAAGAACGCAGGATCATGCAGTCACACCCGGCGCTCGGCGCACAGGTTCTCATTGCCAGCGGCGAAGCCAATGAGATCATCGTGACCGCCGCATGGGGGCACCATATCCGGCAGGACGGGCGCGGTTATCCGGCCATGCCCCCCTGGCACAAGCCCGGTATTGCCGCCACCATTGTGCACGTCTGCGACGTGTTCGAGGCCTTGACCGCAGCCAGACCCTACAAGCAACCCATGGTCCCCCAACAGGCCTACCAAATCATGTTCAAGGACCGCGCCGCCTTTGACCCTCGTCCCCTGTCCGCCCTGGTGCAGGCCCTGGGCCTTTACCCGCCCGGCAGTGAGGTCTTGTTGACCGATGGCAGTCGGGGGGTTGTCGCCCTGCCGGGTAAGGATCTGGATAATCCCGCCGTCAGGATTACCCATGACCCCCAAGGTCACGCACTGGCTGATGCTGTGCGCACGCTTGTCCATTTGGAACAAGAGGATCAGCTCGAAATCTCGGATATCCTGTTGGTTGGAATCGTCCAGAACGGGGAAGTCGTCCTGGGTGCTTGACCACAACAACGGCCCTGCGCAGACAGGGCCGTGTTGTTTGAGAAGCCGATGTTGTCCGTTATTTTTTTGGCGTGCCCAAGGCGGGCGGCGTCAATGGTGAACCCGGGGTTTCCCCGCCGACCTTCTGCTGCTGGTTCGCCCCCATGGAGCAGCTTCCTTCGAAGAACACGCCCTCGTCGATGACCAGGCGTTTGGTCTTGATGTCCCCCTCGACATGGGACCCGCTCTGCAACTCGATCTTGTTTTCGGCGGTGATATTTCCGAAGAGCTGGCCGCCGATGATGGCGTTCTTGACGGTCACATTGGCCCGCACAACACCGGTCTTGCCGATGACCAGGCTTTCGGGCGTTCCGATGGTGCCCTTGAATTCACCTTCCACACGCAAGGTGCCCTTGACCTGGACCGCACCGTCGAACTTGCATCCTTGGGCAATGATTGAGGTTTGCCCCGAGGCAACCACCTGGTTTTCCGGTTCTTTTCCAAACATGTCTTCCTCCTTGACCCGACACCATTACTGACGATCTACCTGGGTGGCGGCTCCCCCGTGAGATACCGTCGTGGATCCACTGCTTCTCCATCGCGCCAAATCTCGAAATGCAGATGGGTGGCCGTTGCCTGGCCTGACTTTCCCATATAAGCGATCACTTGGCCACCCTGAACCCGTTCTCCCGCAGTCACGGCAATCCGGGCACAGTGACCATAAACAGTTAGGTAACCCAAACCGTGACGGATTTCAACATAGTTTCCCAGGAAATCATCCTTGCCGGCCCGGGAGACCTCACCGGGAGCCACGGCAAAAATAGGTGTATCCTGGGGTCCCGCAATGTCGATCCCCAGGTGTGGCCGGCGCAATGACAGTGTATTTCCCCGGTCGAACTCGCGTGTGACCTGGCCCGCGGCCGGCCACAATCCCGGCTCCGGCACCTGGGCCCGCTTGCCGCCGCCGCCCTGTTCCCCACCCGCCGACGGCACGAAAGAATCGTCCAGGAAGCCCAGACTGTCAGACATGCTGGACGGGGTTTCCTTGACGCCGAGCATATACAACAACTTTTCCTGCAGGCGTTTTGAATCGTCCAGCTCCTGCTGGAGATCTTTCACCGTCTTGGCTTCGATTTGGGTCGTCTCGAGTTTGTGTTCGAGTTCGCCGAGCCTTGATAGCGTGTTCTGCCTCGCCGTGAACGACATCAACAGAACCAAAACCGCGACCAGGGCCAACGCGGCAAGAAGCAACAGGGCAACAGCCATGCGTCTGCTGAGGCAGTATTCCCGTGCGCCCTGTTCCTCTTCGGGAATCAGGATTATCCTGGTAAGTCTTGGTATTCGCAAACCCGCTCCTTCAAAATATCAGGTCCTCGGCAGCGGTGTCGACCCGTGCCGCCGGCAGGGTCAGGGTAAAGGTCGTGCCGCGCCCGGGTTCACTCGTCATCTCCACGTGCCCGCCATGCTCATGGATGATTCTGGCCACGATCGAAAGGCCCAGCCCGGTTCCCTTGCCGTAATCCTTGGTCGTAAAAAACGGCAGAAATACACGGTCGCGGTGTTCGGCCGCAATTCCTTCCCCCTCATCCCTGAATTCCACCTTGATTTCACCCGGCACCGCCCCCAGGACCCGAATCGTGATGCGTCCCCCGCGAGGCATGGCATCAAGGGCGTTGGCCAACATGTTGAAGAAGACCTGTTCAAGTTCGTTCCGGTTGCCATGCACCCAGGGGGCCGTCTCCTCCAAGATTTCAACTTCCACATTGCGGACTTTCAGGGTTTTTTCCATGAGATATACGGTTTCGCCGATGGCCTCAACCAGATTCAATTTCCCCCTTTCTCGGCCTGTCGGCCGGGCAAAATTCAACAAACCCTTGATGATCCGGCGGCATTGTTCCGTCTGGCGGATAATGCGCCGGATATCTTCAACGGCGCCGGTATCGTCAATGTCTTCCTCCAGCATCTGTGCCGAAAGTAATATTGACCCCAGCGGGGTATTGAGCTGGTGGGCAATGCCCGCGGCCAGTTGCCCGATGCCCGCCATTTTTTCCGTTTCGCTCATGCGGGTTTCAATTTGTTTTTCCGATGTGATATCCCTTACAAACACCACGTAGGCTCCGGCTTGTTCCGCCTTGGCGCCCTTGCCCTGCTCGATCGTGGAAACCACCACGCTGAGTTGTGCAAAACCGGATTCCCGTGTGAGCTGAAATTCGGAGGATGCGCTCTTTTTCATGCGCTTGGCATCAACGAGAATTTTGTTGAGTGGCGGATAGATACCCAGGTCCAGGTCCCCGACCATCCGGGTCAGGGCGTTGCGGCGGGGGATGCCAAAGATTCGCTCCGCAGCCTTGTTCCACTCCATAATTTTTCCGTCGGCATCCAAGAGAAATATCGCCTCGCTGGCGTGGTTGATGATGCTCCGATATTTCTGCTCGGACCGCCGCAGGCGCAATTGGCCGATTTCCCTTTGGCGCAAGCGGAAAAATGCAATCCACCCCAAAACAAGAAGAAAAAACTGAAACAGGCCCGACAACAGAAGGCCCCCGAGGGCTTGGCCCGAGCGCCATTGCAGCCACAGCAGATCAACCGAGGAGTGACTAAATTGTAAGAAATTATGTGATTTTAATATGTTGTGTGTAATATACAGAAGTGACGCCGCGCTCAGGCCCGCCAGCATGGTCCAACGTCGAACGGCCCCGCCTAGCCGCGCTGATTTTGTTAACTTGTTTAATTTAAACATATTAAATCGCTTCTAAAGGTCCGTGTCCACGCCCATGATTTTCAATAGGCGAATCAAATCAGAATCTGAATAGAAGCGCACCTTTATGGACCCCTTTCCGGAGCCCGCTTCCCTGTCGATGGTTACGGGTGAGCCGTAAACCCGCTCTGCTCGTTCCTGAAGTGCGCGGACAACAGGATCCTGGGCCGTGTTTTTTCTCGACCGGGTGGATTTCCCCCGCCTGGTTTCTCCCGCAGTAAGCCGCACCCTGGTCTCGCAATCCCTGACCGACAATCCCTTTCGATGGCACAGTTTTGCCAACTGGATGCGCCCTGGGCCCGCGGGCATTCCCAGCAACACCTTGGCGTGTCCACGCGAAATTTTTCCTTCCTGAAGAAACTCCAGAACCTCTGTTTCCAGGGCCAGCAGCCGGATCGTGTTGGCGATCGAGCTACGGTTTTTTCCCAGCATATCCGCCAGATTTTCCTGGGTCGCCCCAAGGGCATTCATGAGATGCCGGTACGCTTCCGCCTCCTCGACTGGTCCGAGGTCTTCTCTTTGGATATTCTCCAACAAGGCTATCTTGAGGGATTCCACGCCTTCATAGCTACAAATGATGGCCGGAAGGGTCTTGAGTCCTGCAATTCTGGCGGCCCGCACGCGCCGTTCCCCGGCCACGACCCCGTATTTGAGGGCCGAGCCAACCCGGTCGCTATCCGCATGAGCCACAATATTTTCTCCGTTGCGGACTCGCCGCAGCAGCACCGGCTGGAGCAGACCCACCTCCTTTATGCTTGCCGCCAGCTCGCGTAACGAGCTGACATTAAACGTCTTGCGCGGCTGGTCCGGGTTAAACCCGATTTCGTTCAGGTCAATCTTGACAATATTTTCGCTTTCTTCGTTCAATCCAGGGACCCCCGTGAGGTCTGCTTCCTGAATCAGCGCCGAAAGCCCCTTGCCCAGAACGCGGTTCCTGTTCATGGTCCAGCCCCTTTAATAAATTCAAATCCATCCTTACATCAGGCGGTTGTCTTGTTTTCGTTATGATTCATGACTTCTCTCGCCAGATCCAGATAGGTCTGGGCCCCAACACACTCAACATCATACAGAAGGATCGGCTTCCCGAAAGAGGGCGCCTCGCTTAACCGAACATTGCGAGGAATTTTGGTCTCATAAACCGTATCTCCAAAGAAATCAATGGCTTCCTCGGCCACCTGGTTGCTCAAGCGCAACCTGCGGTCAAACATGGTCAACAACACCCCCTCAAGTCTTAAATCGGGATTCGTGCTTCTTTGAACAAGCTGCACCGTGCTGAGAAGCTGGCTCAACCCTTCGAGCGCATAGTACTCACACTGAATGGGAATCAGCACCGAATCCGCAGCGGTCAACGCATTGAGGGTCAACAACCCCAGGCTGGGTGGCGTGTCGATGATCATGTAATCATAACGGGACCGCAAAGGCGCCATCGCCTTTTTTAGGAAATGCTCCCTCATTTCCTGATCCACCAATTCAACCTCTGCGCCCGCCAGTCGGCGGTCCGAGGAGATTATATCCAAAAAAGGAACTGCCGTGTTTTGAATAATTGTGCCCGCCGAAGGGGAGGCAATCATGAACTCGTAGCTTGTTTGTTCATGGGCTTTTGCGCCGACGCCGCTCGACGCGTTACCCTGGGGATCCAGGTCCACCAGCAACGTTCGTCTTTCCGCAACAGCCAGACTAGAAGCCAGATTGACCGCAGTGGTTGTTTTGCCGACTCCCCCCTTCTGGTTGGATATGGCAATGATTTTGCTCATAAAAACTCTGCCCTTTCGTTCCCCCAGCAACAAAATTGGCCCAGGGGCGGTGTTATTTGCCAGGAGGATAAGTTATCAGGCAGGTGGGGGGAGAGTCAAGATCGCCGGCAATCCCTGAGCCAAAGTTCCACGTGGAACAACGGAGGGAACACCAAAAAAGCCCGGCCTTGTTCCATGTGGAACATTACCCGAAATTTTCCCTCTGATATCTCGTTAAAACCAGCGTTGCCGGCAGAAAACCCCCAATGGGCCCGAGAATATCACACCCGCCGAAAACAAAGCTGCAGCCCGAACAATGAACGGCTACACCTGGTTCGGGAAAACCAAGGGAGGACTCAAGCAGGGAATCGCATTGCTGGTCGGGGGGATAAAATCTGGCAATAACAACCTCGCTAAACCCGCCAGAAGGGTCAGCATTTTCCTTTATACTTTTCGCTAAACCGTCTAAAACCATGAACTCATTCAAATGTAATGCCTTGAGGGTAACCAGAACCGCGCCGCAGGTGGCCGGAGGCCCGTAATCCTCACCGAGTTCCCCCCAGCGCCCCCTCACGACCTTTTGGGGGGCGGCCCCACCCAAAGAACCGACCCGATCAAGAAACCAGGCCCGTTTTTCCCTGGGCTCAACGAATAGAGTCTCCGGCATTAAGCCCGCTTGAAATAACTGTTGATTCCAGATAACGCCGGGAAATCCCGCCCCGGACCCAAGGTCCACATAAAAAAGGGGCTCATCCATGGCCAGCAAAGCGCGCCCATCACACCAGGTCCTGAAAAGCTCAAACGTCTTCAAACACTGTTCAACAAGGCCAGCACACGTTTTTTGCGCATCCCGTCGGGAAACCAGATTCATGCTGGCGTTCCAGCGCAAAAGCTCTGCTTGAAAAGCAGAAATAAATGCTCGGCCGGGGTCACCGCTGCGGCCGGAATCTTCTTTCCTCATTGATTCGTACCCACCCAGCGCTTTAGCACGACCGTCAGCACCGCAAGATCGCCAGCACGCACCCCGTCGATCCGACTGGCCTGGCCCAGGGTTGCGGGGCGCATCTTACTCAATTTTTCCCGCGCTTCGAAACTCAAGGCCTTGATCTTGGCATAGTCCAAAGCAAGGGGAAGCTCGAAATGATCAAGATGGCTTCGCCGGCGCAACAGTTTGTCATGCTTGGCGATATAGCCGCTGTACTTGATGTCGTTTTCAATTTGATCCAGAGCATATTCTACAACACGGGGGACCACACCGTCGTCAATCAGTTTATTATATTCTAAACCAATTATACCAAGCATCTCTTGCCGGCCCTCGCGTACGCTGTCCAGCCTTCGTAGCGAAACCCCCGGCAAAAGCAGGGCTTCCTCGGCGCGTAGTCGGCCGGTGCGGCCGGAAACCCGGACTTTTTCTGCGTGCAACAGGGCTCGCAGGTTGCGCACAAAAGCGTTCCGGGCACACAGCAATTTCCGGTCCGCGTCTCCCAGCAGTCCGACGTCCAGCGCGTGGGCCTCAAGACGAGTTTCGGCGTTGTCACAGCGCAAATGCAGCCGGTGTTCGGCCCGCGAAGTGAACATACGGTACGGCTCGTCGATCTCCTTGGTCACCAGGTCGTCCACCAGAACGCCCATATATGCCGTGTCTCTTCCCGGCACCACCGCCGCTGCGCCGCCAAGGCTGCGCACGGCATTGACACCCGCCAACAGGCCCTGTGCCGCAGCTTCTTCATACCCCGACGTGCCCAGAATCTGTCCCGCCAGAAACAACCCGCCAACCGTACGGGACTCCAACGAGGGGCCGACCTGCCAGGAAGGAATGCTGTCATATTCCACGGCATAACCAAAGCGCAGGATTTCGGCCCGTTCCAGGCCGGGAACCGAATGCACCACCCGGGTCTGCACATCCGCCGGCAGGCTCGTGGACAAACCGTTGACGTAGATCTCTTCGGAGTCCAGGCCCTCGGGCTCGAGAAAGAGCAGATGGCGATCCCTGTCGGCAAACCTCACCACCTTAACTTCGATGGAGGGGCAATACCGGGGCCCAAGGCCCTGGATGGCGCCGCAAAAAAGTGGTGACCGGTCCAGGGCGCCCCGGATAATGGCGTGGGTGTTCTCGTTGGTGTAGGTCTGATGGCACGCTATCTGGCGGGGCGAAAAATCCCTGGTCCGAAAGGAAAAGGGTGTTGGATCCTTGTCGCCCGTTTGGGATTCAAGACGGGAAAAGTCGATGCTGCCGCGCCTGAGACGGGGAGGGGTTCCGGTTTTGAGACGCCGCAGTTCAAACCCAAGCGCGCGCAGGCTCCCGCTGATGCCTTCGCTGCTCGCGGCACCCTCCCGTCCGCCAATGGTCCGGGTATCGCCGACATGCATCAGCCCGTGCAAAAAAGTTCCCGAGCACAAGACAACCCTGGGTCCGGCGATCACCTTTCCGTCGCCAAGTTCAACCCCGGTCACCCGGTCGTTGGACACCCGCAGCCCAACCGCATCGGCGGCGATAACCGTCAAGCCGTCCTGTGCACAAACTGCACCCTCCATGCGGCGCTGGTAAGCGTGCTTGTCGGCCTGGGCGCGCGGCGATTGGACCGCCGGGCCCTTGCTGCGGTTGAGGATACGAAACTGGATGCCCGTTTCGTCAATCGCCCGCCCCATCTCGCCACCCAGCACATCGATCTCGCGCACAAGATGGCCCTTGCCCAGGCCGCCGATCGCGGGATTGCACGGCATGCGCCCGATCTCATGAATGTCGTGGGTTACCAAAGCACAGCGTGTTCCCAGCCGCGCGCAGGCCAGCGCGGCTTCGATCCCGGCATGCCCGCCGCCGATGATTATCACATCAAAGACCAGACCGCCCATGCCTCTACTTCCCCACGCAAAAACGCCGAAAAACGGAGTCCAGCAAGTGCTCCGTGAACACCCGGCCCGACACCTCGCCCAACCCCGCAAGGATTCCCGCAAGAATCGAGGCCGTGACCTCTGCATTGGCCCCTTGTTCCTGGAGCGTGATCAGCTCATTCAGCTCCTCGCGGCAGGCTTCGAACCGGGCGCGGTGGCGATCATTGAGGACAACGCCCAGAGACAGCGCCTCGTCAATGTGAAAATCGGCGGTGACGCGTTCCAGGACCGCCCACAGTTCTTCCAGGCCTTGGCCGGTATGGCTGGATGTCCATACGAC
>CAZJGK010000041.1:0-9984 GCA_964545545.1 uncultured Fibrobacteraceae bacterium | reverse complement strand
TCGGACCTCAAGCCGGCCGTATCATACAAGACATACGATTGTCCGCCGCGCACCACCCGCGCGCTGACCACGTCGCGGGTTGTCCCCGGCATCTCGTCGACGATGGCCCGCTGCTCCTGTAACAGGGCATTGAACAGGCTGCTCTTGCCTACGTTGGGCGGGCCGACCAGAACAACCTGCACGCCTTCGCGCAGCAGCCGCCCGGCAGGAGCGAACTGCAACATGTGATTGATCCCCGCACATGCCGAGTGCAGGTTCTCGGTGATGCGGGGAACGGGCACGGAGAAATCTTCTTCGGTCGTAAACTCAAGGGAACCCTCAAGTTCTGCCAGCAGGCCCAAAAGGGGGTTCTCGATAAGTTGCAGCTCCCGATCGAACCCACCCAACAGCTGCCCCATGGCCCCTCTTGCCGCCCGCGCATCGCCGGCATGAATCAGGTCGGCCACCGCCTCGGCCTGATCCAGACTGAGTCTTCCGTTGAGAAACGCGCGGCGGGTGAATTCTCCCGGGGGCGCGGGGCGGGCGCCCGCGGAACAGCAGGCGGCCACCGCCTCGGCGGCGACGACACGTCCGCCGTGGCAGAAAAACTCCACCGTATCTTCGCCCGTATAGCTGCGGGGGGCCAACAAAGGCAGGGCCAGAACGCGGTCGATCACGTCCTGGCCCGCTTTGAATTCCGCGGAGTCCGGGTGACTTGAGCCCGGCCTGATCAATTCACCGAATACGGCGCGATGACTCTCGACCGGCGGCGCAAAACCCCTGCCGCGAAAAACCCGGGCCGCAATGGCCAAGGCCTCCGGCCCACTGAGGCGCACCACGGCCAGCCCCCCCTCCCCGGGCGGGGTGGCCCGGGCTACCACCGTAGCCTGGTCTTGGGGGGCGTCGTTCACCGGTTTCTCCCTGCATGCGGTGATCTCTCACGCTTCCGTCTGGGGCGAATTCGCGGATGATTCTTCGGTCACCGCGACCGCCGCCTCGGAAGTTTCGGATGTTGCGTTTGCTTCGCGTGCCTCATCCACGCCCTGCGGCGCGGATTCTTCCCGGGAAATGACAACGTGTTTGGCGCCATCATCGACCACCGTGGTGGTCGACAAACCCGCGACGTCGGCCACCTGCAGGTGGACCAGGCGACGCTCGCGCGCATTCATGGGCTCCAGATGATAGGCTCGGCCTGTTTCCCGGACCCTGCCAATGGCGTCAAAGACGCGGTCCGCCAGAGTGTCCTGCCGACGACGGCGATAATTGTTGATGTCCAGGTTCATCTTCACCCGGTCGCCGCTGGCGGTGCTGATCATGCGCTCAACGAGATGCTCCACCGAATCCACGGTCGAACCGTGGCGGCCGATCAGCATGCCCGCGCTGGCATCGTCGGTCACGATCCGGACCTGGAAATATTCGCCGTCCATGACCTGACACCGGCAGGGAAAGCCCGCCCTGATCAGCATGCCTCCGGCCAGATTTTCCAGGTTCTCTTTGAGGTCGGCGGCACCAACACCCCGGAGGGCCTTGGCATAGGCGGAGCCCTTGAGGCCCTCTCTTACCAGCATGGCGGATGTTGGCTCGGTGCGGGCCACCGGTTTGCTGTCCATGTGGGGGGCCTCCTGCTCAGTTGGGGTTAGGGTCGCTGCGGGACGAGACTTCTCGGGGGCCGGCTGATTACGGGGGCCGCGACGATTCCTGCGATTGCGGTCATTCCGTTCGCCCTGATCTCGCTGGTCCCGGTTGGTCACGGCCTGGGCCGGGGGATTCTTGTCGCTCGGCGTGGTTTCCGTTTGGGTGGCGACACGGGGCCGGCGGTTTCGGCCGCGTCCGTCTTCCCGGGCCGTGTCGTTGCGGGGGCGGTCATTGCGCGGTTTATCCCGGCGCGCCCCTTCGCCGCGGGCCGTTTCCCTGCGGGAATTGTCGCGTCGGGGCTGGTCGCGGCGTGGGGCGTTGTTGCGGGGGTTCTCGCTGCGGGGGCCCTCTTCATTGTTCGGGCTACGGGCCGGCCGGCCCGGTCCGCTGGCATCGCGGTTTTCGCCGCGGGCCGCCGGGCGCCGCCCGCGGCGGGACCCTCCCCGGGACCCAGGGGCTTCGCGACGATTGTCGCCGCCGGGGACCTCGGTCAAGCTGTGACTGGCGGAATTGGGCCGGGGACGATTGCCGCCCCGGGGCCGGTCGCCCCGCTTCTTCTCCACCAAGACCCTGGCCGGGCGCCCGCCCAGCAGCCCCAGGAACCCGCTTTTTGGTTCTTCAATGATCTTGACGATGACTTCATCTCGCCGCGCGCCCAGGCGCAGCAGGGCTTCGGCAACAGCGTCTTTTACTGTTTTGCCTTGGGCTTCAATCTTGTCGTTCATGTTGCTTGAGCTCCTTCGCTCCCTGGTGCCGTCTTGTGAATCTGCCAGGTTTGGTACCCCTGCAGGATTGTGTTCACCAGCCAGTAGAGAACCAGCCCGGACGGCATGTTGTAGAAAATAAAGATCATGAACAGCGGCATCATGGTGTTCATGGCGGCCATCTGGCCACCCGCGCCGCTGGTCGGGGTTAGCTTGGTCTGGAAGTACATAGCCACGGCCATCAGGATCGGCAAAACATTCAAATCGCTGCCCAAAAACGGCAGGGAGAACGGCAGGGTCGTGATGGCATCAGGCTGGGACAGATCGGAAATCCAGCCGATAAACGGCTGCCCACGCAAGGCTATCGTGTGGCCCAGCGCCTGGTAAAGCGCGATGAAAACCGGCGATTGAACCAGCATTGGCAGACAGCCGGCCATGGGATTGACCTTCTCGTCCTTGTAGAGCTTCATGGTCGCCTGGTTGAGCTTTTCCTTGTCGTCCTTGTACTTGGCCTGCAGGGCCTTCATCTTAGGCTGAAGCTCCTGCATCTTCTTCATGGACTGGGTCGAGGTCTTGGTCAACGGGTAGAACATCACCTTGGTCAGGATAGAAAACAGAATGATGATCACACCATAATTGGGCACAAACCGGTGGGCCAGTTTCATGCCCCACAGAACCACCTCGGCCAGGGGACGAAAGACCTTCCATCCCAGGTCCATGGCTTTTTCCAGGCCAACTCCGTAGGACTTAAGCAGTTCGGCCTCTTGGGGGCCGATGAAATAGTCGAGGCTTGCCTGGGCGAGCACATCCCCCGTGCCGCGGCGAGCAGGCAACTCGATTGACCAGGACTGGGTCCCGGTTTCCTCGTCGCCGCCGACCCTGATGGTACCCTCGACCGGCCCCTCCTGCTTCGGAGGAACCATGCCGACAATGGTGAAGTAACGGTCCTGCAGGCCGGCGAACCTCACGGAGCCTCGCCACTGGCCGGTGACTTTTTCCACTCCCTTGGACAGGCTGCTGTGTTTCTTGAAATGAAGTTCGTCACCAATGCTGGCCATCGTGCGCAGGGATGCGGCCTCCATGCGTTGAATTCTTTCGGTGGGCGCAATGCCTTGATTCCAGCCGAAGCGGATCTTTTCGGGCGTGCCTACCTTGGTCAGGGTCGCGTCCGCGTCGGGCCCCAGGGCGACCACTGCCAGGTCCACCTGGTAATCGTAGGCATTCGGGCTAAAGGTGAAAACTTTCTGGATTTCAAGGCCGCCTTCCAGGGGCGCCTTCAGGGTAAGCGTTGCTGTATCGCCGTTTTCCCTCAGGGTGAGGGATGTTGTGTCCGCGGTATAAATTACCCTGCCCAGATCCAGATCCGCGCCGCGAAACACCACCATGTCCAGGCCGTGATCCGGAAACTGTTCCGGCACCAGCTCGACCGGGCCTCCTTTCCAACTCGGAAATTTCAAGCCTTCCCAGTAAATCACCCGGCCGCCCAGGGTGGAAAGCTTGAGATTGTACAGCGGCGTATGTACGACAACGGTCTGTTCCTGCGGATTGCCGACCACCGCCAGGGCTGCCATGGCCTGATCAGGCGAGGTCGTTCCCCTTTGGGTTTCCGGAAGGGAGTCCCGAGTCACGAGCCCTTGTTCATCTCCGGCCGTCTGACCGTCAGGGGTGGTGGCCGTGCTGTCTGCGGGCGCGACCTGCTGTTCCTCTGCGGGTGGCGCAACCGTCTGCGGGAAAAACTTCTGCATGATGAGGGGATAACCCGTCAGGATCAGGAATATGAGGACCAGGGCCAAAAAGGTGCGCCTATCCATGAGCGGGATCTCCATGATTGCAACGGGAGAGCGTGTGCGGACGGGGGGATCCGGAAGGTGTGCCGGGCCCCCTCTCTGCGGGATTTCTTGGTACGGGATCAAACCCTCCGGGATGCCAAGGATGACACCGGACAACCCGGCGAACCGTCAGCCATAGGCCGCGCCACAATCCGAAGCGGCGCAGGGATTCGGCTCCGTAGGCGGAACATGAGGGGTAAAAGCGGCAGGTCGCAGGCAGCAGTGGAGAAATCCAGCGCCTGTACAATTGAATCACGGCATAGGGCAAACGCCACATGGACAACCCGCTCGCATCCTGCCCCTGGATGTTGTTGGCGGGGCGGCGGACGCTCGTTGCCAAGTTGTTCCGAACCAGAATCGTCCGCACCAGGATGGCGCGCTTCACAGGGGGGTGTTCAGCAATTGATTCAACTCGGCGCAGACATTCTCTGCGCCCGTGTCCAGAATGGCCGACCTGGCCACCAGCACAACCCATAATCCCCTGGTCTGTTTTTCCACGGGAACCTGCCCCATGGAATCCGGAAAAAACCTGGTCAGGATGACTTCCCGACCTTCGGACCGTCCCAGCGCGCTTTTCCGCACGGCCTCGCGCAGCAAACGCTTGGCCCGGTTGCGCCTGACGGCATTGCCGACCTTGCGGCTGGCAACAACAGCTCCGGCCTGGTCAGGGCCATCCAACAGATAAACTACGAGGAAGCGACCAACTTTCTTGGCGCCCCGCTCGTAGACCTCTTGGAATTCTGACTTTTTCGACAAAGACCGTTGGTTCATCGTGTCAAACCCGTATTGGTCCGACGAGGAATCCGGGGGCCTTTGGCCAATATATCAAGCGGAAAGACGCTTGCGGCCCTTGGCCCGGCGACGCTTGAGAACAAGGCGTCCGGCCCTGGTGGACATGCGCTTCCGAAAGCCGTGGCGGCGTGCCCGCTTGAGATTGCTTGGTTGAAATGTCCGTTTCACGGATATCTCCTTTTGGTTTTCGTTCAGCCGGGAAAGATTAATGAAATACAAGCCCAGTGTCAAGAAAAACAGGGGGTTATCCCCTGCCCCCATTCTGCGCCACCCGGCCGTGACAACGCATTCCATTTCCCGGCGGGTTTTCGGAGCTCCAGCCAAAAAATTCCCTGATTTTTCCTACCTTGAACAAACTCAAGCGCTTGTCCGGGTGTGCCGGACCGGACTCGAGGAGCAGAGGAAAAAAGCCTTGCTCGCGTTCGGGGGCCATGCTAATTTCCGCACAGGCGTGGACAACGGCAGGATTGCCGGTGGTGAGTTATCCCCAGGTCGCCATTGTTGTGGATAACTCGGGTTGTTTTAGCCAGTTTGTTTTGTAACTCGTTGTCGCTATTTTTGTTCGAGTATTTCTGGGGTTGTGGATAACTTGGGGAGGGCCGTGTGTCGATGACAGATAGGCAAGCATCGGTTCCTCCATCAAGGCTGGATTCCCATTGGCCGGAAATATTGGACCTTGTGCGTCAAAAGGTTGCCCAGCAAACCTTCAATACCTGGTTTCTCCCCTTGTTGCCCCTGGACAAGGAAATCGAGACGGTTGATTTGCCGACGTATGCCGTAACTTGCCCCAATCATTTTTTTATGGACTGGTTCAGTGAACATCATCTGGATGTTCTCAATGAGGCCGGGTCCGTTTATTTTGGTCAAAATGTGGCCTTCGGCCTCTCGGTTTCCGATGAATCGGCTCCTCCGGGCGGGAACCCTCTCGGTGCCTTTATCGGCGACGCAAAACCTTTTGAGCCGGAAGAAGAGCCCGTCGGCAGTCGCCTGCGGCCAGCCCACACGGGATCGGTTTCACCCGCTGCCCGCGTCAGTCAGGTCTATAACCTTAATCCGGACTATACATTTGACAATTTCGTGGTGGGATCCGGCACGGACCTGGCTTTTGCCGCGGCCACAGCCATTGCCCACAACCCGGGAGACCGCTATAATCCTCTGTTTGTTCACGGGGGCGTTGGCCTGGGCAAGACCCACATGATGCACGCCATTGGCAATGCACTTGCAGCCAATTGGCCACAAAAGAAGATCTGCTACATCACGGCCGAATCCTTCATGAACGAGCTGATCGGTTCGATCCGGGACAACAGGACGCCCGAATTCAAATTGAAATACCGCGGCATGGATGTGTTGCTGGTGGACGATGTGGCTTTCTTGGCCGGCAAGGAATCCACCCAGGAAGAGTTTTTTCACACCTTCAACGCCTTATATGATTTAAAGAAGCAGATCGTTCTGACTTCCGATCGCTCTCCCAAGGAAATAACAACCCTTGAGGAGCGGCTGCGCTCTCGTTTCGAATGGGGCCTGATCACTGACATTCAAGCCCCAAATCTGGAAACCCGCATTGCAATTTTGAAACGCAAAGTCGAGGTCAACCAGATCTATATTGCCGACGATGTCATCACCTTTATCGCAGAAAATATAACCGATAACATTCGCCGCCTTGAGGGGGCACTGATTCGTCTTCTGGCCTTCGCGAGTCTGACCGGACGAGAAATTTCCCTGGAAATGGCCTCCGAGGTTCTCTCCTCCTTTTTTCAGGGACATTCCGTTGGGCCTGTAAAGATCGCCGATGTCATGACTGTCGTGGGCGAGGCCCACGATATGACCGTCGATCAATTGAAGTCCAAACGACGCACCCAGGACCTGGCCCGAGCCCGCCAGATTGCGATGCACCTGGCCCGTGAGATGACCGGTGCCTCCCTCAACCAAATTGGTCGCGCCTTCGGCGATCGGGATCATTCCACCGTTGCCCACGCCTGCCAAAAGATTCAAAAGGACATGGCCGCCGATCCCCGCTTTCGGGGCTCGGTACGAAACCTGCAGGACAAATTAAGGGAAAGACGGAATTAATCCCATAATCCGCCCATAAATATCAGGGAATAACTTCGGGGATAATCAGGGCGGTTATGGGTATAATAATTCCGGACATGTTTCGGATGGGGATAACAGCCAACAACCCGGCGCCTTATCCCAAACATATCCACCGCTTGAAGGGGCTTAAAATTGGTGTTTGGAACTTGTGACGGCAGAATAAATCGACTTTTCCCTATTATCCCCAACCCCTATATCTACGGCTATACTTTCTATTTAATAAAGGATAGGAATGGGAACACGCGAAGCTTGCTTGACGGGGCTTGATCTCCTATCATGGCTCTCCCTGACCAAGTCTTGGTTGATCACTTTTGAGCGGAGGATCAGATCGTGAAATTCGAGATCCAGCAGGAGGAATTCCAGAAAGCTCTGGACATGGTTGTCAACGTGGTGCCGACCAAGACCCCGATGCCCATTCTCACCAGCGTGCTCATGGAAGTGGAGAATGGCAAGCTGTCCCTTTCGGCAACCAATCTCGAAAATTCCATCATCACCAGCACGGATCAATTGACCATCAAGACCGAGGGCAAGGTTGCTGTACCGGCCGGCAAGATGGTGCCTTTTGTGCGCAGCCTGCGTCCGGGCAAGGTCAGCGTTTCCCTGAAGGGACAGGATGTTCAAATTATCGGGGGCAAAACCAGGCTGACCGAAAAGACGATGAAAGCCGAAGAGTATCCGGCCCTCAAACCGCTGGTGGAAAAAAACGGTTTTGACGTGAATGGCCAGATTCTGGTCGACATGATCAACGACACCAACTATGCCGTTTCCCGCGATGAAACCAGGCCCGCTCTCATGGGAATTTTGTGGGAAGTGCGATCAGATGAACTAACCCTGGTGGCAACCGATGCACACCGGCTGGCATTGAGCACCCGCAAGATGGACTGGCAGTTTTCCGGGGAAAAAGACCTGATCGTGCGGACATCGGGTCTGCGGCATTTGCCTCGTATTGTAGCGGCCCTGGAAGAAAACGAAGAGGGCTTGCGGCCGGTGACGATTTTCATGACCGACAACCAGCTTTCCTTCCGCACCACCACCACCACCCTGTATGTGCAAATCCTGGAAGGCCCATTTCCCGATTATCACGCCGTTATTCCCTCGGATAACGACAAGGATCTGACCGTCGATAAAAACGTCTTTATCCAGGCCATTCGCCGGGTGGCCATCACGGCCGATCGCATGAGCAATCAGATCAGGCTGGGCATCGAATCCGGACGCATTGAATTATCTGCCCGGGGCACAGACGGCAGCCAGTCCGAAGACGAAATTGAAGCTGCCTACGACGGCGAGGCCATGGAGATTGGTTTTAACTACACCTATCTCCAGGATATTCTCAAGAATATCCGCACCGACTCCGTAATTCTGTCCCTGCGTGATTCCCAGAACGCGGCCCTGATCAAACCGGTCAGTGAAAGCGGCGAGGAAACGGGCGTGCTTTGTCTCCTGATGCCCCTGCGTCTTGCCGGAGACTGATTTGCACATAGTATCCGCCAGCCTTTCCGGGTTCAGAAACCTCGTGGAAGACAGCTTCAATTTTTCGCCCCGGGTCAACCTTGTCCTGGGGCGAAATGGTGAAGGGAAAACCAATCTTCTCGAGGCCCTGAATTTTTTTGCTCTTGGTCGCTCCCATCGCGGCTGTCGCCACGAGGATCTCATTGCCTTCGACAAGGAAAGCCTGAACGTCCATCTGGAAGTCAAAGCGGAAGGAAACAAGGATTTTTCCTGTGGTTATGGTTTGGATCGCCAGGGGGAGCGGCGTTTCAAGATTGATGATCAACCGGTGACCAGACGGGCGGATCTGGTGGGTCAACTGGCCACGGTTTTTTTCAATCCCGAAACAACGCAACTGGTTCGTGGCGGACCGCGCTTCAGAAGGCAGTACCTGGACCAGGGGCGATCGGAAATTGATCCGGTCTATTTGCATGAATTATCCACCCTGCAACGCGTGTTGCGCCAGAAAGCGACCCTGTTGCGGGATCTCCGCAAAGGGGTGACGAACCCGGTGGAAACCCGCCGGGAACTGGCCGCGTGGAACCGGGAGCTGGGCAGATGCGCAGCCATTGTTTGCCGCGGAAGATTTTTGGAAACCCAACTTCTCAACAGGTTCACCCAACAATGCCACAACTCATTATTAGACAACGAATTAAAATTGCAATTGGCTTATCTTCCCCGGCTGGAAAGTTTTCAGGATTTCTCGCCGGAGGAATCGGAAAACCCGGAAAATCAAAAGCATTTGGAACGGGAAATTACACGGGAATTCGACTATATTATGGAGCAGGAAATTCGGCGCGGCCGTTTGCTGATAGGGCCCCAGTTCGACGACCTGGATGTGCGTCTGGAAGGAGTTGACCTGCGCCAATTCGGATCTCAGGGAGAGACCCGAACCGCCGCCATTGCCATGACTCTTGCCCGCAGCGAGGTGCTTTTCGCCACGCAGGGGATCAGGCCCGTCATCTTTTTCGATGACATTTTCAGCGAACTGGATCGTGAGCGTTCTCGGCGGCTTCAGGAACTGGCCGCCAGTCTGCATCAGGTTTTTATTGCCACCGCCCGCGCAGAAGACGTGGAGGGGTGGTGTCCGACGGATCAACGCCAGTGGCGAGTCAAGGCTGGACGTATCACACAGGAAGACCTGGAAGGCCGCAAGCCGGGAAATGAGCTGCTGCCGTGAATTCCCATTCTGAAGACGGCGGGCCCAAGTTCGGGCTGCAGCCCATTGGGGGCGCCTTGGCGGCGGCCCTGCGCAGGTTGGGCCTGGCCGAGCGTTTTCAGGAGCGCGAATTGCTCGACAGCTGGTCTGACGCCGTCGGCCGGGACATCGCGGCCCATGTGCGCGCGGTGGACATCGAAGACGGTATTCTGGTCCTGTCCGCGGACCACGGGGCCTGGCGCCAGGAGGTCAACATGCTGGCGGCGCAGATCCTGGAAAAACTCGCGGTGAAGCATGGTGCCGGCAC
>CAZJGK010000040.1:17795-26712 GCA_964545545.1 uncultured Fibrobacteraceae bacterium | reverse complement strand
GGGTGGCCACGCCCTGGCCGTGTCCGGCGGGCAGCTTGCGGGGCCAGCCCCACGCCGCGGCCGCCCGTTCGAGCGTGCCGCGTAGCCGTGAATCCTGCGGGAGGTGTTTCATCCGCCAGGCGACCGGATCCTGCCCGGCGGCGTGGATCACTTCGTCGAGGAAAGCCTCGGCCGCCAGCGCGTTCTGCGTGTTGTAGACCGAGCGCAGCCAGCACGTGGGTACCGGCGTGTTCACCATGCTGTAGAGTACGCGCACGTTCTGGCAGTCGTACGGGAAGGTGACCGCACCATCGACGGCGCTCTCGTCCCTGCCGTCGGGCACGCTACCGGGGTTCAGTTGGCCGCTGATCGACGGGGCGGCAAGGTGATGGATCCAGGCCAGCGGTTCGCCGCCCGCATCGAGGGCGGCCTGCAGGGTGTGGCGGCTCGCCGGACGGTAAAAGCCGTGCTTCGTGTCCTCCTCGCGGGTGTACACCAGCTGCACCGGCACGCCGGCGCGCCGCGCGATGCGCACCGTTTGACCTACATATTCGACCATCAGCCGCCGACCGAAACCGCCGCCGCAGAACGTGGGGTCGATGTGCACCTTGTCCGGGGAGATTTCCGCCGCGGCGGCGGCCACCTGCTGGGCCCAGGTGACCGACTGGGTCGGCACCCACACCTCGCAGCGGCCCGCGGACAGGCGCACCGTGCAGTTCATCGGTTCCATCGGCGAGTGGGAGAGGTAGGGCAGTTCGTACACCGCCTCCACCTGGACGGGGGCGTTCTTCAGCGCTTTGCCCGCGTTCCCGTCGTCGCGCATCACTGCGGCCCGGTCGGGATCAGCCGCCGCCAGACGGCCCGCGATCGTCGCCGAATCCAGGTCGGCTGAATCGCCCTCGTCCCACTCGATCTCCAGCGCCTCGCGGCCCTGCAGCGCGGCCCAGGTGTGGTCCGCAAGGACGACGACGCCGTCCTCGTTCTCGAACACGTCCCGGACGCCAGCCACCCGGCGCGCCGCCGCGTCACGAAACGAGCGCACCTTCGCGCCGAAGGCGGGCGGGCGGGCGATCACCGCGAACTTCATGCCCGGCAGCCGTTGGTCCAGCCCGAACTCCGTCTTGCCGATCACCTTGTCCGGGATGTCCACGCGGGGCACCGAACGACCGATCAGCGTCTGTTCGGAACGCGGCTTCAGCGGCACGTTATCGGGCACTTCCAGCTTCGCCGCCGCGGCGGCGAGATCACCGTAGCGGAGCGTCTCGCCCGTACCGCCGTGCACCACGGCGCCTTTCTCAGCCCGGCATTTCCCGACGTCGACACGCCAGCGTTCGGCCGCGGCCCGGACCAGCATGGTTCGCGCGGCGGCGCCAGCCCGGCGCACGGGATCCCAGCTCGTGCGCACGCTGCGGCTGCCGCCGGTGCCCATCCGGCCGAAGCGCGGGTCATTCCAGGCTCGGCGGATATCGATTGCTTCCCAGTCGGCCTCCAGCTCTTCGGCCAACAGCATCGGGACCGCCGTGAGCGGGCCCTGGCCCAGTTCGGACCACGGCACGTGGATGATCACCTCGTCGGCGGGAGTGATCTCCAGCCAGGCGTTCGGGTTGAATACCTCTGGGCCCGCCTCGGCGGCTGCTTCGTCGAAACGGAAGCCGAGCACGAGCGCGCCCGAGGCGGCGGCGAACAGCTTCAGGAACCCGCGGCGGCTGACGTTGACCAAGGGGCTACTCATGGTCGCCTCCTTCCGCCGCGCGAGCGATCGCCTTGCGGATGCGCTGATACGAGCCACAGCGACACAGCACACCGGACATCGCGTCCTCGATCTGCTTGGCCGTGGGTCGCGGCGTGTTCTCCAACAACTCCACCGCCGTCAGGATCTGGCCGGACTGGCAGTAACCGCACTGCGGCACCTGCTCGTCGATCCAGGCCTGCTGCACCGGATGCAGGCCGTTCTTGCCTAGCCCCTCGATCGTAGTGATCTCGCCGGTGGCCTCGCCGACGGTGATCTGGCAGGAGCGCGTGGCCTCGCCGTCGATCAGCACCGTGCAGGAGCCGCACTCGCCAATGCCGCACGAGTATTTCGTGCCCTTCAGATCGAGCAGATCGCGGAGAACCCAGAGCAAGGGTGTGTCCGGGGCTACATCCAGGGTGGAGGACTTTCCGTTTACATGGAGGGTGAGCCGGGCCATGGGGGCTCCCTTCGACGAAAAAGGCGCGGGGACGGAGAACCCGGCCAGCTTAGCCGATCGGAGGGAAATCCTGTAGTGCGATTTACTTCAACGGGCTATTGTAAATCTTTTCAACAGGAAGGCGGGGGCACCGTGGACTCCCCTTGGAAATCGTCTTATTAAGCAAAATATCTTTGATTATTTCTCGGCAACCGCGGTTTTTAGCCTGAAATTGGCCAAAGCTTCGGCAACCTTTGGTGAAGCGGCGATCCATAAACCACATGGGGCTTCGTTGGGTCGATCAGGATTTGCTCCGCTCCGCCGCCCGCAACCGCGCCTCCGCCCGCGCCTGCGCCAGCCTCGCACGTTCCCGATCCAGATCCTCTTGCATGGTCTGCAGCCGCTGGCCTGCACGCTCGAGCGCTTTCTTGGCCCGGTCCACATCGATCTCGCCGGCCGTTTCGCAGGTATCGACCATGAGGTTGACCACATTGTCGGAAACCTCGGCGAACCCGAGGCCCACCGCCATGCGCAACTCGTTGCCCTGTTCGTCTTTTTTCAGGGTGACAACACCGGGCGCCACCGCGGCCACCAGCGGGGCGTGGTTGGCCCAGATACCCAGGTAACCGGCCAGGCCGGGAATGACGGCCGAAACGGCCTCGCCCTCGTATGCCGTCTTATCGGGGGTGACGACCACCACCTTGAAAGACTTGGCCATGGCTTAACCTTCCGCCTGCATTTTCTCGTATTTCTCCAGGACTTCCTCGATGGCCCCGCACATGTAGAAGGCCTGCTCGGGAATATGGTCGTAATCGCCGGCCACCAGGCCCGTGAAGGAGCGGATCGTGTCCTCCAGCTTCACATAGCGGCCCTTCATGCCGGTGAACGTCTCGGCCACGAAGAAGGGCTGGGACAGGAACTTCTGGATCTTGCGTGCCCGCTGCACGACGACCTTGTCCTCGTCGCTCAGTTCGTCCATGCCCAGGATGGCGATGATATCCTGCAGATCCTTGTAGCGCTGCAGGATCATCTGCACCTTGCGGGCCAGGTTGTAGTGCTCATCACCCAGGATGCCGGGGGTGAGGATCCGGCTGGTGGAATCCAGGGGATCGACGGCGGGATAGATACCCAGCTCGGCGATCTGCCGCGACAACACCGTGGTCGCATCGAGGTGCGAGAACGCCGCCGCGGGGGCGGGGTCGGTGAGGTCGTCCGCGGGCACGTAGATCGCCTGCACCGAGGTGATGGAGCCGCTGCGCGTCGAGGTGATGCGCTCCTGCAGCTGGCCCATTTCGGTGGCCAGGGTCGGCTGGTAACCCACCGCGCTGGGCATACGACCCAGCAGAGCGGAAACCTCGCTGCCGGCCTGGGTGAAGCGGAAGATGTTGTCGATGAACAGCAGCACGTCCTGATTCAAGACGTCCCGGAAGTGCTCGGCCATGGTCAAACCGGAAAGGGCCACGCGCAGGCGGGCTCCCGGCGGTTCGTTCATCTGCCCGAAGACCAGGGCGGTGTTCTCGATCACACCTGATTCGGTCATTTCCAGCCACAGGTCGTTGCCCTCGCGGGTCCGTTCGCCCACTCCGCAGAACACGGAATAGCCGCCGTGCTGGGTGGCGATGGCATGGATCAACTCCATCACGATGACCGTCTTGCCCACACCGGCGCCGCCGAACAGACCGATCTTGCCGCCCTTGACATAGGGGGCCAGCAGGTCGACGACCTTGATGCCGGTCTCGAAGATCTCGTTGGCCTCGCCCTGGTTGGTGAACAGGGGAGGGTCGGCGTGGATGGGCGAGCGTTTATCCGGTTCAGGCAAATCGCCCTTGCTGTCCAGCGGTTTACCCAGCAGGTTGAAGAGGCGGCCGAGGCATTGCTTGCCCACCGGCACCGAGATCGGAGCGCCCGTGTCCAGACCCTTCATCCCGCGGACCAGACCGTCGGTGGTGTCCATGGCGATGGTGCGCACCACGTTGTTGCCGATATGCTGGGCAACCTCGGTGATCAGGTCGATGCCCCGCTCCTCGTCGACAATGCGGATGGCATTGAGGATCTCCGGCAGGTGATCAGAATCGAACTCAAGGTCCACTGTGGGTCCGATGACCTGCTGGATCAACCCGTAGTTCCCGGCCATGTTCTTTCCTCTCCTTGCATGGACTGCATCACGGGGACCCCGCGCCCCCGTTAAAACCTACAGGGCGTTGGCTCCGCCCACGATATCGAGCAATTCCGACGTGATGGCGGCCTGACGCTCACGGTTGCGCTGCAGCGTCAGTGCCTCGATGAGCTCGCCGGCGTTTTCGGTAGCCGCGCTCATGCTCGTCATGCGCGCTGCGTGTTCGCTGGTGAAGGCCTCGCTCAGGGTCATGAACACCCGGTTGCGCAGATACAGCGGCAACAACACCGCGAACAATTCTTCCTGGCTCGGTTCCCAGATGTAATCCTGGGCGGCCCCTTCGGCCTCCTCGCTTTCGACCGCGTCCGGCGCGATCGGCAACAGGGGCAGATTCACG
The DNA here is from genome assembly GCA_964545545.1 of uncultured Fibrobacteraceae bacterium. Taxonomy (GTDB): domain Bacteria; phylum Krumholzibacteriota; class Krumholzibacteriia; order LZORAL124-64-63; family LZORAL124-64-63; genus JAHJTW01. The sequence goes on along the minus strand of CAZJGK010000040.1, from coordinate 22,052 downwards.
GGCCTCTGGGTCATGGTGCTCACGAAAGACGGATAGACCACGCGCACCTCGTCGAAAGTCCCGTCCAAAAAGCCGTTCACGACGGTGTCGCCCACGGCCTTGGCCTGGGTGCTGTCCACGCTCCCGCCGAAATTTTCGTGGCTCTTGAATACCGTGTAACCCCGCTTGCGGAAGTACTCGGCGCCCTTGCGCCCGATGGCGTAGACCGCCGTCTCCACACCCTCGGCGACGGAATCGTCCACCGCCTTGTGGGCCAGTTTCAACAGGTTCAAGTTGTAAGAGCCGCACAATCCCTTGTCCGAGGTCATGACCATGAAGAGCCGCTTCTGCACGGGCCGCACCTGGAACAGGGGATCATTAATTTCGGCGGTGGCCGCCAGCTGCTGCACCAGTTCGGTCAGCTTGCAGGCATACGGGCGCGCGGCCAGCATCTTGCCCTGCTGGCGTTGCAACTTCGAAGCGGCGACCATCTTCATGGCCTTGGTGATCTGCTGGGTGTTCTTGACCGAGCGGATCCGCTTGTTCAGTAATTTGACCCCGGCTCCCGCCACGGGTTACCTCCTACGCTGACGCACCGCGGGTCAACCCCGCGTCTTGATGAATTCCTCGACGGCCGCCGTGAGATGTTCAGTCGTTGCATCATCCAGCTTGCCGGTCTCGGCGATGGTATGCAGCACACCGGCGTGATGCTCGGCCATGTAAGCATGGAAGTCCACTTCCCAGGCCGCCACATTCTCGAGGGGCACGTTATCGAGATAGCCCTTGCCGGCGGCAAAAATGATGGACACCTGCTTCTCGTTGGCCATGGGCACATACTGGTCCTGCTTGAGGATTTCCACCATGCGCTGGCCGCGGGTCAGCTGGCGCTGGGTCGCCTTGTCCAGGTCGCTGCCGAACTGGGCAAAGGCCTGCAGCTCGCGGAACTGGGCCAGGTCCAGGCGCAGGGAGCCGGCGACCTTCTTCATGGCCTTGGTCTGGGCGGCTCCACCCACACGCGAAACCGAGATACCCACGTTGATGGCCGGACGGATGCCCTGGTAGAACAGGTCGCTTTCCAGGAAGATCTGGCCGTCGGTGATGGAGATCACGTTGGTCGGAATGTAGGCCGACACATCCGAGGCCTGCGTCTCGATGATCGGCAGGGCCGTCAGCGAGCCACCGCCGTTTTCGTCCGACAGCTTCACCGCGCGCTCCAGCAGGCGGCTGTGCAGGTAGAAAACGTCGCCGGGGAACGCTTCACGTCCCGGCGGACGCCGCAGCAACAGGGACATCTGCCGATAGGCGTTCGCCTGCTTGGAAAGATCGTCGTACACCACCAGCGTGTCCTTGCCCTGCCACATCATGTGTTCGGCCATGGTGCAACCGGCGTAGGGCGCCAGGTAGAGCATGGGCGCGGGCTCGCTGGCGCACGCGGCGATGACGGTGGTGTATTCCATGGCGCCGTGTTCGCGCAACTTCTTGGTCACACCGACCACGGTCGACTGCTTCTGGCCTACGGCCACGTAGAAGCAGTGTACGCCCTTGCCCTTCTGGTTGATGATCGCGTCGATGGCGATGGCGGTCTTGCCCGTGCCACGGTCGCCGATGATCAGCTCGCGCTGGCCGCGGCCGATGGGAATCATCGAGTCCACGGCCTTCAGTCCCGTCATCAAGGGCTCCTTGACCGGCTGGCGCGCGGTCACCCCGGGAGCCTTGAGTTCGATGTTGCGGGTTTCCGTACTGGGCACCGGGCCCTCGCCGTCGATGGGCTGCCCCACGGCGTTCAGCACCCGACCGACGACCGCGTCACCCACGGGGACCGAGGCGATGGTGCCGGTCCGGGTCACCTGGTCGCCTTCCTTGATCTCGGTGTCCGGGCCGAGAATGGCCACACCGACCGAGTCCTCCTCGAGGTTCAGCACAATGCCGAAAATGTCCCCGGGCAACTTGACCATCTCGCCGGCCATCACGTCATTCAGGCCGTAAACGCGCGCAATGCCGTCACCCACCTGGAGGATCGTGCCGACGCTCTCGACTTCGAGGTCGCGGTCGTATTTGTTCAGCTCCTGCGCAAGTACCGAGCTGATCTCTTCAGGCCGAAGTTTCACTGCCCATCTCCTCGTTGAATACCGATTCGGTTCCCGGCGGCCGACACGGGGTCAGCGTACCGGAGCCTTGGCAAGCTGCTTTTGCAGCCGGTTCAGGTTGGCGCGCACAGTGCCGTCCAGGATCTTGTCTCCCATGGTGACACAGACTCCGCCGAGCACCTTGGGGTCGACCTTTTTCTTCAGGATGACGGTCTTGCCGGTCATCGCGGCCAGCATTTCGCGCAGGGTCTTTTCCAGATCCTCGGCCAGGGGCACGGCGGTGACCACCCCGGCGCGCAGAATCCCCCGCTCCTGTTCCACCTGATCGGCAAAAGCCTCCGCGATGTCCTGCAGGCTTTCGATGCGGTTCTTGTCGATCAACAGGAAGAAGAACGTCAACAGCAGGTCATCGACCTTGCCGCCGAACACATCCTTCAAGAGCTTCTTTTTTTCCTGTTCGGCCACCTGGGGGCTGTCCAGGAAAATCACCAGGTCGTGGTGCTCGCGCACGACGGCCAGCAGTGCGGCAAAGGAATCCGAGACCCCATCCAGGACCCCCGCCTCTTTGGCCGAGGCCAGCAGCGCGCCGGCGTATCTGGTGGCAACCCGGCGATCACGCATGGGGTTGCTCCCCGATCTGGTTGATGTAATCGAGGATCAATTTGCGGTGCAAATCGCCGTCCAGGCGTTCCCCGATTACTTTTTCGGCGGCCCCGATGGCCATGTTCACCACCGAGTCCCTCAGTTCCAGCTGTGCCTTTTGTACTTCCAGGTCGATGTCCTGATCGGCCTTCATCCTGGTTTCATCGGCTTGCTGCCGGGCCTTGCTGATGATGGAATCACCCATCACCTCGCCCTTGTTGACGGCCTCCTGGATTTTCTCGCGCTCGATGACCTTGATGTCGGCCAGTTTGTGCTCGAACTCACCCCTGAGATTCTCGGACTCGGCGAGATTCTTTTCGGCCGAGACGAAATCGGCCTCTATCTTCTCGCGCCGCTTGTCGAGCAAGTTCAGGATGGGTCCCCAGGCGTACTTGGCCAACACCCACACGAACAGCAGGAAGCCGACCGCAGTGGTCAGCAGCTGGGTTAACTTGGGCAGTACCATATCCATGACGGATCACCTTCCGGATGGGAATGACCGGTTTCGTCGGCGAACCAGGGCGCGGGGCTTCCGCACCCCAGCTTCGTTCAACGCACGCGGGATGTCCCCGGCAACTAAACCTTACCCATCAACAGGAAAGTTGCGATCAGGGCGTAGATCGTCAGGGCCTCGATAAAGGCGCAGCCGATGATCATGGCCGTCTGGATCTGAGCGATGGCTTCGGGTTGACGCCCCATGGCGGTCATGCCCCCTTCGATTGCCCGACCCAGACCGAGTGCACCACCCAGGGCCGCAAAGCCCAGGCCGAGAGGAAGAGCCAGTCCCATAATGTTCCCTGTCATTGTCATCTCCTTTTGGCGCGTGCGCCGCGCGTTCAAGCTCGCGGGTTGCCCCGCTGTTGCGGGCCGTTTGGCCCTGTCAATGCCCGTGCGCTTCCGCGAGACCTTCGTGATCATCGTGGGGAAGCCAAAGGGCAATGTAAACCGTCGACAAAATGGTGAAAACAAGCGCCTGGATCGTGCTGGACAGCAGTCCGAGGAAATAGAACGGGAACTGCAGCGGCAGTCCCGGCACGAATTGCGATCCGGTCAGCTTGAACATGATCCCGGTTCCCAGCATCACCATGGTGGCCACCAGGGCGTCCTCGCCAAAAATGTTGCCGAAAAGACGGAGGCTCAGGCTGATGGGTTTGATCAATTCACCCAGCACGTGCAAGGGAAACAACAGGATCGAAAAACCCCACTCCAGGCCGCAGGTGGGGGAACCGGCCATGTGGTGCAGGTAGCCCAGGAATCCGTTTTTCTTCAAGGCGATGCCCTGCACATAAAAGAAGGTGAGCATGCCCAAAGCGAAGGTAGTGGTCGCAAAACTGCTGGTGGAGGAATGGCCCAAGGGGACCATGCCGAACAGGTTGTTCACCAGGATGAAGATGAACAGGGTGCCCAGGTACGGCGTATAGCGCCTGGCTTCGGAACCGAGCACAGACCGGAACAGGTCGTACAGCCAACCGAAGAACAACTCGATGATCATCTGAGTCCGGCCCGGGTTACGCACCGAAAGCTTCCCGGCCAGCACGACAAAAAAGAG
>CAZJGK010000040.1:5084-17695 GCA_964545545.1 uncultured Fibrobacteraceae bacterium | reverse complement strand
CGCCACCGCATGGGATTCAGCAGGATCCTGATGCGCATCGTGTTGGGCCAGGGACGCCGTAGCCATCCCCACGCAAAACACGGCGGCAAGCAGCAAAACTGGCAATAACCTTATGGATCTCCCGTTCAGCTCACGCATCTTCAGCCCGTTCATTTTGCGCTGTCCGTGTTGTGTCGCGGCCAGATCCGGAAACCCCTTCGGGCGGCGACTGTTGCAGATCAAGGATCTCCTGCGATCTAACCCTGGCGCCCAAGGCAACCAGAACCACCATCATAAGGGTCAGCCCCGCCACATGGCTCATCCCCGGAAATTGACGGGAAAATAACACCCAGATGGCAAGGCCGTATATACCCAATTTGGCAATCAATAACAGAAAAATCAAGAATCCGTTTCGCGGCGTCCCGGGTGGGACCACGGCCAGGCGCAACAGCCGCTCCAGGACAAAAAAACCAGCCACGGCCCACAAGGCCGTCAGAAAAACACCCAGGGCAAAGGTCCAGGAAATGAACAGCCCGCAGACTGCAGAGACCGGCAACGAAAGAATGATGGTCCATAAACGGACACGGGATAGGAGGGGTTCGTTCAAACTGGCGAATTCCTCTTGCTCAGCCCAGGCCGTCAGGGTCCCCGGGACATGCCGGGGGATGGGGTGGAGTAAAGATCGTCAATGGAATGGGAATGTCAATTCGGAATTGCACTCTGTGAACCAGGCCGAAATTCACGTCTTCGCTCGCTCTTATCTCTTGACATGCAGCCATCAAGGGATTAATCATTTGATTAAATCAAACGACCGACCAACTCCAAAACCAGAAGAGGATTGCTTTTTGAGTACCCGGGCCACACCACCCACGGCGCCGCCTTCGCCCGAACCGGGCACGCCGACAACAGCCATTCTTGATGCCGCGCGCCGGCTGTTTGCCGATAACGGCTTTTCCGGCACGTCGACCCGCAGGATTGCCGAGGCGGCGAAAGTCAACCTGGCGATGATCCATTACTACTTCGGCAGCAAGGAACTGCTCTATCGGCGCGTGATCGAACTGGAGTTGACGGAACTGCTTCGCCTCGTGCTCGCTGGTTTCAAGGCCGATTCTTCGCCCCAGGACATCCTGGCGGGGTTGCCCAGGTTCGTCATGGAAATGCACCGACAACGACCGGAACTCATGAAACTCATGCTACGGGAAATGACCGACGGCGCGCCCCGCTTGCCGGAGGTGATCCGGGAGCTGGGCCAGCACGGTCCCTTGGGCCTGCGTCAGACCATCTTGAGCGTCATCGAAGCCGCGCAGGTCAAGGGCTTCGCAGACGGCATTCCACCGGCCCACCTGATGGCCGTCATCTTCGGCATCGGCAACGGCCTGATGGCGTTCGCTCCCATGGTGGCGGTGATCCTGGACCTGGATATGAACGACCCCGAAACCGCCGCCGCGGTGGGCCGTTCGGCCGAAATCGTCGTGAGGCGCGCCGTTGCGCCGGCCAAGGAGGCCTGATTATGAAAGTGCTTGGATCCTTCGCTGTGGCGGCCTTGATCCTGGCGGCTGCCGCAGCACCTGCAGTGACCGTTCCCGCCCCGGCCGACACGGCCTGGTCCCTGGCCGCTTGCGTGCAGACCGCCTTGACGGTCTCACCCGTACTGGCCGGCGGCCGCGCCCAGGCCGAAGCGGCCCGCGAGGGCGTGAGTACTGCGGGGGCGGGACGGCTGCCCGTTGTCGGGTTAAGCGGCAGCAGCAGTTATACGACCGAGACCATGAGGTTGAACGTGCCGTCTTTGGCCGGGCCCCACAGCATCGCCTTCGGTGACGGCACCAGCACCGATCTCATGCTGGGTCTCAGGGCTCCGCTGTTCGAGGGGGGGAAACTGCAGGCGAAGGTTCTCTCCGCCCGGGCCCGATGGCGGGCCAGCGTGGCCGACGTTGCTGCCGACAGCCTCGATCTGCGCCTGCAGGTGCGCCAGGCTTTTTACGCCGCTCTGGGAAGTGAGGCGGCCGCCCGTGCCGCCAGTCAGGGGGAGGCGCGTCTGCGCCGGCACCTGGCCGAGATCGAAGCCAACATCGCCGCGGGCATGGCCAGCGAAGAGGATCACCTTCAGGTGCTGGCACGGCTGCGGCGCGCCGAGCAGACCACCGTCGGATCCCAGGCCGAGGCCGCAGCACGGCGCTACCTGCTGGGTCGTCTCGTGGGGCGGCCCGGAATGCAGATCCATCCCCTGGCCGACCTGGATGTCTCACTGCTGACTGACGACGCTACCAGTAGACCCTTGAACGAAAGGCCTGAACTGCGCGCCCTTGACGCCCGGCTCGACGCAACCGGCCACTCGGTCCGGGAAGCGTCCGGATCGCGCTGGCCCGCTGTCGATCTGGAAGGGGGCTGGCACTACGGGAAACCTGGCATCGACCCGGTCACCAACCAGTGGATGAACTACGGCACGGTCGCCGTGAACCTGCGCTGGACCTTGTTCGACTTCGGCAGCCGCCGCAGCCGGGTCATGAATCTGCAGGCCCAGGGACGCGCGTTGGCGGCCGCCCGCGACGACGTGGACGATGCGTTGCGCACCCGCCAGGCCAACGCCCTGACCCAGGTGCAGGCGGCTCGGATGGAGGCGGATTGGTCGGGCCAGCGATTGGACCTGGAGCGGCAGCGCTTGAGCCTGGCCCACGAGCGCTGGCGCCAGGGGCACGCCACCGAGAGCGAGCTGCTGGACGCCGAAGATGATGTAACACTGGCAGCGGCCGACCAGGCCACGGCCCAGGCGCGGTTGCGCCGGGCGGAAGCTGAACTGCTGGCTGCCAGGGGCTGGTGACCGGCGTCAAACGCCAAGAAAGGAAACCATGAAAATGACCGCGAAAACTTCGGCTGCCCTGGTTGTTTTGCTGCTTATCTCCGGTTGCCACGGCCGCGACCATGTCTATCCCTCGGGCACGTTCGAAGCCGTCAAGGTGGATATCTCAGCCAAGACTCCCGGGCAGTTGCTGCGCGTCGGCTCCCACGAAGGAGACGTGGTCGATGTGGGCGACACCCTGCTGGTGGTCGACTCCGAACTGACCCGCCTGCAGCGGGCCGAAGCCGAAGCCGCCCTCGGCGGTGTGGCCGCCCGCCGCGCAGCCGCCTTGGCCGAGGCGGCACAGGTGCGCCGCACACTGGATCTGGCGAAGCTCACCCTCCTGCGTCTTGACACCATGGGTGCGGGCGGCAGCGCCACCGCCCAGCAGGTGGATGAGGCGCGGGCCCAGCGGGACATCCTGACGGACAAGGTTTCGGCCGCGGAACACAACGTGGCCGCCCTGGACGCGGAAGCGGTGCGCCTGCGGGCGAGTCTCGCCGTCTACGATCGCAAGCTGCACGACAGCGTGGTGCTGTCACCCCTGTCCGGCACGGTGCTGTTGCGCACCGCGGAACCTGGCGAGATGACCGCCCCGGGAGCCGCGGCCCTGCGCCTGGCCGACCTGCGCCGCCTGGAATTGCGCTTCTACCTGGACGAGTCCGAAATGAGCCTGGTTGCCCTGGGCCGGGATCTGCCCGTTCGGGTGGATGCCTTTCCCGGCCGCGCTTTCACCGGCACGGTCACCTGGATCAGCAGCGAGGCCGAGTTCACTCCCAAGAACGCCCAGACCCACGACGCCCGCGCCCAGCTTGTTTACGCGGTGAAACTCGTGGTACCCAACCCCGACGGCGGCCTGGCCATCGGCATGCCCGGTGAAGTCATGGTGGGAAAGTAGATCATGACTACTTCGTCAGATTCCACCACCGCCCCGGCCCTTGCCATCACCGGCCTGCACAAGAGCTTCGGTCGCACCCGGGCCGTGGCCGGCCTGGATGTGACCGTGGCCCGGGGCGCCATCGTGGGCATGATCGGCCCCGATGGCGCCGGCAAGACCACGACCATGCGCATCGCCCTGGGGTTGCTGCGTCCCGATGCGGGACAGGTTCAGGTGCTGGGGACCGACGCCATGACCAGGACACGCGCCATCAAGGATCGCCTGGGATATATGCCCCAGCGTTTCAGCCTATATCCGGACCTGACGGTGGGCGAGAACCTGCGTTTTTTCGCGGAACTTTACCTGGTGCCCAAGGCGGAGCGCGATCGCCGGGAAGCCGAGCTGCTGGAGTTCAGCCGTCTCGGACCCTTCCGTGATCGCCGGGCCGGCGCCCTATCAGGAGGGATGAAGCAGAAGCTGGCGCTCAGTTGCAATCTCGTGCACCGTCCGGAACTGCTCATCCTCGACGAACCCACCACGGGTGTCGACCCGGTCAGTCGTCAGGAATTCTGGCAATGGTTGCGGCGCTTCGCACAGGAAGGCCTGGCCATCCTCGTCAGCACGCCGTACATGGATGAGGCGGAACTTTGTGATCAAGTGCTGCTTGTGCACGAGGGTCGGGCACTCGCCCACGGCACGCCCGACCAGTTGACCCAGCTTTTTCCCGGCGGATTGATCCGCCTGGACGCGAATAATGCCGAGCGGCTGTCAGCCGTGCTCCCGCAGGAGGGCCTCGAGCCCCGCAGCGCCATCCGCTTCGGGGACTCTCTGCACCTGGCTCACCCCGCAGGCGAGGGCGAGCGTCTGATCCGCCGGCTGAACCAGGCAGGCATCACCGCCGAATCCATCAAGCCGGGCATCGAGGATGTTTTCGTGGCGCTTCTTGCAGGATCACCCCAGGAGACGCCATGACGCGGGAATTTGCCGTCAAAGCGCGGGGCCTGGTTCGTCGTTTCGGCACGTTTACCGCCGTGGGCGGCATTGACCTGGACGTCCGGTCCGGTGAAATTTTCGGGTTCCTCGGCGCCAACGGAGCGGGCAAGACCACGGCCATGCGGATGCTCACCGGGCTTTTGAAACCCAGCGAGGGAGAGGCCTGGGTCGCCGGCGTGCCCGTGCACGAGACCCCGGATAAGGTCAAGCCGCACATCGGCTATATGAGCCAGCGATTTTCCCTCTACGACGATCTTACCATCAGCGAAAACCTCGAGTTCTACGGTGGCGCCTACGGGCTGGATCGCCGGACCATCGCGCGCCGCATGGATGAATTGCTGGCCCGCGTTGGCCTGTCCGACTCGCGAAATCGCCTGACCGGCTCCCTTCCCCTGGGCTTCAAGCAGCGCCTGGCCCTGGCCAGCGCCAATCTCCACGAACCGGAGATCCTGTTCCTGGACGAACCTACCGGCGGCGTGGACCCCATGGCTCGGCGCGCTTTCTGGGACTTCATCTACGAGCTGGGTGCGGCGGGCACGACCGTCTTTGTCACGACCCACTACATGGACGAGGCCGAGTATTGCGGCCGGGTATCCATCATGGTGGACGGCCGCATCGAGGCGCTGGATTCTCCGCGAGGTCTCAAGCAACGGTACGGCGTCGACACCATGCAGGACGTTTTCCTGGCGGCGGTCACGCGATGAGGCGCATTCGAGCCATCGCACGCAAGGAAATGCTGCAAATCCTGCGTGACCCCCGCAGTCTGGTGGTGGCCGTGATGATGCCGCTTGTCCTGGTGGTGCTCTATGGCTATGCCCTGGACATGGAATTGAAGGATCTGAAGGTGGGCATCCTCGACCTGGACCATACTGCCGAGAGCCGCGACCTGATCAGGACGATGACCAGCAGCGGTTTCATCGTTGGCGCCGGCCGCCTTGACGATCGCGCCGAGATCGAGTCGGGTTTCCACCGGGGGAGTTTCAAGGCCGCCCTGGTGGTGCCCCGCGACTTCGGGCGGGATCTGGCGACCGGGGACAAGGCCCCGGTGCAACTGTTGATCGACGGCGCAGACGCCTCCACCGCGGCGATCGTGGACAACTACTTGCAGGTTGTCATCGACATGTTCAACGCACACCTGCGTGCGGGGAGCGGCCCGCCGGCGCCGGGTCCACGGCCGGCTCTGCGGATTCTGTACAATCCGGAATTGACCAGCAGTCACTTCATCGTACCCGGGTTGGTCGCGATCGTGTTGATCATGATCTGCGCCCTGCTGACCAGCATTGCCATTACCCGGGAAAAAGAGACGGGCACCCTGGAGCAGGTCTTGACCACGCCGGTAAGCGCCGGCCAGGTCATCATCGGCAAGCTGGTGCCTTATATCGCGCTGGGTGCGCTCGACGCCGCGTTGATCCTGGTTGTGGGGCGTCTGCTGTTCCAGGTGCCCATGCGTGGGTCGGTCATTGCCCTGGCGGCCTACAGCCTGCTCTACGTGTTGATTTCCCTGGCTTTGGGCCTGCTGATCTCGGCCCTTGTCAAGACCCAGCGCGTGGCGATGATGATGGCTCTGACCCTGACGATGCTGCCGGCGATGATTCTCTCGGGTTTCATCTTCCCGTTGCGCAGCATGCCCTGGCCGTTGCAGGTGATCGCCCACTTGATTCCGGCAACTTATTTCCTGCCCATCATTCGTGGAATCATGTTGGTGGGGCGAAACTGGTACCCGCTGGAGGGTGGCGTGATGCTGGCCATGGCCGTCGGGCTGCTGGTCCTGGCCACACGCCGCTTCGGCACACGTCTCGAATAGCCTGGAGTAGACAGCCATGGGACCCTTGTTTTTTCTGATCCGCAAAGAGTTCCTGCAGATTCGCCGCGATCCGGCCATGCTGCGGTTGATCTTCGCGGTGCCGCTTCTGCAGTTGCTGATCATGGGATACGCGGCCAACCTTGATCTGGAGCACGTGCCGGTCGCTTTCCTTGATCAGGACCGCACCGCCGAAAGTCGGTCCCTGGTCGACGCCTTCCTGGCCACGACCACCTTTGTGGCCGGTCCGGCCGCCGGAAGCGACGCCCGGTTGCAGGACCAGCTGGCCACCCATCGGGCGGACCTGACGGTATGGATCCCCCACGATTACGCCCGCGACCTGGCCGCAAGTGGGCCGGCTCCCCTCGGTATCGCCGTGGACGGCATCAACAGTTCCAGCGCCGGCAAGGCCGCCGGGTACGCCGCGCGCGTTGTCAGGGGTGAAGGGGCCCGGCTGGCCGCAAGCTCAGGCCGCACGAGAACCGGTCCGCGGGTCGAGGTGGCGACACGCTTTTTTTACAATCCGGAATTGAAGAGCCGCATCTACATGGTGCCAGGAATCCTGGTAATCCTGGTCACCATCGTCAGCGCCATGCTCACGGGCATGGCCGTGGTTCGGGAAAAGGAGATCGGCACCCTGGAGCAGCTGATGGCCACGCCCCTGAAGGCCGGCCACCTGGTTGCGGGCAAGGTCCTGCCCTTTGCCTTGCTGTCCTACCTGGCCCTGGCCGTGAGCACCACCCTGGCGATCCTCTGGTTTCACCTGCCGGTGAACGGCTCCCTGATGTTGCTGGCCGGCTGCATGGGCGCCTACCTGCTGGTGACCCTCGGGGTGGGCCTGTTGGCCTCCACCGTGTCCTCAACCCAGCAGCAGGCCATGTTCACCGTGTGGTTCTTCCTGGTCTTCGGCATTCTCATGAGCGGGTTCTTCTATCCCGTGGCCAACATGCCGGCCTGGGCCAGGCTTTTGACCTACGCCAACCCCATGCGCTACATCATGGATATCGTGCGGGGCATTTTCATCAAGGGTTCCGGCGCCGCAGATCTCTGGCCGCAGATCGCCGCGTTGGTGGGAATCGGTGTCACGGTTTTTTCCGCGGCGGTGTACAAATTCACCAAACGGACCCTCTGAGTCCCGTTTGGCTCGACATTGAGAAAAGCGAATCTCCGCCCTTGACAAGTAAGTAACTATTTACTTACTTGTCGCCATGAAAGGCACAATCAGAAAATCCGGCCCCGAACGACGGGAAGAAATAGCCAAGGCCGTGCTGCGCATCATCGGCGAACGGGGTGTCGCTTCATTGACAACCACGGCCCTGGCCAAAGAGATCGGCGTCACCTCCGGGGCCTTGTTCAGGCATTTTGTCTCACGGGAGGCGATGCTGCAGGAGGCGGCCCAATACGCCCTGGCTAAGATTGCGGCCACGTTTCCGGATCCCTCACTGCCCCCTTTGCCGCGGCTCATGGCTCTGGCCGCAAACCGCGTAGACATCGTCGCCAACGACCCCGGGGTCGCCTGGCTCTTGCGCTCCGAACAGGCCTACCTGAGCCTGCCGGAGGACGCCGTCAGCCGGCTGCGTGACCTCGTCAAGCGTTCCAAGGGTTTCGTGTTGGACGCCCTGCGTGAAGGTGCGGCCCAAGGGAGTATCCGCAGCGACATCGAGCCGGAAATTCTCTTCGTGCCCGTTATGGGAACGATCCACGCGCTCATCGGCATGGCCGGAATCCACGAATCCAGTGCCCGCACACCTAACACGAGCCCCGTGCGTGTGCTCTCGGCATTGGAAATTCTATTGTCGCCACCGGGCGGCGCCGGCAACAAGGACAGCATGAACCCGAAAACATCCCCAAACAAGGGAGCAATTAGATGATGGTCACAAGCGACACCAAGGTCGGAAATCTGGCCGTCCAACATCCTCAGGCAACACGGGTTTTCGCCAGGCATGGGATCGACTTCTGTTGTGGCGGCGGACAGTCCCTGCGGGCCGCTTGCGAAGCCCAGGGGCTGGAAACCCAAGTCGTGCTGGCGGAAATCGAGCAGGAACTCGCGGTTGGCGATGAAATCGGGGGCGACTGGGACCAAGCTCCTTTGAGTGACCTGATCGACCACATCCTCATCACCTACCACAGACCCCTGGACGAGGAACTGCCGCGGCTGGAAACAATGGCGCGCAAGGTCCTGGAGGTCCACGGGGACAAGGATCCGCAGCGGCTTTCCGAACTGCTCAATGTCTACCTGGGACTCAAGGCCGAGCTCCAGCAACACATGATGAAGGAAGAACAGATCTTGTTCCCCTTGATCAAACAGGGGCAGGGGGCCATGGCCTCCGGGCCAATTTCGGTGATGGAAAGGGAGCATGAATCGGCAGGATCGGCGCTCAAGCAATTGCGTGTGCTGGCCAACGACTATGAAGTTCCTGCCGAAGCATGCAACACATGGCGCGCGCTGTGGCACGGGTTGGCTGCGCTGGAAAACGATCTTCATCAGCACATCCACCTCGAAAACAATATTCTTTTTCCGCGAGCCCTGGCGAGCTAGGCCAAAAAAAGTGTGCAAGACCCCGGATCGACTATAACTTTGCGGTTGTCCGTCTTGTTGTGGGCCGTTGGTCCAGCTCAACCAGGTTCGCCTGATCAAAGGTGCTCCTCATGGATCTTGTCATGCTCGCGCGCATCCAGTTCGCCATCACCATCGGCTTCCATTACCTGTACCCGCCGCTGAGCATCGGGTTGGGCCTGATCCTGGTGATGATGGAGGGGCTGTACCTTAAGACCCGCAACCCCCTGTACCAGCAGATGACCCGTTTCTGGGTCCGCATCTTCGGGCTCATCTTCGCGTTCGGGGTCGGCACGGGCATCGTCATGGAATTCGAGTTCGGCACCAACTGGGCCCAGTACTCCCGCTTTGTCGGCGACATCTTCGGCGGCCCATTGGCCGCCGAAGGCATCTTTGCCTTCTTCCTGGAATCGGGTTTCCTGGCCATCTTGTTGTTCGGCTGGCACAAGGTCAGTGAACGCATGCACTTTGTGGCCACGGTGATGGTGGCCCTTGGCGCACACTTCAGCGCCCTCTGGATCGTCGTGGCCAACAGCTGGATGCAGACCCCGGCGGCCTACAAGATCGTCGAAACCGCCCACGGCAGGCGCGCCGAAATCACCGACTTCTGGTCCGCCGTGCTGAACCCGTCGTCCCTGGAGCGCCTGAGCCACACCATCATGGGTTGCTGGCTGGCGGGCGCGTTTTTCGTGGCGTCCGTCGGGGCGTTCTATTTGCTGCGCAACAAGCACCACGAATTTGCCAAGGCCTCGATTCGCATCGCCCTGGCCGTGGGCATGGTCGCCTCGCTGGGCCAGCTGATGACCGGGCACGGCAACGCCGTCACGGCGGCCAAGTACCAGCCGGCCAAGCTCGCGGCCTTTGAAGGCATCTACAAGACCGGCGCCGACGCTGACTTGACGGTCCTGGGCTGGGTGGACGAGCGGGCCCAGGTGGTGCACGGCATCCGTATCCCCGGCCTGCTCAGCTATCTGGTCGGCGGCAGCACGACGACGGTGGTCACCGGCCTGGATGACATCCCGGTGGGCGACCGGCCACCGGTGCAGGCCACCTTTCAGATGTACCACCTGATGATTGCCCTTGGCATGGCCCTGATCGCCATTTCGTGGCTTGGCGGCTGGCTGGCCTGGCGCGGGACCTTGTTTCGCTCGCGCCCCCTGTTGTGGCTGATGGTGCTGTCGGTGCTCCTGCCGCAGATCGCCAACCAGGTGGGATGGGGAGCGGCTGAAGTCGGTCGCCAACCCTGGATCGTGCAGGGATTGATGCGCACCGCCGAGGCGGTCAGTAATACCGTCAGCCCGGGGCAGGTGCTGTTTTCGCTGATCCTGTTCACCATCATCTACCTGGGACTGTTCGTGGTCTTTTTCATGCTGTTGGATCACAAGATCCGCACAGGACCGCTGGACGAAGACCTGGTCGCCACCCGGAAGGAGGGGTGATGTCCCCCGACATCCTCAACGTGATCTGGTATCTGATCGTGGGCGTCCTTTTTACGGGCTACGCCATTCTGGACGGGTTCGACCTGGGCGTGGGCGGATTGCACCTGCTGGCGCGCAAGGACCATGACCGGCGCATCTTCCTGAACGCCATCGGCCCGGTATGGGACGGCAACCAGGTGTGGCTCGTGACCGGCGGCGGCGCGCTGTTTGCGGCTTTTCCCGAAGCGTACGCCACCGCGTTCAGCGGGTTCTACACGGGATTCATCCTGTTGCTGTTCATGCTGATTTTCCGCGGCATCTCGATCCACGTGCGCAGCCTGCGACCCGGCAGGCGGTGGCGCAGCGCCTGGGACGGGGCCTTCTGGGGCGCCAGCGTGTCCGCCTCGTTTCTGATCGGCGTGGTGATGGGGAACATCGCCTGGGGGGTTCCCCTGACGGACTCGTTCGGGTACCAAGGCGACCTGTTGGCCCAGCTGAATCCCTACGCCGTGCTGATGGGTGTGACCGTGGTGGCGCTGTTCATGATGCACGGGGCGATCTACCTGGTGATGAAAACCGAAGGCGAACTCAACGCGCAGGTGCGTGGCTGGGTGCGTCCGACGATCATCTTCTTCGTGATCATGTACGGGATGGTGACCCTGGCGACTCTTCTTTATCTGCCCCGGCTGGCCGCTCCCTTCCGAGCCCACCCCTGGCTGTTCGTGGTCCCGGCGGCCAGCATGCTGGCGATCGCCAATATTCCGCGCGAAATGTTCCGCGGTCGCGAGATGGCGGCCTTCTTGTCGTCCTCGGCCGCGATGGCCCTGTTGCTCGGGTTGCTGGGCATCGGCATGTTCCCCGAGATGATTCACGGGACCGGTGCGTCGGGAGTCAGCCTGACGGCCTACAACGCCGCCAGTTCGCCCCTGACGCTGAAAACCATGCTGATCCTGGCGGGAATCGGGATGCCCCTGGTCCTCGGATACACGATTCATATTTATCGCGTTTTCCGGGGCAAGGTCGAGATCCAGGAAATGTCGTATTGAACAGCCCCGCGGGCCGACCGGTTGCGGCTAATACATCTGCGACAATTCAGCCAGCCGCGCCTTGAGCTTCTTCACCAGGGCGGCCGGGCCGAGCAACTTCGCCCCGGTCCCGAAATCCAGAATCCAGGCCAACACTTCCGGTTCGCTGGTGGACGTGAAGGAGATTTCGATCTTACCTCCGCGTTTCTTCTTGATCACCTGGTCCGGGTTCACCTTGCGTTCGGAGGCATATCCCGCGGCCCAACCCGACAGCTCGGCCCTGACCTTGAACGTTTTGCCCTTGATGACCCCGAAATGCTTGTTGAATACCTTTTCGAAGTCGTAATTCCCGGGAGGTGTAAAGGGCGTGTCGGTGACCGTTACCCGCGAGAAACGGTGCAGGGCCAGCAGCGGATCGTAGCCGGGATTCTTGAACACCTTGCCCGGCATCTTGGCATAACGGGCATGAACGTAGATGTTCTCGTGGTGGGAAAAAATCTTCAGTGGCTTGATGCGGAAAATCTTCGCCCTGGGATCCTTCAATCGCTTGTAGGCCACCTCGCAAACCCGCTGGTTTTCCATGCCCTCGACCAGCGCCGTCAAGTGCTGGTGATGCGGCGTATAGTCGATGACCCCGGGTCGGTAGACGCCAAAAACGCTGCGGTCCGGATCCCGCCCGCCCTGGTGCAGGTGCGCGCTCTTGCTGACGGCGCTCATGGCCGCGGCGAACTGCTCACGCCCCAACAAATGGCTGGTGAAGGCCCGGCAAATGAGCAGGGCTTCAAGCTCGTCGTCAGTCATGGGCAACACACCCGGGGGCCGCCGCAGCCGCGGGATCCGATAGTAATTGCGGTTGCCCTTCTGGAGGATCTCCACCCCCGTGGTCCCCACATCGGCCAGGTTCTCGATCAGGCGCAGGACCGTCTGCTTGCTGCAGTCCAGTCTCGTGCTCAACTCGGTCAGGGAATATTCCCGGTCGTTGAACAGCAGCATGGCGTAAAGCTGGAGCAGGCGGGAGCCGGGAGATACTGGGGAGGGCATGAGGTTCCTTCCGGTTCGAGATCAGGTTCAGGCATATCTCCATTTTCTGCGAACCAGGAGTTTTGGGCAAGATCATTCCGAAAT
>CAZJGK010000040.1:0-5074 GCA_964545545.1 uncultured Fibrobacteraceae bacterium | reverse complement strand
AGGCGGGAGCCTGGAGAAACACCGGAAGACATCGCGAATCCTTTCGCCGGTACGGCTCAACATGACGCCGTGAGTGACCCAGTGTCCGTCTTCGTCTATTTTCCCGCAAGACCATTCTGGATTCCGGAATGATTGATTTGAATTGCAGATTTCCGGATCCCAAAAATCGCCCGGCGGGCCCACAGGGAGCCCGCCGGACTGCGCCTTGGAGGCTCGCCCTACCCCCGCGGCGGTTCTGTTGGCGCTGTCATTCAAGCGTCAAATCAATGGTCACCTTATCGATGCCCTTGGTCTTGCCTTCGAAATCGGTTTCGCTCTCGGTGTTGACGTATCCCACCAGCATCCCCGTGTCCGTTTCCAGTTTTTTGAGGATCTCAAAAATCTGATGCGCTGACTGACCGCGGGCGGTCTTGATCTGCCGGATATCCATGGTGCCCCCTTTCGCGATGATCGTTTCATCTGTGACAATGACTCTATCCGGCGGGCATTCCGGATCACGGAATGATTGCGTAAGCTTCCCCGTCAAGGCGACATTTCAAAAAGAGATTTTTCCGCCTCCTGTTGCGTCCTGAAGAATGCCGGCGGCAGCCCTCCCGCATGCGCCCCGATCATGCTGGGAATTTTCATTTTGTGGTAAAATTATCGTCGCCGGGGGACAAAGATGGGCGAATTGGGTGGTTAATAGGGTGATTGGAGTGATTATCAATCATTTCAATTCCCTGAATCCATTTGAAAGGGATTTCTGCCTCTTCGTGGAGTACAATCCTGTCCTGGTCCTAAAATCATTTGTTCTCGTTAGCGGAGTTTTTTTACCGTGCGCTACTGGTGGGTCAACCAGAACCAGACTTTCAAGCACGAGATCAAAGGAAAATACCTTTGGTCCCCCAAGCATCGTGCTGACGGTGGATTCAATCATTTTTATGACACCATGCGCGTGGTGGCTCCCGGCGATCTGGTGCTGTCCTTCCAAAAAACCTTTATCCGGGCTGTCGGTATTGTCCGCTCCTGCTGCTATGAAAGCCCCAAGCCCCATGAATTTGGCGAGGCAGGCTTGAACTGGAGCAAGATCGGGTGGAAAGTCGATGTCTCCTGGAGCATCCTCGACACGCAAGTTCGGCCCAAGGACCACATCCCTCAACTCAGGCCCTTATTGCCCGCCAAATATAGCCCCTTGCGAACCACGGGAGATGGGTTACAGAGCGTCTACTTGGCGGAAATACCCAACTCTCTCATGCAGGCCTTGGCCAATCTGATCGGCTACGAAGTTTTGGTACTGATGCAGGGAGTTCCTGCAGTTTTGCCCCAGGAGATCAGGGAAACGGACATCGGCTTGTTGAAGTTGCGCTGGGAGCATCGACTTCTTGGGCAAATTCGCCAGGACAACCAAATTCCATACACCGAAAAAGAGGCCCTCGTCAAATCGCGCCGCGGCCAGGGCGAATATCGCCGCCGAGTGCTCTCCGTCGAAAAGGCCTGCCGCATAACCCATGTGGAAAATCCCAACCACCTGATCGCCAGCCATTGCAAACCATGGCGCCACTGCAGCAACGAGGAGCGCCTGGACGGTGAAAACGGCCTGATGCTGACCCCATCAGTCGATCATCTGTTCGACAGGGGATTCATCTCCTTCGAAGATTCCGGCCGGTTGTTGATATCGCCTGTCGCTGATCGGGAATCCCTGCAGCGGATGGGTATCGAGGTTCACCAGGCCGTGAATGTGGGGAACTTCAGCCAAAATCAACGCAATTATCTCGATTTCCACCGCAACGACATTTTCCTTGAGTCCCGGTAGATGTGAGGGGGTGGGTTTGAATTCAGTTAATTCAAAGAATGAGCGGCAGTGGGTCCTTGAAAAGATTCGCAGGATTAATGTGTGGAAGCGGGGAGAACGACTCGCGCCCCACAAACCCCTTTTGCTCTTGCTTGCCCTGGCAAGAATAAGTCGGGGAGAACCACGGGAAGTCCACTATCCCGAGGTTGACGAAAAGCTCGGGGGACTGCTGCGCGAGTTTGCTCCCGCACGAAAATCCGTCCATCCGGAGTATCCTTTTTGGCGGCTCCAAAACGATGGAATCTGGATTGTTCGTGATGCTGAAAGCCTGGAGCGCAGAACCGGCAAGGATGACCCCAAAAAATCAGAACTTATGCGGTACAACATTGCGGCCGGTTTTACCCCGGAGGTGGACCTTGCCCTGCGCAACGACCCCTCGCTTCTATATGAGGCGGCAAAAATCATCCTCGAGTCCCATTTCCCAACAACCATTCACGAGGACATTCTCAATGAAGTCGGGTTAACGGTTTTTGAGATTGTCCGTCGCCGAACACGGGATCCAAAATTCCGTGAGCGCGTCCTGAGGGCATACCGGTGGCAATGTGCCGTTTGTGGTTTCGATGTCAGGTTGGGTAATCAGCCCATTGCGATCGAGGCCGCTCATATCAAATGGCATCAAGCCGGTGGCCTTGACACCGAGCCCAATGGTCTGGCCCTGTGCTCGCTTCACCATAAAATGTTCGATCGGGGAGCCTACACCCTGTCTCCAGGGCGACGCATCCGGGTTTCCGAATCCGCGTGCGGCAGCCAAGGCCTGAACGAATCATTGTTGCAATTTCAGGACCAGCCCCTCCGAAAGCCTCAAGCTCCTGATTACCTGGCCTCCAGGGAATCAATCGCCTGGCACAGTAAAGAGGTATTCAGGGGCGTGTAACTACAGAATCCAATCATGGCCCACGGAGGGGCGTGTAATTGATTCTTCCCTGAACCCCCCCAAATGACACACCCTGCCGTCATACCACAGCCCCGACCCGCTGAATCCGTCTCCGATAACCTCCAGTTCGAGCCCGGGGCCGCTCCCTCCCGGGGCCACCTGCAGGTGCTGGGCGAGTTCCTTCAGGAAGGTCGCCGCCGCGGGCTTGGACGTCCCCTCGGTTGTTTCGGCTGCCCCGGTGCCCTTGGCGTCGGCTGCTTCCCTTTTTTCCGCCCTCAACACACCTTCCAGGAAATACCCCTCCGACAGGCGCGGCCAGATCGTCTTCATGGTGGCTGGGCTGTCGTACAGATCCAGGCCCAGGATCTTGCCGCCGGCCGCCAGCAGCACCCCGGCCGCTCCCTTGGGTAACTCGAGAGCCTGGCGGTAACTTGCCAGCTTTTTTTCTGCCGCATCGAACGCGTGGGAAAGGGAGCCGGTCGCCGATTGGGCCCCCGAATCACGGACGTACCGGCTCACATCATCCCAGACCTGGCCCTGGTCGCTCTTGGCCCAACCCGTCGCACCCCGTTGTGCGGAGACGCTGGCGGTTTTGCGGGCCCGCAGGCTCGGCGTGCAATAGCGTCTCGCTGAAAACGTCGAGGAGGTGTGCCGCCAACGCCCTTGCTCGACGCAGCTGACCCCAATAACACGCTCGGAATTGGGCTCGATCAACAGGCTCACATTCACGGCGCGATCCTGTTTGGCCCCCACCAGAAGCTCGCCCTCGGGAATCAATACCGGGTGGGGAGAGCGGTTTATTACCCTCAGTTCCGGCACACTTCCCGAGGCGGAGACTTCCTTGACCTCGGCAAGATTTCCGGCCAGGGCATCCTGGAGCAGCAGGTAGTCCACCGCCGTGGATCCCTCGGGCTGGAACAGGGGGTACATGGTCATCCCTGCGTGTTTGATCGGCTCTCCGATGGTCACCCCCTGTAGACTCTGGCGTATTTCCGTGACGCGCCGCTCCCGGAAGACCTGTTCCAGGGCCCGGCCCCGGCTGCGGATCAACGCCAGCAACATGCGGGTTTCCGAAGCCCGGGTCTTGTCGGACAGGGAAATCAACATACGGCCCGCGGCGCGCGCGGCTACCGGATCCGTCCACGGTTTCATGCCCCGCCAGACCGCCAACACCGCCTGATGCCTGGCCGCGGTCTCGTCGGCGGGATGGTCGTCCGTTTCCAGAATATCCCTGCCTGCCGGTAACAACAGCAGGTCAACCGCCAGGTAGTCTTCCGCCTTGCCGGGAGAATCACCATGCCCCGCCGAACCCACCTCGCTGACCAGACCGATCGGCTTGACCTTTTGATGATCCATGAGGGGGGCCAACCAGGCCGCGACCCGCCGGGGCACATGCCCCAACTGCCGGCCCGTCAGGTTTTCCACCCTGACGGCGTTCCGGTCATGGGCGTTTTCCGGTTCCCGCACCAGACCAACGGCCTCGCCACGGCTTGCCCTGTCGGGATAGTGACTGGTGCCTGCAATCTCAACGAAGATGGTGCCGATGGTCCCATCATCCCCGTGGTCATTGTCGAGATTCTTTTCCATTTCTTCGGTCATGATGAGGCCTCGTCCGCAAAAAGGGGTTGACGGTTCGTGTTCTGTGTACTACACTATACACACCATGAGCACATTCGGCAAACATATTCGTGAAAAAAGAAAGTCAATGCGGCGCGATGACCGCCCTTTGTCTCTGCGCAAACTGGCCGCCCTGATCGAGGTCGAACCCAGCTATTTGAGCAAGGTCGAACGGGGCGAAACCCCGCCGCCGTCGGAGGTCAAAATCGCCGCCCTGGCTCGCGAGCTGGGAGAGGATCCTGACGTTCTGCTGGCCATGGCCGGCAAAGTTTCGAGTGATCTGCAAGAGGTGATTCGTAAGCGGCCCCAGCTGTTCGCCGAGTTGATTCGGCAACTCAAAGACGCCCCTGAGCACGCGGTTTTGCGTCTGGTGCGCGATGTGCGCGACGGACAATGGTGAAAAGGGAAGACGGGAACCGGAATTTTGTAACCATTTGGAGGAAAACAAGATGATAGAATTGAATACTGAACACACTAGCTTCCGGACCGAAATTGCGCCCGGGAACTCTCATCGCGACCACCTCCGGTTCTCCTTCCCCGACATCCACCCTGAGGCACGTTTCGACCTGGATTTCCAGCGCACCCTGCGCATCCCCGACGACGGCAGCGATCACCCCCTGCCGCCTGGGTTGGGCGGCTTTCCCCTGCGCCATGTCGATGACTTCAGTGAGCGCGTGCCGGCGGCCTGGAAGGTGCACGGCGGGGTCATGTTGCCCATGTTCCAGAGCGAGGCGATGTGGATCAATTTCACA
>CAZJGK010000039.1:0-26949 GCA_964545545.1 uncultured Fibrobacteraceae bacterium | reverse complement strand
CCCAGAGAATTTGCGCCAAGTCCCTAATGTCCAATTTTTCCCATTGTCAATCCGCTAGAACTTCGCCCCCACCCCTCCTCATCCCCACCCCAACCTCAAACAACCCCATCACCGTGAAATACAGCACCGCCGCCGCGATGGCCACCTGGGGCTGCTGCTCCCAGATCCCCTCGCCCCGGCCGGGATAAACCCGCTCCAGGACGTCGTAACTGATCCCCCCGGCCGGCAGGTGGACAAACAGCGTCAGGAACACCGACCCCAGGTAGGCGACCACGCCCACGGCCGACCGCACCAGCAGCAGGGTCTTGCCCTCGCGGCCGGCCGTCATGACCGTCAGGTAACGGCCGGCCATGAGAAAGCCGTAGATCTTCATCACCGCCCACGAGCCCACCGCCAGCGAGAACCCCAGGGCGAACAATCCGTAGAACACGGCCAACCCCAGGAACATCAACAGCTTGCGGACTGGGCGGATATTCCCCATGGCCAGGGCGCCCATGAAGCCCCCCGAATGCAGCACGATGAATTCCACGGGAAACGGCGGTCGGTCGCGCCCACGGCCGGAACAATGTCCTGTCGGTGGTTCATGCTAAAACCCCCACACGTGCGGGGAATGTCGGATAATTAATCAAATTGTGTCCAGCGGCCGGATCAGTCCGCGCCGCCCATCCCCGCCAACGCCTTGTTCACGGCCTGGAGGTCGAAGGCCTCGGGGTCGAAATGCGCGCCGACCCATTCCAGCATGGTGGTGTGCTCGTCGTGGCGGAGATCGGACAAGACCTCCAGCAGGCGTTCATACCCCCACGGTCCGCCGCAGTCCTCGGGCGGGCAGGCCCGCTTGCCGGCCTTGCACACCGGAAACTGCACTCCCGCTTCCACCGGCAGGATCTTCTGGACGATCACGTCATGGGTCCAACCATCACCGAAATCGTAGGCGTAGAGCAGCCTGTCATTGATCCGGGGACAAACCTCCGCGAGGGTGACCTCCGCTTCGTCTTCAGCCTCGACATCCTGGGATTCGGCCAGGGCTTCCCGCGGCATGAAGGCCCTCTCGGCCCGCAATATCTTCACCAGTTTTGCCAGGTCCCGGGGATTCCGCTGAGCCCGGCGAAAATCCGCGGGCGTGACCTGCGCAACCCCGGACTGGGTGCGGAATTCATGCAGGTGGCAATCCGCCCACCCCATGGCGGTCTGGATCACCTGGTGCAGTTCGGCGAGGGTGATGTCGCCGGGGACCAGAACCCGGCGCCAGACGGGCGGCTTGACGCTCTTCAGGACAATGCGAAGCTGGTAGTTCGATTTCAACCTGACCCTCCCGGACATTCGTCGTCTGCTGCCAGTATCTCCTTTCGCTGAGCCACAATCAACAAGGATTCCGCGGGGACTTGACATCACATGATATAATAATAACAAGAGAATCCAAAAAATCTGTCCGCACCACAAACGAGCGAATTGTTGGGAGAAAATCATTCGCCAAGACCAAACACGATTTATAGGGGGACCACCATGAGCTCAAGAACCGCCTACCGCATCCTCGGAGCCTTGATCCTGCTGATTCTCACCACCCTGCCCACGTTCGCGGCCGAATACCACATCTACTCCAGCGAACCGGATCTGATCGAGATCATGTTCATCCCCGAATCCATGGTGCGCCTGGTGGAGGGCCTGCCCCAGGATCTTTCCGGGTTGAACGCCACCGATGGTGTCCAGGATGTCCTGGTGTTCTTCGGTGGCGGCGAATGGATGCGCCTGATCGACATCCCCGAACCGGAGCTGGACGGCATGGCCGCGACCGCGTCGGCCAACCTCGGGGAGCCGGTCTACAACCTGAACAACATCTACCGCATTCTCCTGCTGGGCGGCGCCGATCCCGCCGAGGTGGCCTATCAACTGGAGAGCCTGCCCGGGGTACACCTGGCCTATCCCGTGGCTCTGCCCCCCGAACTGCCCCTGGCCACGGACTACACGCCCAGCCAGAACTACCTCGACGCCGTTTCCAGCGCCCCGCCCACCGGCGTGGACGCACGCTACGCCTGGACCCAGACCGGCGGGAACGGCGCAGGCGTGACCATCTGCGATCTGGAATACAGCTGGAACTACAGCCACGGAGACGTGACCAAGGCGGTCGGCTCACAGATCAACACCAATGTTGCCACGCCCACCGGCGTTACCACTGACCATGGCACGGCGGTCATCGGGGAACTGGTCGCCGACAGCAATGGCTGGGGCACCACCGGCGTGGCCTATGGCGCCACCCTGAAGACCTGCGGCACCTATTACGGCTCCCCCAAACCCACCTGGAATGTCGCCGGAGCCATCGGCATCGCGGCGACGGCCCTGTCGGCGGGCGATGTCATACTCCTGGAACAGCAATGGGATTACTACGGCAATTTGAATTCCCCCGGCTATGTCCCCATCGAATGGTACCCTCACACAACTGGTCAAAGCCAAACCCTCAACGCCGTCTACGCCGCCATCCAGAACGCCGTGGGCAAAGGCATCAGCGTGGTGGAAGCCGGCGGCAACGGAGCGTACACGGGCCCCTCAACGCCTTGGGTGGGCATCGACACCGACCTCAACATGACCTGGTACGGATACTCGGGTGCGATCATCGTCGGGGCCGGCGGGTCCTATACCGGAATCGGCTATCCCAACGGCGACCTGCAACGGCTGGGCTACTCCAGCTATGGTTCCCACTACGCCCTTCAGGCCTGGGGCGAGAACGTCGTGACCACCGGTTACGGCGACAAATACGCTGCCGAGGGCAGCAACCTGTGGTACACGGCCACGTTCAGCGGCACCAGCAGCGCCTCGCCCATCGTGGCGGGGGCCATCGCCTGCCTCAACGGCTACTACGCGGCCAACATCTCGACCACGCCCCTGACGCCCGCCACCATCCGCACCACCCTGATCTCCACCGGCACCGCCCAGCTCATGCCGCCGGCCGGCAACATCGGACCGCGCCCCGACCTCGCCGCGGCCATCGCGGCCGTGGTACCCCCGCCCCCGGTGTACTGGACCGATGTCACGGCCGCTCCGCTGAACAACACCGGATACGGCAAGAGCGTGGCCTGGGGTGATATGGACAATGACGGGGACGATGACCTCTACATCACCAACTTCCAAAGCCAGAACCACGTCTTCCGCAACGATGGTGCGCTGGGGTTCACGGACATCACCTCACCCGTCGAGGCCAACTTTTTGGCCGCCGGCGCCGCCGAATGGGGCGACTTCGACAACGACGGCCTGATGGACATCTACTGCGGCAATTGGTCCAACATCAACCGCCTGTTCAAGAACCTGTTTCCCCCCACGTTTGTCGATGCCTCCATGCCTCCGGTGGGCGACGGGCTGGACGGCTCGGGAGTGGCCTGGGTGGACTTCGACAACGACGGCCTGCTGGACGTGCAGGTATCCAACATGAACAGCGGCATGGACAAGCTGTTCAAGAACATCGGCGGGGGCGCCTTCCTCGATGCCACCGTCCCGCCCATGGACAACCCGCTGGATTCCCACGACGCGGCCTGGAGCGATTTCGATAATGACCGGGACCTGGACTGCTACATCGTGAACACCAACGGACCCAACGATCTGTTGGTCAACCTGGGGCGCGGAATGTTCGTGCCCTTCGGGGATCCCCTCCTCATGAACCCCGCCGTGGGCAGCGGAGCCGCCTGGGGCGATGTGGACAACGACGGCGACCCGGATTTGTACCTGACGAACCAGGGCACGTCCAACTTCCTGTTCCGCAACGACGGCTTGTTTTTCACCAACGTCACCAACGGTCCTTTGGGTGATGCCCTCCAGGGCATGGGCGCCTCGTGGGCCGACTACGACAACGACGGCGACCTGGATCTGTACCTGGCCAACCAGAACGGAGCCAACAAATTGCTCCGCAATGACGGTGGCTACCTCTTCACCGACGACACCAATGGGCCCCTGGGAGATACCGGTCCCGGCCAGGGCACCGCCTGGGCCGACTACGACAACGACGGCGACCTGGACATCTACCTGATGAATTTCGGCTCATCCAACAAGCTGTTCCGCAACGATATCAACAACGGGAACCACTGGTTTCAGGTGGCGTTGCGCGGCATCAATTGCAATGCCTCCGCCATCGGCGCACGGGTGAAGATTGTGGCCGCGGGCCAGACCCAGTACCGCGAACTGGGCACGGCGGCCGGCTACTGTTCCCAGAATTCCTTCCGCCTGCATTTCGGCCTGGGGTCGGCAACCTGGGTGGACACCGTCATTGTGCGCTGGCCTGGAAACGGTGTCGAAACCTTCGCCGGTTTCAATGCAGACCAGCTCATCTTGATTACCCAGAACCCCCTGTCGGCCGTGGAACCGGGCAGCACCCCCAAGGTCTGCCGGATGCTGCCCGCAACCCCCAACCCCTTCAATCCGGCCACCACTCTGCACTTCGAACTGAGCAAATTAGGTCCCGTGAAACTGGAGATCTACGACCTTGCCGGGCGCAGACTGCGCACCCTCATCGACAGTGAACGCGAGGCGGGGAGCCACAAGGTGACCTGGCGCGGCGATGACGACCGCGGGCACAGCCTGGCCTCCGGCGTCTACTTCGCCCGTCTGCAGGCCGAGGGCCTGCGGCAAACCACCAAACTGGTCCTGGCCAGGTAAGGAACTCCGATCACCGCCCGCGGGCCGCCTGAACCGGGGGCCCGCGCCCCTCGCCCGGCCGGAAGTGGCCTCACCCCCTCCGGTGTAGAATCCCCCCCGACAACCTGATATATTTCACCCCTCAGGTTTTCTTTTCAGCCGGGAATCATTTCCTCTGCCTAATGAGGTTCACCATGCTGCGCAAAATGCTCATCGTTCTGGGTTCGGCCCTGCTGGCCGCCGCCTTCGCCGGCTCAGCCGCCGCCTGCACCAACTTCATCGCCTCGCCCGGCGCCACGGTCGACGGCTCGGTCATCGTGACCTACACCTGCGACGGGGAATTCCACCCCATCCTGAGCCTGATTCCCGCTGCGGACCACGAGCCCGGCGCCATGCAGGAGATCAAGCACTGGGACGGCACCACCCTCGGTGAAATCACTTACCCGGCGCACACCTACGCCGTGGTCAACCTCATGAACGACCACCAGGTCTCTTTGGCCGAAACCACCACCGGGGGCCGCGAAGAGTTGATCAACCCCGACGGCATGCTGCACTACTGGCAGCTGATGCGCCTGGCGTTGCAACGGGCAGCCACGGCCCGTGAATGTGTCGAAGTCATGGGCGATCTGGTGGAAAAGTACGGCTACCGCAGCAGCGGGGAATCCTACTGCATCGGCGATCCCCACGAAGCCTGGATCATGGAGATGGTCGGTGCGGGCAAGGGCGGGCACGGCGCATACTGGGTGGCGTTGAAGGTGCCCGACGGATACATCAGCGCCTTTGCCAACGGCGGGCGCATCGGCACCTTCCCGCTGCGCGACCAGGACAATTGCCTTTACACGAAGGGCATGATGGATTTCGCGGCGTCGCACGGCTGGTACGATCCCGCCTCCGGCGACTTCAACTGGCGCGAGGCCTTCCACCCCTTGACAGCCCAGCAGAAACGCTACACCGCCACGCGCGTGTGGAGCATCTTCCGCCGCGCCGCCCCCTCGCTGAACCTGAGCCCGGACTTTCATCGCGGCGTCGCCGGCGCCAAGCCCTACCCCCTGTGGATCAAACCCGACCACAAGCTGACCGTGGCCGATGTCTTCGCCCTCAAGCGCGACCACTACGAAGGCACGCCCTACGACATGACCCAGGGCGTTGATGCCGGTCCCGCCGGTCTGCCCCGTCGTCTGCGGCCCATGGGTTTCGAGGTCGACGGCGTGAAATACACCTGGGAGCGACCCATCTCCACCCAGCAGACCGGATTTTCCATGGTCTGCCAGTCGCGCCGGGATCTGCCCGACATGATCGGCGGCGTGACCTGGTACGGCCTGGACGACACGGATTTCACCTGCTACACGCCCCTGTACTGCTGCCTCACCGAACTGCCGGAGAGCTACACCGTGGGCAGCATGAACAAGTTCAGCTGGGACTCCGCCTGGTGGGTGTTCAATTTCGTCTCGAACTATTCGGCCCTGCGCTATGACCGCATGATCCAGGACGTGCGCGCGGTCCAATCCGAGATCGAGGGGCGCTACTTCGCGTTGCAACCCGCGATCGAAGCCACCGCCGCCAAGCTGGCGAAATCCGATCCCGCCCTGGCCCGCGAGTTTCTGACCGACTATTCGGTCATGCACGCCGAGGATGTGGTGAAGAAGTGGCGGCAACTGGGTGAATACCTGGTGACCAAGTACAATGACGGTTACATCCAGGACGAGCAGGGGCGCCCCCATGAAACGGGTTACCCCACCCAATGGTTGCGCACGGTTATCCAGCAGAGGCCGGACCAGTTCCGCCTGCCCGCAGACAAGACCGAGATCAAACAACCCACCGCTTACTGAGCATCACCGGCAGCGAAAAGGAGGCCCCCCGGGGCCTCCTTTTCCTCACCGGATCCCGCTTGCCGCAAGGACGGATCTAATCTCCGTGGCACTCGCTGCAGGAGGTGGTCTTCCATTCCCCGCCGATATCCTCGGGGTGCTTGAATTCCACGCTCGCCAAGGACTGGCTAATTTCCCCGGTCACAAGTTTCTGGGACACGATCGTGTGGCACAGCTGGCAGTCCCGGGAGATGACCTCGCCATCCTCGGTGGCATGGTTGCCGTCGTGGCACCGGAAGCAACCCGGCGTGGTCAGGTGGCCGATGTGGTCGGGAAATCCGCGCCAATCGACATGCATCTCCGGGAAGATGTTGTCCTTGAACAACTTCTGGGTGACCGCCACGGCATCGTTGAGGTCCTTGCTCATCCCCGACAACACCTCGGGATTGTTCTTCTGGTAGTAGGCCGTCACACCGTCGGCGATGCTTTTCAGGGCTTGGTCCTCGGTCTCGTAATGCGCCGACATCACGCCCACCAGGACGCCCTTGATGCCCGGCAGATCAAGGGACACCAGGCCGTTGGCCATGGCCTCGTTGATCAGGCGGGCCGGCGGATTGTAATGATGGGTCGGCCGGTTGTGGCAGTCGATGCAGTCCATGGTCCGCGTGCCGAAGCTCGCCAGATCCTGGTCCGTGGACGGTGCCTCGGTGCTGCGGAAGATCTTCTCGACTCCATCGCTGTTGGTGTACTTGACCCAGGGAATGTCCAGGCGCCGCTCATCGGTCGCGATGTAACTGACGGTGACATCCTGCGCCACATGCCAGTGGATGCCGTGGGCCGCCCTCAATACCCCACCGCCCCCGCCGGTCTTCATCAACAATTCCAAGCGCCTATGGGTGTTCTGCGCGTCGGAGGCGAAGTAATCGTGAGGGACCAGCTTCTGCCCGATGAAGTGGGCCGGCCAGTGGCACTGCTCGCAGGTGTCGCGCGAGGGTCGCAAGTTGGTCACAGGCGTCGGAATGGGACGGCTGTACTTGTTGAACAGGACCGAATAGACCTGGTAGGCGCCCGAAAGCTTGGATTTGACGAACCACTGGGCGCCCGGACCGATATGACACTTCACACAGCCGACCCGGGCGTGGGGTGAAACCTGGTAGGCCGTGTATTCGGGTTTCATCACCGCATGGCACATTTTTCCGCAGAACTCGGTGCTGTCGGTGTATTCGTAGGCCTTGAAGCTGCCGAAGCCCGAGGCCATCAGGAAAATGACCCCCCCGACCGCGATCATGATGGTGGCCCGCAGATTGGCCGGGTTGTTCAGGTCGATGCGGGGCAATTGCTTCGTACTGGGAAGGCCCAGATGCCGGCGTCGCATCTGCCGGACAATGCCGTAGATCGCGATCAGCAAGCCGAGGATCATGAACCCCGGCAGGATCACGAAGGCCACCACCCCCATATAGGGACTGCTGTCGTGGGACATGTATTCCCAGGCCACCAACAGGATAATCATCCCCACGCATAGGGCGGCCAGAATGCCGCCCACCAGGGTAATCGTATTGTAGAAAGCGGGGGGTAACTTGAGGTCCCTGTCGGATTTGGGCGGCAGTTCCTTGTTCACGTCGCGTCTCCTCCTGTTGATGCGAAATTTCCAGTCGGTGGCGGCGAGGGAACCGTCCACTCGCGGCCAGCTGCCCCCCAGGGATCAGCGGGCAATTTCCGGTCACTTGCCAGCGACCCGATGAAGTTGGCGGCCTCGACCACAATCCCGAAGAACAGGAGCAACAGCCCCAGCCCCGAGACCTCGCTCAACCCGCTGGGCCCCGGTTCAAACGGGCCCAGGTTCGCGGGCACGCCGCGCACTCCCAGGATCACCTGGGGCATGAGCATGAGGTTGACGCCGATCACGTAGAGAAAGCCACCGACCCGGCCGATCGTCTGGTGGGGGGAATGGCCCGTCAACTTGGGCCACCAATAATTCAAACCGGCCAGCAAGGCCGCCAGCACGCCGCCCCAGAGCACATAGTTGAGCTGGGCCGTGGCGAACATGGTCGCACCCAGGTAGGAACCCAGCGCCGGGCTGCCCAGGAACAGGGACATGGCCACGGCGATCCCGGTGTGCAGCAGGAACGCCACGGTGAAGGTCGTGGGCGCGGCACACGCCACCGAGCCCCGGTAAAGGGTCGCCAGCAGACAGTAGGCCAGGATCGCCACCGGAATGATGACCAGCACGCTCAACACCGAAAACACGAAGGTCACCTGGGGGGGCTGCCCCCAGTCGGCCAGGTGGATGCCCCAGGTGGTCACGCTCATGGCCAACAGGGCGATGAGGGAGCCGACCACCAAACGGTATCCGGTGACCGCTTTGCGACTGATGCCTGCCACCACGTCGAAGATGACCCCGGTGGCGGGAATCAGGGCAAAGTACGCCGCCGGCCGGGTCACGAACCAGAAGTAATTTTGCCAGGCCAGGGGATCGCTGCCCGCCCCGAACGGTCCGTGCCCCGCGCTGCGGCCGGCGACCAGATAGATCACGATGACCGCCAGCAGGATGCCCGTGCCCGTCAGCAAATACGCGCCCAGGTACAGTCCCCAGCTCAACAGCGGCAGATCGAAGAACCCTAGCCCGGCGACCCGCTCATGGTGGACGGTGGCCAGGAAATTCACCCCCGTCAACACCCAGCTCACACCCACCAGGGCCAGGCCCAAAGCCAGCAGCGGATAGGTTCCGGTCGCGACCAGGCTCAGGGGCGTGGCCAGTGTCCAGCCGCCGGCCACGGCTCCGAAAATGTACGAGCCCAGCACGCACAACAACCCCAGGACATACAGACGCAGGGACCAGATGGATGCCGAAGGAAAGGTCAGATTGCGCGCGCCCAGTTGCAGCGGCAGCAGGAAATAGCCCAGGGTCGAGGGAATGACCGGAGCCAGGAACATGAACACCAGCAGGAGCCGCTGGTAGGTCAGAACCCGGAAAATCGCGGCCGGGTCGGAGCCCATCCCCCCCAGCGATTTGACCACCAGCAGGATCTCGAACATCATGCCCAGGAGCAGGACACCCAGAGTCCACCCCAGGTACATCAGCCCCACCCGCTTGTGATCCCGGGTGGTGAACCACGCATTGAACCCGGAAGGCTCACCGAGGTAACTATTTGCAAAAAAATCAGATGCGCTACTCATCTATTTCCCCTTGGGGCTGTTGCCGGTCGAATCCACGGGGGCGGCGCCTGTTTCCGCGGTCCCCCCCAGACTGCTGAGGGTCTTGAGCCAGGTCGTGATCGCCTCGATTTCCTTATCGTCGAGTTTGCCCAGGAAGGGGGTCATCACCGGCTCGTAGCCCGCGACCACCTTGCGGTTGGGATAGAGGATGGATTCGTGGATGTAGGCCTCATCGACCACCACGGTGGACCCATCGCGCAGGCTGGCCTCGTGGCCGTAAAGATCCTTGAAGCTGGGGCCCACCAGACGGCTGCCGTCGAGGGTGTGACAGGCCTTGCAACCCTGGCGGTTGTAGAGCAACTCGCCGACCTCGACCATGGTGCGGCCGGCAAAAATATCGGCGATGGACTTCATCCAGGCATCGTAGTCGGCCTTGTTCTCGGCGATAAGAGCGGTGCCGGCCACCAGCAGGCTGTCGCCGCTGAAGATATCGTCGCGCAGGGCGAAGGTGTCCGCCCGGGTGGCTTCGAACCACGCCCGCGTAACCTTCCCCGGCAAAATGGCCTGGTGCAGACGCATGGCCGGCACCGAAAGGCCGTGGACCACATCGCCGGAGGTCATGGTCAGGACCACCGGCTGACCGACGGTCACATGCAGGGTGTCGACCGCATGGCCCCCGGGATAAGCGAAGGTGAACGCCCCGGTGCGGGCCGTCACGCCGATGGGGTAGGCCCCGTAGGGCGCCACGGTCTGATCGATGAATCCCGGCAGACCAACCGCCACCGCAAACACCGCAAGACCCGTGGCGGCCAACACCCACGCCCCCAGCAGCAGGCGGTTGGGAGCTCCGGTCACCTCACCCCGGTCATCATCGTTTTTGCGACCAAACAGCCGCGCATAGGCCACCGCCAGCCCCACGACCAGCACCACGGCGAACGCCATCAGCACATACAGGGCCTGAAAAGGGCCATCGACGGCATGGGCGCCGGTCGAGGCCGCCTCGGGCAACCAGGTTGCCGTGAACATGACGGCCATCAGCGTCCTTCCTCCTGTGTCCCGGATCCCTTGCCGCCGTTCCTGGCCACCACGCGGGCCATGGCCGCCGCGATGGGCAGGCAGGCCTTCGTGTGTTCTTCATCGAGCCAGCGCGGCTGTTCGTCCAGGAGGGCCTGTTGTGCGGCCAGGGCTGTCTGCAGGGCTTCGTTGACCGGTTGCTGCAGCTTGACCTGCTGCACCTTGTTCCGGGACGCCAGGAAACCGCCCTGCAAGAACAGGGACACCGCGTAAAGGAAAATGACCAGAGCCAATCCACACAGCACCACCGCCGGTGTGTTGAAGCCCGATTTTCCTCGTGAAATTTCTTGCATGGTCATCCTCGCATGTTCCGGCGATCAGGTCGGCCGGAGCTCAAGATCAAGGGGTCAGGCGTTCTCGAACCGCAGCGAAGCCTCCAGACGCGGATCCCTGAGCGGCACCAGGGAATGACCCATGGCCAAGCGGGTCACCGCGGCCAGCCAGATCCCCGCCAGCCCCACGAAACAGGTCACATCCATGAGGCTGAACACGAATCCCTTGCTGTAATCCGGCATGATCACCCAGTACAGATTCAACCACTGGGCCGCGATGACCCAGAAAGCCCAGAAGGCCAGCATCTTGCGGTTACGCTTGGCAAAACGGGAAACCAGACCGGCAAAGGGCAGCACGAATGCCACGAAGACCAGGATGATGCCGAGCTTGCCCCAGCCCTCGCGGGAGCGGTGCAGAAACCAGCTGGTCTCCTCGGGAATGTTGGCGTACCAGTAGAGCATGTACTGGCTGAAGGCGATGTAGGCCCAGAAGAACGTGAAGGCGAACATGGCCTTGCCGTAATCGTGCAGGTGCTCGGGACTGACGATTTTCGTCAGCCGCCCGGTGTTCTGCAGGCCCAGGGTCACCAGGGTCATGACGGCGAAGAAGGAGACGAAACCGCCGGCCCAGAAGTAGACCCCGAAGATGGTGCTGAACCACAGGGGGTCGACGCTCATCAACAGATCGAACGAGGCCATGGCGATGGTAACCGCGCCGATCATGATGGCGAATCCGCTGTAGTTTTCCAGACGCCTGGTGATGTTCACGTCACCACTGGTGTCCTGGGCCACCGATTGACGCCAGAAGAACAACCCGTACAGGGACCAGATGCCGAAATAGATCACCCAACGCAGGATGAAGGCCCCCTGACCGAACCAGGCGGCCTTGTGGGTCATGGCCGGCAAGGCCGCTACTTCGGGATCCGCCCAGCCGTATATCTTGCCCGCGAAAATGATCACCGGGATGGCGAGAACCGCCAGCAGGGGCATGACCGCGGCCATCACCTCGGCCAGACGGCGCACCACGACGTTCCAGCTGGCGCGAGTCACGTACATGATGGGGAGGAAGGTCAAGGCCCCCAGGCTGATGCTCAGGATGTAGGCGTAGCTGGTCAGGTAGGAGTATCCGAAGTGACGCATGCCGTCGCCGGCGGCCACGCCCAGGGCGAAGGTCACGCCCAGGCCGATCACCCCGATGGCCGCGCTGACGGCGCTCACCCGGGGACCAAGGCCGTCCAGGGTCGTGATGGTGTCCTCGAGACGGGGGATTCCGGGTTTAGACAATTCGCTCACTCCAGGCTGCGCCGGCAACGACCGGCATGACGAAAATTTGCGGCCGCCCTACTTGGACAGCGCGGCGCGCGATTCCTCCGGCACATCCTGCAGGGTCGCGTTACGCGACAGCTGCAGGGCCCGCACGTAGGCGACGATGGCCCAGCGGTCCCTGGGCGCGATCTGCGCCTTGTACGATGGCATGTTGCGAATCCCGTTGGTGATCGTGTTGAAAATGTAGCCCACCGGGCGGTCCACCACGCTCTGGCTGCGCAGATCCGCGGGCGAGGTCCAGGTGCCCTCGGCCAGGGCCGCGGCGCGCACGTTGACCATGCCGTTCCCGTCGCCGCTCAGCCCGTGACAGGGCATGCAGTAGATGTTGAACCGCTCGCGCCCGCGGGCCATCAGCGAATCATCAACCGTCACGGGAAACTCGGTAACGAAGGTCGTATCGT
Source organism: uncultured Fibrobacteraceae bacterium (assembly GCA_964545545.1). GTDB lineage: Bacteria > Krumholzibacteriota > Krumholzibacteriia > LZORAL124-64-63 > LZORAL124-64-63 > JAHJTW01. The sequence continues at coordinate 14,295 of CAZJGK010000039.1, read as the reverse complement.
CCTTTACCCGGCCGCGGTAGAACGGATCGTTCGCCTGCAGCTGTCCACGCGCGACCGCACCCTCAGGCAACGCGCGCATGGCCCGGTCGTCGGCAAAAAACGGATCAGCCGACTGTGCCTTGTAGTAGAACTGGTTGTCCATGTCGTAGACAACCTGGATGCGCGGAACGTGCTTGATCGAATGCCGCGCCCGGTAGATGCACCCGATGGGCACCAGGGTCAGCGCAATCAGCAACAAGCCCACGTAGATCAACGGTCGCGGCATACCTTAGTCCTCCGCACTTTCGTGCACTTCCTCCACCCCGGAACCGCCGAGGGAGGCCAGAAACTCACGGGTCTGAGCCAGCTCGAAGGCCGGGTCATTGGCTTGGATGACGATGAAGAACCGATCCTGCGTAGCCCGGCGAAACCGCTTGTTGGTCAGCAGCGGGTGATACCACTTGGGCATGCCGTTCAGGCCCCACATGCCGAAAAACGCGGCGAAGGCGCTGAACAGAACCGTCAGTTCGAACATGATGGGAATATTGGCGGGCAGCCCGAACAGGGGTTTGCCGGAAATCACGAAGGGATAGTCCACGGCGTTCGTCCACCACATCATCAGGGTGGACGCGGCCAGTCCCGTGATCCCGCCGGCCAGGATGATGAACGGCAACCGCGTGCCGCGGATGCCCATGGCGTCGTCCATGCCGTGCACCGGGAACGGGCTGTGCACGTCCCACTTCTTGAACCCCGCGTCCCGCACCTGCGCCACCGCCTCCAGCAGCAGGCCGGGACTCTCGAATTCGGTCAACAGGCCGTAGAGGTCTCCCCGGCTCATCACTTGACCCCCTTCCGGCGCACATCCTCGGGAATGTCGCCGTGGTAGTCGCCCACGATATGCCGCTGGCCGCTGTGCGGGTCGGCCATGGGCATCACGGTTTTGACCTCGGCCATGGCCACCATGGGCAAAAAGCGCACGAACAACAGCACCAGGGTGAAGAACAGGCACCAGCTGCCCAGGAAAATCAGGATGTCCACGATGGTCGGCCGGTAGTAGGCCCAGCTCGCCGGCAGGAAATCCCGGCTCAAGGAGGTGACGGTGATCACGAACCGCTCGAACCACATGCCGATGTTCACGAAGATGTACAGGATCCACATCACCGGAATCGACGTGCGCAGTTTCTTGAACCAGAACAGCTGCGGGGTGACCACGTTGCAGGTCACCATGATCCAGTAGGCCCAGGCGTAGGGACCGAAGGCGCGGTTGACGAAGGTAAATCCCTCGGTGGGGTTGCCCCCGTACCAGGCGATGAAGAACTCCGTGGCGTAGGCGAACCCGACCATGGACCCCGTGGCCAGGATGATCTTGTTCATGTTCTCCAGGTGATGCAGGGAAATGATTTCCTTCAGGCCGAAGAACTGCCGCGCGGGGATCAACAGCGTGCCCACCATCGCGAAGCCGCTGAACACCGCACCCGCGACGAAGTAGGGCGGGAAAATGGTCGTGTGCCAGCCGGGCAACTGGGCCGTGGCGAAGTCGAACGACACCACCGAGTGCACCGACAGCACCAGGGGCGTGGCCAGGCCGGCCAGGATCAGGTACGCCTTTTCGTAGCGGTGCCAATGGCGGTGGCTGCCGACCCAGCCCAGGGACAGCACACCGTAGATGATCTGCTGCAGCTTGCCCTTGGCGCGGTCGCGCAGGGTGGCCAGATCAGGCACCATCCCGGTGTACCAGAAAAGCAGCGAGACTATGGCGTAAGTGCCCACGGCGAAAACGTCCCACAGCAACGGACTGCGGAAATTGGGCCACGTGTTCTGGAAATTGGGGATGGGGAACAGCCACCACACGACCCAAACCCGGCCCACATGAATCCCCGGGAAAATCCCCGCGCAGATCACGGCGAAGATGGTCATGGCCTCGGCGAAGCGGTTGATGGAGGTCCGCCACTTTTGCCGCAACAGGAACAGGATGGCCGAGATCAGGGTCCCGGCATGGCCAATGCCCACCCAGAACACGAAGTTGACGATGGCCCAGCCCCAGCCCACAGGATTGTTCAGGCCCCAGACGCCCACCCCGGTCAGGATCAGGTAGGCAATCGACAGGAAGAGGACCCCGGTCAACCCACCCGTGAAGGTGATGGCAATGTACCACGCCAGCGGGGTCTTCCGCTCCAGGACGATGTCCGAAACCTTCTGCGTGATCGTCGTGAAATTGTTGTTCCCGAGGATCAGCTCCTGTGGCAGGGTCGGATCGTCGCTGGTGTTGTTCAGATAGTCGGTAGCCGCCGCTTTCATCGTTCAGGCTCCATGATATCGGGGTTGGGATTGCGGATCCGCGCCATGTAGAAAGTCCGCGGCTTGATGTTCAGGTAACTCAACAGGTCATAGGACCGGGGAACTCCGCGCAACTTGCTGACCCGGCTTTCCGGATCGTTGAGATCGCCGAACACGATGGCCTCGGTGGGACAGGTCTGGGCACAGGACGGCAGAATGTCGCCGTCCCGGATCTTGCGGCCCTCCACCCGGGCCCGCACCCGCGCCCTCTCGATTCTTTGCACGCAGTAGGTGCATTTTTCCATGACCCCGCGGGCCCTGACCGTCACATCGGGGTTGAGCACCAGGCGCTGGGTCGCGGTCAGATCCTCGAAATTGTTGAACCAGTTGAACCGCCGCACCTTGTAGGGACAGTTGTTGGAGCAGTAGCGGGTGCCCACACAGCGGTTGTAGACCATGGTGTTGAGGCCCTCGGCGGTGTGCATGGTCGCCGCCACGGGGCAGACTTCCTCGCAGGGCGCCAGCTCGCACTGGGCGCAGGCCACCGGCTGCTGGGCGCACTCTGGATTTTCGGGATCCCCCAGGAAGTAGCGGTCCAGACGTATCCAGGACATCTCACGACCCCGGGCGACCTCGTCCTTGCCCACCACGGGAATGTTGTTCTCGGCCTGACAGCCGATGATGCAGGCGTTGCAACCGGTGCAGGAATTCAGGTCGACGGCCATACCCCACTTGTAGCCGCTGTAGTCCCACTCTTTCCACAGGGACTCCAGCGGAGGGTGGTGAATGCCCAGGTGGTCGACAAACTCGGGATGGCGCTTGTATTCCTCCAGATCGCCCTGCCGCACCAGGCCCGGCACACGCTTCTGGATCTCATCCCGGCCCACCTTATCCAGGCCGAAATGGTCCTGGGTCGTGGCCAGGTCGTAGGTGCGGCCGGTCTTGCGCAGGACGAGGCCGTCACCGCCGTGCAGGGCCCCGCTGGTGCGCAACCGGTAGGCGTTGAAGCCCGATTTTTCGCCCACCCGGCCGGTGTCATCGCGGCCATAGCCCAGCATCACGGACACCGAATAACGCGCCTGGCCGGGCAACACGTAAATGGGCATCTCCTGCTTGCGGCCGGCGAACTCGAGCTCCACCATCTCGCCGTGCCCCACGCCCAGTTCCGCGGCCGTGGCCGGACTCAGCAGCGCGGCGTTGTCCCAGGTCAGCTTGGTCATGAAGTCCGGCATTTCCTGCAGCCAGGCGTTGTCGTTGAACCGTCCGTCGAACACGGACTGATCGTGATGGATGCTCAACTCCAGGTGGTCGGCAGCCAGGGCGTGCGGCACAGACGGCGGCGTGATCGGCGTTCCGGCCAGGGCCAAAGGCTCGCCGCGGCGCGCCGAGCCCTGCAGCACGCCGTCGTGAATGAACCGGCGCCATTTCTTTTCGAACCGCGCCTCCGCGGCGGGAGCGCGATCCCCGAAGCGCGACATCCGGGCGAAGGAATCGCGCGCAATGGCATGGGCGGTGCGCGGCTGATCGTCAACCAGGACCGACAGGACTTCGCTGACCGTTTTCCCGCTGAACAGCGGCTGAATGAGCGGCTGGACGGCCAGGTAGGAGCCATCCCAACCCATGGCGTCGCCCCAGCTCTCCAGGTAGTGCGCCCGCGGCAGGTGCCAGTGGCAGAGCCGGGCCGTCGCGTCGTCGTTGAGGCCTACGTGGATGCGTGTGGCCGCTTTCTGCATGGCGGTCTCGAATTCCAGGTCCGCCGGCGCGTCGTAAACCGGGTTGCCGCCCAGAACCACCAGGGTATCAACGGATCCGGCCTGAAGATCCGCGGTGAGCTCCTTGATGTTCCCCATTTTCGGCAGGGTAAAGGGCTGGTACGTGATGGTTTTGCCCACGTTGCCCAGGGCCTGGTTCAAGACGTGCAGCAAGGCATGGGTTTCCGGAGCCTGGCGCATCCCGGCGACCAGCAGGCCCGCGCCGCGATTATTCATGAGATCCCGCGCCAGAGCGGCCTCCTGCCCGCCGCAAGCGTCATGATGCCGCCAGGGCAGCAGGCTCTCACGCGTCACTCCGGCGCCCAGAGGCAGGGGCAGCCCTTCGCCCAGAATGAGTTCGGCCGCCAATCCCCACACCGCCGCGGCCACCTGCCCTGCGGGGATGGCAAAACGATGGTCAGCCATGCCGCCGGTGATGGAAAAGGTGTTCTCGAAGACATAGAGCCGGTTCATGTGCCCGCTCTCGGGCCTGCGCGCCCGGGCGAAATGACGGCTGTTGCGCAGGGCGGCGGGATGGTCCAGCAAAAGGTTGGCGTCGAAATCGACGATCACCCGGGCCTGGTCCAGCGCGAGCTGAGGGCGCGCCATGGTACCGAAGGCCAGGCGAGCCCCCATCATCTCGTTGACCCGGCACACGGGCTCGTGGAAATAAAGACGCGAACCCCGGTAACGTTTCTGGATGCGCTCCAGCAGTTCCCACACCGCAGGCGAAGTGGTCATCCCGGTCAGGATGGCCAGGCCTCCCCCGCGCAAACGGGGAAAGTGGCCGCCGGCGAATTTCAGGAAGTCTTCCCATTGGGCCGGGGACCCCAGGGCATCGTTTCCGAAACGGCTTCGTTGCAGGGGATGACGGCTGCGGTCGGGATTGTAGAGATCCAGAACGCTGGCCTGGGCAAAGACGTTGGCGGCCCCACCACTCAGGGGAATATCGGGATTGCCGTCGATCTTGATGGGACGCCCGTCATAGCTGGTGGCCAGCAGGCTGTAGGCAACCGGCCCGAGCTCCATGGTCGTAGCGAACTGCAGGGGCGTGCCCGGATTCATGCCCTCGGGCCGCTTGGCGTAAGGCATGATCTTTTCTTCGGGCCAACGGCAACCGGCCAGCGTGGCCAGGGCCATCGACGCCCCCATGATCTGCAGGAAACGGCGGCGGGATATCCCGTCGGGCGCTTCGATCCCTCCCGGGAATTCCGTCTCCTGGAGACGGCTGAATTCGGGGCGAGCATCCAGTTCGCCCAGGCTTCGCCAGAAATTCCCGTTGTTGCTGCTCTCGGACATACCGGACCTTTCCTAGCGATGACAGGTGGAGCAATCAGTCGACGGCGCGATGTCTCGTTCCTTGCGCAGACGGCGACCCAGGGCGGCGGGGTCTTCCCCGTCCGGAGGCGTCCACTCCATATCCGTCACGAAGGCGGGGGGCCGCAGATTGGGATCGGGATTGCGATGGCATGCCAGACACCAGCCCATGGTCAGCGGTTTGACCTGGGCGACAACCTCCATGCGATCGACCCGCCCGTGGCAACTGATGCAGCCCACCCCCGACTGGATATGGGCGGCGTGGTTGAAATACACGAAATCCGGCAGGTCATGGACGCGGATCCAGGGAATGGCCTCCCCCGTGGCCGCGCTCTTGCGCACCATTTCCAGCTTGGTGCTTTCGGTGCGGACATGGCTGTGGCAGTTCATGCAGGTCGCGGTCGGTGGGATGTTGGCCTTGGCCGTGGTCTCCACGCTGGTGTGGCAGTAGCGACAATCCAACCCCATTTCGCCCACATGAAGGGCGTGACTGTAGGGCACGGGCTGAACGGGGGCATAACCCATGGCGGAAGTCTCGGGAGAAAACACCCCATAGATCAGAACAACCGCATAAACCAGCCCGCCGAGGGCCGCGATGGCGGAGATCTCCCGCAACCGGTTGGTCCAGCGCGGGAAAACAAATTGATCAGTGGTCGTGGGGTCGGGAACCGGGCCGGCGCCCTGCGAAAAATCGTTGTCCTTCGAAGTCAAGCGACTCTCCCCCTTCGGCCAGACCCAGGGCAGTTTTCGTAACGGGATAACCCCGATAATTGATGATGTTCGACCAGATTATGGAGCATAGGACCAGCCTACAGCCCTGACAACGAAAAAATCCGACCAATTCACCTTCTATTTCGATGCGCGCGATCTCTGCGGTTCAAATCTTGGGTTGTGCCGCGGAAATTGTGTCCGCCATGCTGGGTTACGTAACCCCGGGTACTCCCGACAGCCTCAACCCAAGCCTTAATCGGGAGTAAAATTACCGTTTAGCTCCTTGAACCGCAAACAAGAATCTGAACCCTTTTCCAGGACCTGGTGGCGGCTGCAAAAATCCTCCTTAACATGGATGCAGTCCCCCAGCGGAAAGCGATTCCATGTTCATCCGCACCGCACTTGCGGCCGTTCTCCTTTTTCATTCGGCAGGTTGCACCATGCAGGATTCGACTTCCTCTTCCGCGTCCCCGGCCACCCGCACTCCGGCCTTCATCCGCGAGCATGGCAATCACCTGCAGAATCAGGCCTCGTTGTACCTGCGCCAGCACGCCCACAACCCTCTGGACTGGTATCCCTGGGGGGATGAAGCCCTGGAGCAGGCCCGCAAGCAGGACAAGCCCATTTTCCTGTCCATCGGCTATTCCTCCTGCCATTGGTGCCATGTCATGGAGGAAGAGGTCTTCGAGCATGACGACGTGGCCCAGTTCATGAACGATCATTTCATCTGCATCAAGGTCGACCGCGAAGAACGTCCGGACCTGGACACGGTTTACATGTCGGCGGTCCAGGCCATGACCGGGCGCGGCGGTTGGCCCATGAGCGTTTTTCTGACCCCGGACCTCAAACCCTTCTACGGCGGCACATACTTTCCCCGCGCGCAATTCCTGGAATTGACCCTCAAGCTCGCCGATCTGTACCGCAGCCGCCGCGCGGACATCGAACAGCAGGCCGCACGACTGACGGAGCATATCGCCTCCCAGCCGGCCGCCAAATTCGGCGGCGACAGCAACCTGGGCCCCGATCTGATCGAAGCGGCGGTGAGCAACGCCCGCGAGATCTACGATCCCCGGCACGCGGGGTTTTCCCAGAGCCAGAAGTTCCCCACTCCGATCAAGTGGCGTTTCCTGCTGCACCAGTGGCGCAGAAATCCGTCTGAGCAGCTGCGGGACATGATCACCGCCACCCTGGAGGCCATGCAGGGCGGCGGAATCCACGACCAGATCGGGGGCGGCTTTCACCGCTACACCGTCGATGTCGAGTGGACCGTGCCCCATTTCGAAAAGATGCTCTATGACAACGGGCAACTGGCGGGGTTGTTCCTCGAAGCCGGCGTTGCCCTGGACCGGCCCGATTTCACGGCCACGGGAACCGACGTGCTGGATTTCCTGCTGCGTGAAATGCGCGGCCCCGAAGGCGCATTCTACGCCAGCTTCGATGCCGACAGCGGCGGCGAGGAAGGCTCCTACTACGTGTGGTCCCGGGACGACATCATCGCCGTGGCCGGACCCGACGAGGGGCTCGCCCTCGCCGATATCCTGGGCGCGAGCAAGCAGGGAAATTTCGAACACGGCGGCCAAAGCGTGCTGACCTACCGCGCCGACGCCCGGGAAATCCAGGACAGGTACGGCCTGGATCCGGTGGCGGCCGCGGCGCTCTTCACGAAATATCGCCGGCAATTGCGCACCGCGCGTGACCAGCGCACGCGCCCCGGCCTGGACCCCAAGGTGCTGACCGCCTGGAACGCCCTGACCATTTCCTCACTGGCCCAGGCCTATGCCGTCACCGGTCGCGATGAGTACCTGGCCGGCGCCGTCCAGGCCGCCGATTACCTGTTGAAAATCCATGGCCGCAAGGACGGTTCACTGTGGCGCACATCCGATGGCGGCCGGCCGGCCGGTGAGGGAATCCTGGACGATTATGCCCTGCTGGCCTCGGCCCTGCTGGATGTGTTCCAGGTCAGTGATGACCCGCAACTGCAGACCCGGTACCTGGGCCAGGCCCGCGCGCTGCTGGACTTCGCCCGCAAGGAATTCGTCCGCGCCGAGGGCGGCTATTTCATGTCCCGGGATCAGGTCACTGCGCCCCTGGGTCGCCCTCTGGACACCTTCGACAATGTGACGCCCTCGGGACAGGCCGCCATGTACCAGGCGCTGATCACCGTCGCGGCCATCACCGGCGAAACCGTTTACCGGGATGAGGCCCGCGACGACCTGGGCCGGTGGACGGGATTGATCGGGCGCGCAGGCATCGAAACCGCCTGGATGTGTGACGCCATCAGCAAAATCATCGCGCCCTATTTCGACGTGGCCATTGCCGGGAATCCCGGGCATCAGGACACCGCAACCTTGCGTTCAGCAGTGTTGGCGCGCTTGCCGGTCAATGCCGTGCTGACCACGTCCGGCGCCTCCGGCCCGGACCGGAGACTCCTGGCGCTGGCCCCGGCCCTGGAGGGGAAGAAGGCCGTAGACGGCAAGGCCATGGCCTATGTCTGCGAGTTCGGCGTCTGCCGGCAACCCACCCCGGAGGTGGGGATCATGCTCGGACAGCTCGGATTGGCTCCTTAAACCTCCGGTTGTGCCTCGGAAATTGTGTCCGCAAGGTGAAAACAACCCCCCACAGATACTCCAGACAGGCATAACCCCCTGTCTCATGGACGGTTGGTCGCGACCTCCTGTCGCTCCCGCCCTCGGCATTCCGGCCCTCCCGCCATCCATGGCTCCCGGGCCTCCATGACGCCATGATACAGGGGGTTATGCCTGTCTGGAGTATCTCTGGCGCCATATTCCTGCACGGCGGACACAATTTCCGAGGCACAACCCGATAATTTTACCTTGGTATAATTGACTTTTGTTTTTTACCTTGGTATAATTACCCCTAACCACAACAAGGAGGAGCGCATTTTGAAAACAGAGGAATCCTATACAGCCTTCGCCGGTTCCGAGCGTGTCGCAGGTGGAGATCTGGCCCATGTCGCCCAATTTGCCAAAGCCATCGTGGATGCCCGGGAACCCCGCACCATCCTTGTTTTTTCCGACCAAACGGGCAGGCAGGTGGATCTGGATCTACGCGGCAGTATGGAGGATGTGCTGGCCCGCCATGCGGTAACGGACTCCGACAAGCCGGCGGCTTCATCTTCCCCACGCAAACCTGGCCGCCCCAAACTCGGGGTGGTGGGTCGTGAAGTCACCCTGTTGCCTCGCCATTGGGAATGGTTGAATATTCAACCCGGCGGGGCTTCGGTTGTCCTGCGCAAGCTCGTGGAACAGGCCCTGCGCGGCCACAAAAGCCAGGACCAAACTCGACTTGCCCGGGAAGCGGCCTATCGCTTCATGTCGGCCATGGCAGGCAATGAACCTGGGTTTGAAGAAGCGTGCCGGGGTCTGTTCGCTGGAAACCGTGAAGTATTTTTCAAACAAACACGGGACTGGCCAATCGCGGTGCGTGACTTCGCCCGCCAGTTGGCCACCGCCGCCTTTGACCCGGGAACATAGTCCCGGGTCTTGGCGCTGCTCCACCAGCCCCTGGCTTTCAGGAATGGTTCGAGTCCCCGCTCGTTTCTGCGAGCGCGTGCGCGGCGTCGTTCATGCGCCGTTCAAGATCGCCGACCCGGCGCTCCACCTCCTTGAGCCCCTCGACGGCCGGGACGGCCGCACCAGCGACTGCCTGCGCAGGCTTCCCGCGGTTTACGAAGCGGGCATATCCGAACCCAATAGTGACCACAAAAGCCGCCGTCATGACCAGGAACCGGGTAACCGAGGTGTCGGTGCCCACGATCCACCCGATTCCATAGAGCATCGTGAAGACGCCCCCCAGCAACAGGCCGTTGCTGATCACCGAAAGTTGATCGGCGCGCACAAGCGAGACAGTCAAGGCAAGCGTGGAAAGCACGATGAGGATGATGCTCGTTTTCATGGCCCATGGTTTGCGCGCGTCGGCCGCAGCTTCGGTCAACTCGCTGCGCTGACGGCTCAATTCCTGGAGCCTGTCCCGATCTTCAAGCGACAACCCGCTTGACGGCGCCGCGCGTCTGATCGCCTGTTGGCTGTCATCATTTTCCTGGATCTTGCTGGCGAATGGCTTCGGGGATGGATAAAAAGTATAGACTCCCAGCCCCACGAAAACCGCAAACATCAACCCCAGGAAAAAAGAAAAGATCGTTCGTAACCCGGTATTTGGTCCCCTGCCCCCCATGTTGGCCCTCCCGGTTTCGCTGGTGAATTTACCCTATACTTGTTCCCCAAGAATGCCCGTCCGTCTACCAGTTTTCCCCAAGAAGCTCAAAGTAGGCTTGCGGATGATGGCACGCCGGACAGAGTTTGGGCGCTTCTTCGGCCTCATGGAGATAACCACAGTTCAGGCACCGCCAAACCACGCGTCCGTTGCGCTTGAAGACCCTGCCGGCTTCCAGATTGTCGGCCAAATCCCCATACCGTTTCTCGTGTTGCTTTTCGGCGACGCAAACCGCTTCAAAAACTTCCGCAATCTGCAGAAACCCTTCATCGCGAGCCACCTTTGCAAAGGCGGGGTACAGCTCCTTCCATTCATGCTTCTCGCCTGCGGCGGCGCCCCTGAGGTTCTCCAGCGTCGTTCCGATCTCTCCTGCGGGGAAGGACGCCGTGATCTGAACTTCGCCACCTTCAAGAAATTTGTAGAACCTTTTTGCATGTTCTTTTTCCTGATTCGCCGTTTCCTCGAATATCCCTGAGATCTGAATCAGGCCCTCTTTCCTGGCCACTCCCGAGTAATAGGAATACCTGTTTCTCGCTTGCGATTCGCCGGCGAACGCCAGCAGCAGATTCTTTTCCGTCTGCGTACCTTTGACGCTTTTTGACATTTTCTTCCTCCATGGTTTCACGTTGCCAACGTGTACTTCAAAACCTTTGTCAGGGGCGTGCCGCCGGCGTCTGCATTTCCTCGCTAGGATATAACAATATCTGCCCGCTCAGCCACGACGGTTTTCCGTCTTAACGTGGTGGAGCAGAAAGGGACGACCGAACACGGCGATGAGCACCAGCAGTCCGAGGAAAACCAGTGCCAACGGGTCAGTTCCAATCAAGCGAACAACAAGGGCTCCTGAAGCCGTGGTCGCGGCCAGGGCACCCAACCCCGTCACGGCACGCGCCCCCGCCCGCTGCTGAAAAGCAAGCCCGCACACAACGGCAAACGTGAATAGAAACGCCAAGCTGGCGGCCTCAACGAGGGTGGTGAGCGTTCCCACGGCGGCAAGGACCGCTGCCGCCGTCCCTAGTCCGATCACAGCCCGATCCGGTATGCCCTTTGTGTTCTTGTGATCCAGTACGCCCGGTAATTCCCCATCCTCGGCCACCCTGAATGCGAGACGTGCTGTGGCAAAAAGCGTGGCGTTGATGGCCGACCCGGTGGAAAACGCCGCAGCAATCGTGACGACAACGACGCCAATTGTTCCGAACGCCTGCCGCCCCGCGACGGCCAACGCGACCTCCTTGTACCGCACCACCTGGTCCGCCCCGATCAACATGGCCGTCCCAAGGGAAACAACGATGTAGACTACGATCACAATGACGATCGCCCAGAGCACGGCGCGGGGCAATATCTTCTGCGGGTTCTCGATGTCGTTGTAATCGTAGGTCAAAAGTTGAAATCCCTCGTAGGCCATGAACACGGACGCCGCGCCGAGCAGCGCGGCCCAGATCCCGGCGTCCGGCACACCCTGCGACAGCATCGGCGGATTCCACTGCGAAAGCCCCCAGCCTGCCAACCCGACAAGCACCACGAGCTTGAACCACACCAGAACCACCTCGATACCGCCGGCCTCACCGACGCCCTGCAGGTTTAGCCCGACAAACAATGCCACGATGGCAACGCCGGCCATACGCGGAAACCATGGCCCGAGGCCCACGACATATCCGAGATACTGCCCGAAGGTGAAGGCATACACCGCATTTGTGAGCACGTACCCGACGATGAGCACCCACGAGAGGCTACCGGCGAACCCCTCTGCGTTGATCTCGCGGAGAAAAGTGAACGCCCCGCCCCCTTCACCGTAATGCGTAGCGAGCTTCACGTAGCTATATCCTGCGGCCAGCGCGATGAGCCCCGCGGTTGTGAAGCTGAGCCACGCCCATGAACCAGCGATCCCGACAACCACACCCAGTGTCGAGAAGATGCCACCGCCGACCATGCCGCCCACGGCCATCGACCATGTCGCGTTGAAGCTGAGCTTGGATTCAGTCTGAGTCATATTAACGTCCTACCAAGTATCAAGGAGCGGTATAACGTTTGTTTCACCTGCAAGGGCGGTCGTTCGGCACCGGAACCTGCCCGCCGAACCGGACATCCCCTTCATCCCCGGACACGCATTATACATGAATGCTATCCACGGCGGGAAAGCAAAGGGTTGTGCCTCGGAAATTGTGTCCGCCCTTCTGAGATATGGCGCCACAGGTACTTCAGGCAGGCATAACCCCTTGTATCATGGCGTCATGGAGGCCCGGGAGCCATGGATGGCGGGAGGGCCGGAATGTCGAGGGCGGGAGCGACAGGAGGTCGCGACCAACCGTCCATGAGACAAGGAGTTATACCTGCCGGGAACACTTGTGGGAGTATGTTTTCACCTGGCGGACACAATTTCCGCGGCCCAACGCACATTATTCATAATGCCGTGCACCTATCCATCCAACGCCTCGCGTACTTTATGACCCAGGTTACTCTCGGAAAAAGGTTTTTGCAAAAAATGTACGCCTGGTTCCAGGACGCCGTGATGGACGATAACATCAGCCGTGTAGCCGGACATGAACAGAGTCTTGATATCCGGATGGAGGGAATGCAAGCGTTCCGCCAGCTCCAGGCCGCTCATCTTCGGCATGACCACATCAGTAATCAGCAGTTGAATCTCACCGGTGTACTCTTGCGCCAGGTGGATTGCTTCCATGGGAGTTCCGGCAGCCAGCACGGCGTAGCCAAGTCTACCAAGAATTTTTTGGCCGAGTTTCAGGATGGAACGTTCATCTTCCACCAACAACACGGCCTCTCCCTGGCTCACTGGGATTTCCGACACGACTTTCGTCTCAATCCTTTCTGCCAGCCCTGCATGACGCGGCAGGTAGATCTTGAAGGTTGTCCCCTTGCCCGGCTCGCTGTAGACGTTGATAAAGCCGCCGCTCTGCTTGACGATGCCGTAGACGGTGGCTAAACCCAGGCCGGTTCCTCGGCCCAACTCTTTGGTGGTAAAAAAGGGCTCGAAAATCTTGTCGATAGTCTCTCTGTCCATGCCGCAGCCGTCATCACTGACAGCCAGCAGAATAAAATCGCCGGGAAGAAAACCGGCATGTTCCGCGCAATAAGCTTCATCGAAGGACACGTTGGCCGTCTCGACGGTGACTTTGCCCACATCGGCGATAGCGTCCCGGGCATTGACGCACAGGTTGGCCAGAATCTGATCAAACTGGGAGGGGTCCATGTTGACAGTCCCCAAACCGGCAGCGGGCAGCCAAGCTAGATCGATGTCCTCGCCGATAAGCCGCCGGAGCATTTTAAGCATCCCTTCCACGGCCGTATTCAGATCGAGCACCCTGGGTTCCACAACCTGCTTGCGGGCAAAGGCCAGCAATTGTCGGGTGATGTCCGCGGAACGCTTGGCGGCATTAAAAACCTCTGTAAGATCGTCATGCAGCGGACCGGGCAGCTCCGTATTGTCCAGAGCCAATCCCGTATACCCGATGATCACGCTGAGCATGTTATTGAAATCGTGGGCCACGCCGCCAGCCAGTCGCCCCACCGCTTCCATCTTTTGGGCTTGTCGGAGTTGATCCTCAAGTTTTTTCTGATCGGTGGTGTCCGACATGATGTGGACACATCCGGCAAGGGCGCCGTTTTCGTTGATAATAGGGTCCGCCACCACGCTGAACCCCACGCCGAGGGTGGTGCCCAGGGAGTCCCCGGCGCTCTCCGCCGCCTCGCGGGTGCGGTAGCGGCCCACCCAGACCCGGAAGAGGCCGTCCTCTCCCTCGGCGATCCGGACAGGGGTAAAGCCCCGTCCGGTAACCGCTTCAGCCAGAGCATTCGCGTTGTCCCGAAGGGTGAAAGCCCCCACCTGGACCACGAAGCCGGGGGCGGCGGTCCCGCCGGGAGCGGCGCCCGGGGCGGACTCGGCCGCGGGCTCGAGCGCCTCGACCTCCTCCGGAGCGGCGGGGGCCGGCTCGCCCTCCCGGAGGCGGGCGCGGGCGAGGGGCGCCTCGTAGGACCCGGGGGCGCGAGAGAGGATCTCGCGCAGGAGCTT
>CAZJGK010000038.1:8394-27199 GCA_964545545.1 uncultured Fibrobacteraceae bacterium | reverse complement strand
AACGACCTACTGGGTTTTCACTTGAGGTGATAACCCAGGGAGCGTTGGGTGTCAAGCCGAACCGCATTTTTAGGTTGTGCCGCGAAAATTGTGTCCGTCATGCTGCAATATGACGCCACAGGTGCTCCAGTCAGGCATAAACCCTCACCCCGGGACCACCTCGAACCCTTCGAATTCCGGATGTCCCAGGTAGGTGCCCTCGGGGGCCCGGGATTTTCCGTGCGCGGCGCGAAAAGCATCCGATTCGGTCCAGGCCTTGAAGGCCGCGTAGGAATCCCAGGTGGAATGGGAAATATAGAGAGTACCGCCGCCTTCGAGTTCGGGTCCGCGCAGCAGCTTGAATTCCTGGAAACCTTCCATCTCATCCAGATGGGAATCCCGGGTGCGCCAGATTTCCTCGAAACCTGCTTCAAACCCCTTGGCGATGCGGAACTTGTTCATGGCGATATACATGGCTCATTCTCCTTATCAGCATGTTGGTGGACGTTATTGCCGCGCAGGCAGATATGATAAGCAGGGAACGGAAGTTCGGCGAGATTCCCGTCCGGTGGCCATATCCAATGGATGATAAATTAATATCAATATTTTCTCCCTGCTTGACTTTCGTGGTGTTTGCCAACGATTTTCGATTCCGGGAATTCTGTTGTATCTTGGGGTTCGACACGGCGGCATCAGCAAGGCGGATGGACCATGAGTGCATGCGATAACCGGAATCCCGGCCGCCTGTTGGGTGAGTTTCCCGTACCGGATCTTGCCCAGTGGCGCGCGGAAGTCGAGCGGTTGCTCAAAGGCGTGCCGTTTGCCACGGCCATGCTCACCCGCACCCTTGAGGGCCTCACTCTGGACCCCATGCCCACGGCCGCCGATACGGCCGATCTGCCGTGGCTGGGTTCACTTCCCGGTCAGGCGCCCTTCATCCGCGGGGCGCATCCGCAGGGCTACCACGATGCGGCCTGGTGGGTGGCTCAGGAGATTCCCCTCATCGATGTCCACGCGTTCAATGCCGCCTTGCGGAGTGATCTGGCTCGTGGCCAGACCGCCGTCAACCTGGTGCTGGATGACGCCGCACCGCAGGATCTTCAGGCCGCCCTCGAGGGTGTTGACCTTGCCTCAACCCCGGTCATGATCGAAGCGGGCGCCTCGGCGTTGCCGGCGGCGTCCATGCTGGAGGCTCTCTGGGATCAGACGGGAATCGCGTCGCAGCAACGCTCCTCGTGTCTGGGTTGCGATCCGGTGTTCGGACTGGCGCGGCACGGCCGGTTGGCCCAGCCCATGGCGGATCTTTACGACCAGTTGGCGGAGGTGACCCGTCGCTTTGAGGCTGCCCCCGGCGTGCGCACCCTGCCCGTTCACGAAACGCCATGGCACGAGGGGGGAGCCGACCACGCCTTGTCCCTGGGTCTGACGCTGGCCGGGGCGATTCATGTCCTGCGCGAGATGGAGCAGCGGGGCATCGCGCCCCATGAGGCCGCACGCAGGATCCATTTCCACGCCGCGGTGGACACCGATTTCTTCATGTCCCTGGCCAAGCTGCGCGCTTTGCGCCTGCTGTGGAGCCGCATTCAGCAGGCCGCGGGTCTGGACCCGGTTCCGGCTTTCATCCACGCCCGCACCAGTCGGCGCATGATGGCCGCCCTGGAACCCTACGCCAACATGTTGCGCACCACGACCGCCGCCATGGCCGCCGTGCTGGGCGGGACCGACAGCCTGCACACCGCTTGTTTTGACGAAGCAGTCAGCCTGCCGGATGAGTTCAGCCGCCGCCTCGCGCGCAATGTGCAGTTGATCTTGCGCCACGAGGTCCACTTGGACCATGTCGCCGATCCTGCCGGCGGCGCCTGGTACCCCGAAAAACTCACCGCGGATCTGGCCGCTGCCGCCTGGGCGCATGTGCGCTCCATCGAGCAAAGCGGCGGTATCGGTGCGGCCCTGCTAAGCGGCCAGGTGCAAACCATGATTGCCGTCCCGGCCGCCGAACGCCGCCTGCGCCTGGCCACCGGCCGGGATGTCATGGTGGGCGTGAACCGTTTCGTCGATGTGTCCGTTGGCCCCGCGGAAGCAGGCCGGGTCGACCGGGACGCTCCCCGGCCCGATCATCCCGAAGTCGAGCCTATTGTCTTGCGCCGGGACGCCGAACCGTTCGAGACGATCCGCAGGCACGTTTTGACCCGGGTCGAGGGACGCAATTCGCGGGTGTTCTGCGCCTGTCTGGGCGATGGCGCCGGGTACCTGCCGCGACTGGATTTCGTGCGCGGGTTTTTCCAGTGCGGCGGCTTCACCGTGATCAGCGGAGGCTTCAGCAACACCCCGGGTGAGGCGGCGGAAGCCGCCGTCAAGGCGGATGCGGCCACGGTGGTGCTCGTCGGCCGCGATGAAACCTACGCCGCGCATGCCGTCGAGACCGCCCGTCTGCTGGCAGGTCTTGATTCTCCACCGCGGGTGATCCTGGCCGGCAAACCCGGCCCCCTGGAAGCCGATCTGCGCGAGGCCAAGGTGGCCGAATTCCTGCAGGCGCGCAGTGATATGCTGGAAGTCCTGGGACGTTTGGCCGGCATTCAGGAGGTTGGTCAATGAGTCGTTTACGGGACTTCGGTGACCTGGAATTCAAGGACCTGATGCAGGATTTTGCTTCCGGCCCCATACCGGCGACTGAACCCGCAGAACCCTGGCTGACCCACGAGCGGATCTCAGTGGCGCCCCTGTATACCGCTGACGCGGTTGCCGGCTGCGAACACTTGGACTACGTGGCGGGCCTGCCGCCGTTTCTGCGGGGGCCCTACGCGTCCATGTTCGTGACCCGGCCCTGGACCATCCGCCAGTATGCGGGATTTTCCACCGCCGAAGAGTCCAACGCGTTCTACCGCCGCAACCTGGCCGCGGGTCAGAAAGGTCTTTCGGTGGCCTTCGACCTGGCCACCCACCGCGGCTACGACAGCGATCATCCGCGGGTCGAGGGCGATGTGGGCAAGGCAGGCGTAGCCATCGACTCGGTCGAGGACATGAAAGTGCTGTTTGACGGCATCCCCCTGGACCACATGTCGGTATCGATGACCATGAACGGCGCCGTCCTGCCCATCATGGCTTTCTACATCACCGCGGGCCTGGAGCAGGGGGCGAGTCTGGCCCAGCTCAGCGGTACCATCCAGAACGACATCCTCAAGGAGTACATGGTCCGCAACACCTACATTTATCCGCCGGATTTCAGCATGCGGATCATCGCGGACATCTTCGCCTACAGCGCGCAGCACATGCCCAAGTTCAACAGCATCAGCATCAGCGGCTACCACATGCAGGAAGCGGGGGCGACGGCCGACCTGGAGCTGGCCTATACCCTGGCCGACGGCCTGGAGTATGTGCGCACGGGCCTGAAGGCCGGTCTGAAGATCGATGCCTTTGCCCCGCGGCTGTCGTTTTTCTGGGCCGAGGGTACCAATTACTTCATGGAAATCGCCAAGCTGCGCGCCGGCCGGATGCTGTGGGCCAAGCTCATCAAGCAATTCGCTCCGCAGGACCCGAAGTCCATGGCCCTGCGCACCCACTCGCAGACCAGCGGCTGGTCGCTGGCCGAGCAGGATCCCTACAACAACGTGGCGCGCACCTGCGTCGAAGCTATGGCCGCGGTCCTGGGCGGCACCCAGTCTCTGCACACCAACGCCCTGGACGAGGCCATCGCCCTGCCCACGGATTTCTCGGCGCGCATCGCCCGCAACACCCAGCTCTATCTCCAGCACGAGACCGGCATCTGCCGGACGGTCGACCCGTGGGGCGGTTCCTGGTATCTTGAAAGCCTGACCGACGCCCTCATGCACCGGGCCTGGGACCACATCCAGGAGGTCGAGAGCCACGGGGGCATGGCCGCGGCCATCAGTGCCGGGCTGCCCAAGATGCGGATCGAGGAGGCCTCGGCCCGCCGTCAGGCGCACATCGATTCGGGCCGGGAAGTGATGGTCGGGGTCAACAGATACCGGCTGGAGCAGGAGGACCCCCTGGAGATCCTCGAAGTGGACAACACCGAAGTGCGCAGGCAGCAGATCGTTCGCCTCGAGCAACTGCGCAACACGCGCGACGAGGCCGCCGTCACCGGGGCGCTAAACGCCCTGACCGTGAGCGCCGCCACGGGCGAGGGGAATCTGCTTGAGCTCTCGGTGGCCGCCGCGCAGGCGCGCGCATCGTTGGGCGAGATTTCGCTGGCCCTGGAAAAAGTGGTCGGCCGCCACAAGGCCGAGATCCGCACCATCAGCGGGGTCTACCAGGCCGAATTCGGAAAGGATGCAGACATCGAGCGCATCAAGGGACTGATCCGGACCTTCGAGAAACACGAGGGTCGCCGCCCGCGCATCCTGGTGGCCAAGATGGGCCAGGACGGGCACGACAGGGGCGCCAAGGTGGTGGCCACGGCCTTTGCCGACCTGGGCTTCGACGTGGACGTGGGGCCGTTGTTCCAGACTCCCGCGGAGACCGCCCGGCAAGCGGTCGAGAACGACGTGCACATCATCGGCATGTCCTCGCTCGCGGCCGGACACAAGACCCTGCTGCCGCAGCTCGTGGCGGAGCTGAAGAAGTTGGGCCGCGACGACATCATGGTCATCTGCGGTGGTGTGATCCCCGCCCAGGACTACCAGTTCCTGTACGACCAGGGGGCCGCGGCCATCTTCGGTCCGGGCACCGTGATTCCGGTGGCCGCCCAGAAGCTGCTGGGTGAGCTGATGCGGCGGTTGGGCTATTCGGCCTGAGGCCACAGGATTTCGTACACGGCGGAATCTCCGCCCCTCAACACCAGCCTGGAACGAGGTCTTGGAACGGCCGAACGTATGTCATGGCGGGATCTATCCGACGGGAGCCATCGAGGTCAAGAAAAGGCACGCAGGGTGTGCTCCGGGTGGTGGATTTTTGGGGCGACCCGTCCTATGATGGTGACGGCAACAACGAAAGGCGCCCGGCTTCATGACCCGCAAATCCCACGACGACCGCAAGGAGCCCTCGGCTTTGCACATGCGCAAGGGCGTCAGCGGCGGACACGACGGTCTGCCCGGCAGCCCGGCGCGCGATGATCAGGGCGCCGGCGGACCTCCGCGGCGCATCCTTTCGGCCCGGGAATACCTCGACGGTGTGCGGGCGGGCGACCGGGTGATGCTGGGGCGGGCCATCACGCTCATCGAGTCCAACGCCCCGTCCCACCAGGAGCTGGCCCAGGATGTGCTGACCGCCCTGCTTCCCCATCGTGTCCAGGCCGTGCGCGTGGGCATCACCGGTGTGCCGGGCGCGGGCAAGAGCACCCTGATCGAAACCCTGGGCAAGGATCTGACGGCCGCTGGTCACCGGGTCGCCGTCACGGCCGTGGATCCCAGCAGCAGCATAAGCGGCGGCAGCATCCTGGGCGATAAGACGCGCATGGAAGGGCTCGCCGCCGATCCCCAGGCCTTTATCCGTCCTTCGCCTTCGGGCGGCACCCTGGGTGGGGTGGCGCGCAAGACCCGCGAGACCATCGTCCTGTTCGAGGCCGCGGGCTACGACGTGATCCTGGTCGAGACCGTGGGCGTGGGCCAGAGCGAGATCCTGGTGCGCTCCATGGTGGATTTCTTCATGCTGGTGCTGATCGCCGGGGCCGGCGACGAACTGCAGGGCATCAAGAAGGGCGTGGTGGAGATCGCCGACGCCATCGTGATCAACAAGGCCGACGGCCGGGGCCGCACGGCGGCCGAGACCTCGCGGTCGGAATTCGCCCGGGTGCTGCACTACCTGCGCCCCGCCACCGCGGGCTGGCAAACCCGTGCCGTGCTGTGTTCGGCGCTCCAGGGCGAGGGTGTCGACGAGCTGTGGGTCATGATCCAGGATTTCATGGCCACGGCCTTGAAATCCGGTGTCCTGTTGGAGCGCCGCAGCGATCAGGAACGCGCCTGGCTGCGCGATCTGGTGCGTGAAGGACTCGAGAACATTTTTCATGGCCGGCCGGGTCTCAAGGAGAGGCTCGCCGCTCTGGAAGAAGACGTGGCCGCCGGACGGATTCCCGCCACCGCGGCCGCCCGCCGCTTGCTGGATTCATTCTCCACAGGGGACTAACCATACAGGTACGGACTCTTGATCGCGCCCCGTTGCGGCTCCGCGGTGGTGTCATCGGGTTGCACCTGCTAAATTGCCCGGAAACCCGTGATCTCTTCAACGTGCGAGGATGAAGCGATGAACCTGTCCACGGATGCGGCCGCCTATGGTCCCGTCGAGCTGCATGACACGCTCAGTGGCAAAAAACGCGCTCTGGAAACTCTGCAGCCCGGCAAGGTGGGCATGTACTGCTGTGGGCCCACGGTGTATGACCTGACCCATGTGGGCAACGCCCGGGCCTCCCTGGTGCCCGATGTGATCGTGCGATTTTTGCGCTACGAGGGCTACGAGGTCAAGTACGTGCGCAACATCACGGACATCGACGACAAGATCATCAACCGCAGTCGCGAGGAAGGCATTCCGGCCGGCGAACTGGCGGCCCATTTCGTCGACGAGTACCACCGCGACATGGACGACCTGAATATTCTGGCCCCGGATGTCGAGCCGCGCGTGCAGGATCATATGCCCGAGATCATCGCTCTGGTCGCCTCCCTGGTGGACAAGGGGCTGGCCTACGCGATCGACGGCGACGTGTACTACCGGGTGGCGGCTTTTCCCGGTTACGGCAAGCTGAGCAAGCGACATCTCGAGGAAATGCTCGAGGGCGCGGGCAGTCGCCTCGAGGTCGATGCCCGCAAGGAATCGCCCCTGGATTTTGCCCTGTGGAAGGCGGCCAAACCCGGCGAGCCATCCTGGGAGAGTCCCTGGGGCGCCGGCCGGCCGGGCTGGCACATCGAGTGTTCGGCCATGAGCTCGACTCACCTGGGCGACAGCTTCGACATTCACGGCGGCGGACGGGATCTGGTGTTCCCGCACCACGAGAACGAGATTGCCCAGAGCCAGGGGGCTCACGGCGAGGATACCTTTGCGCGCTACTGGGTCCACAACGGATTCATCAACTTCGCCGGCGAGAAGATGTCCAAGAGTCTGGGCAACTTCTTCACCACCCGCGAGATCACCGCGCTTTATCCCCCCGAATCGCTGCGCTACTTCCTGCTCACGGTTCACTACCGCAGCGGCCTGAACTTCGAGGTCGAGGTGCCGTGCCCCGGCTGCGGGGCTTTGCTGGGCAGGAGCGAGCAGGAGTCTGGCCTTTGCACCGCTTGCGATCACCACGCCGAGGTCGCCGAGCTGCGCCGGCGGGTGCGTTTTCCCGGGCTGGAGGAGGCCGACGACCGCCTGGCCTACATCTACGGCGCCTTACGCGGCGCGCGCGCTTTTTTGGCTGCGGCCAAGCGCCCGGCCGGCGACGAGCCGGTGACCGAGCACATCGTGGGGATGCTGCCTTATTTCCTGTCCCACATGCGCAATGATTTCAACACGGGCGGAGCCCTGGGAACCTTGAGCAAGCCCCTGGCCGAGGTCAACGGCCTGCTCGCCTCGGGCAAGGGGGTCGGCAAGGCCGCCCGCTATCTCAGCCTGGAACGTTTCACGGCGGACATGCAGCAGGTCGCGAAAATTCTGGGTTGTTTCGGCCAGGATCCCGGCGCCTGGTTGCAGCGGCGTCGGGACATGAAGGCGGCGCGATTGGCGTTGGATATTGCCCGGGTCGCCGAACTGGTCGCCAAACGGCAGGAAGCGCGGGCCGCCAAGGACTGGGCGGCGGCCGATCAGATCCGAGACGAACTGACGGGCCTGGGTGTGGGGGTGCAGGACGGGCCTGAAGGATCGATTTGGGATTTCCTGTAGGCTGCTCCGGTTTCACCCGACAGCAAAAGCTCAAGCCGTAGGTGCCACCGGGTCCGGCACCGTCACAGTGCCCAGGGCCGCCTCCACATCCTTCAAGCCATTGCCGGTGACCATGACGGCCACCTGGTCATTCGGGGCGATGAGGCCTTGGCCGCGGGCGGCCAGCACACCGGCCAAACCGGCGGCGCCGCTGGGTTCGGCAAACACGCCCGCCTTGGCGGCCAGCAAGCCGATGGCTTCCAGGATGGCCTCGTCGGGGACCGCCAGGAACGCTCCGCCGGTGCGGCTGACGTAGCGCCAGGCTTTGACCCGGTTGCGGGGAATGCCAACGCTGATGGAATCGGCAATGGTATGGGGCACGAGCGGTTGGATGGCGGCCAATATTTCGGGACCGCTCATACCCGCAGGATCCTGCCGGCAGCCCGCCCAGGCCTGTGCCAACGGCGCGGCCCCTGCGGCCTGCACGCCGATGACCCGTGGCAGGTGATCGATCACGCCGATGGTGTGCAGCTCACTCAATCCCTTGGCAACCGACGAGACGATGCAGCCGTCCCCAACGGGGACCATCACCACATCCGGTATGGAGCCGGTCGTGCCGGGTGTCCGTTGCCAGTCCCGCACCAGTTCCAGGATCGCGGTCTTCTTGCCCTCGACCAGCAGGGGGTTGTGGGCGCAGTTGCGGCTGTACCAGTGGTGGGCGGTGATGCGGCGCAGGGAAAGTTCGAAGGTCTCGTCGTAGGTGCCGTCCACGCGCACCAGATCGGCGCCATGGATCAACAGCTGGGCGAGCTTGGCCCGCGGCGCGGCGGCCGGCACGAAAATGGTGCAGCGCAGACCCGCACGGGCAGCCATCACGGCCAGGCTGGCGGCGGCGTTGCCGGTAGAGGCGCAGGCGATGTGATCGAGTCCCAGCTGGACCGCGCGTGCGATGGCGATGGCCGCCGCCCGATCCTTCAAACTGCCGGAGGGCAAACGGGTGTCGTCCTTGAGCACGAGGGTCGCCAGGTGGAGGTGAGCTGCTAAGCGCGGCGCAGCGTGCAAGGGCAAACCCGCAACATCGATGGCCGCATGGTCCGTCGCCGGCTGGACCGGCAGCTGGTCGGCAAACCGCCACACTCCGGGCACGGGGCCGGATCCGAGCCAGGCGGAATCGGCCCTGGACTTGGCCGCCAAGGCGTCCAGGTCGTACTCGGCATCCAGGATCCCGGCGATGCCGCAGTCCTGACAGACAAAGCCCTCGTAGCGGGTGTCGTAACGGCGGCCGCAGACCACGCAACGGCATCCGGTCCAGTGGGGGTTGGAGGTCACGACGAGCGGATGATCCATGACGGTTCCCCTGGCCGCTACATGGTCAGGGCCATGACGCCCTTGGCCGTGTGCAGGCGGTTCTCGGCCTGGTCCCAGACTACCGAGTGCGGGCCGTCGATGACCGCGTCGGTCACTTCCAGGCCGCGGCTGGCCGGCAGGGGGTGCATATAGATGGATCCGGGGGCGGTCAACGCCATGCGCTCTTCGTTGCAGATCCAGCCGGGATATTTTTCGATGTGCTTCACGGCGGCTTCGCGGTCGGGTTCGTGCAGCAGGCAGCCCCAACTCTTGGGGTAGACGATGTGGGCTCCTTCGAAAGCGGCATCCATGTCGTCGACGACCTCGAATTTGGCACCGGAAGCCTCGGCGTTGGCCTTGGCCTGGGCCATGATCGCGGGCTGAAGCTTGAATTCGGGCGGATGGGCCAACGTGACGTCCAGGCCGAAACGGGTCATGAGCAGGATCTCGGAGTGGGGCACGCTGATGGGGCGCACGTAGCTGGGCGCGTACGTCCAGCTGACGGTGATCTTGCGGCCGCGGATCTCGTTCTGGAATTTTTCCCGGATGGTCATCAGATCGGCCATGGCCTGGAAGGGGTGGTAAAGGTCGCACTGGGCGTTCATGACCGGCACCCGGCTCATGCCGGCA
The DNA here is from genome assembly GCA_964545545.1 of uncultured Fibrobacteraceae bacterium. Taxonomy (GTDB): domain Bacteria; phylum Krumholzibacteriota; class Krumholzibacteriia; order LZORAL124-64-63; family LZORAL124-64-63; genus JAHJTW01. The sequence goes on along the minus strand of CAZJGK010000038.1, from coordinate 17,455 downwards.
ACGCGGCGGATGAAGTCGTTGCCCAGACCCCAGTCGCAGTTGCGGATGCAAATGCCATGGCCCATGCGGCTAAAAACGCGCGCGGTGTCCTCGGCGGTCTCGCCGTGGCTGACCTGAAGCTTGCTTGGACTCAGGTCATGGGCGTGGCCGCCCAGCTGGGTCATGCCCGCCTCGAAGGAATTGCGCGTGCGCGTGCTCTGCTCGTAGAACATCATGAACAGGGTCTTGTCGCGCAGCAGGGCGTGGGATTCTTCCCGGTAGAATCTGCGTTTCAGATCCCAGCTGGTCTGCAGCAGCATTTCGAGTTCGTCGGCCGCCCAGTCCTGGGTGGTGATGAAATGGCGACCCTGCAGGGGTTTGCTCATGGTGGTTCCTCTCCTTGGCAATGACCGGCCGTATTGATTTTTTAATCTTTTACCAAGGCAAAAGGTAATGCCTGGATCGTTTTTGGTCCACGGAAGAACAAGAAAAGCCGCCCACCGAGGCGGGCGGCCGTTAAAAGCATGATCAGAAGCTAGCGGAAGGTGGCCTTGATCGCGCCCCAGCTTGTCTTCTCATCGGGCACACTGCCGCAATTGTCGCTATGGCTGCCGAGGTGGGTGAAGGTGTCCACGGCTTCGAAGGACCATTCCAGGCACGGATCGAACACGTCATCGATGGTCGTGTCGCCGCTGCAGATGCTCGGCAGGCGGATCAGGGAATGGTTTTGCGTGGTGCCGTCATCGCAGGCCCAGTAATTGCCCGGGTCTTCGCCAACCCGTCCGATGCTGTCGACGGTCAGGCCCGCATGAGCCAGGACCAGCGCGTCGTTGCCGCTGAAGACCAGGTCGGGGTCGGTCATGTCGGCCAGCGCCAGCAAGGTGCTTCCGGCCAGGGAATTGACCACGACGTAAACGGCCCCCACGGCCAGGTCGTAATCCGGCAGGGCGATGGAAGCCGAAGAAACCGTCGCGCCATTGGCGTAACGTTCGATGGTGAAACCGACCAGATTCACGGGGTCGGCGGTGCCGTTAAAGATTTCCAGGGCCTGGTTGTCCCCGGATCCTTCCACGTATTCCGAAATCATCAGGTCGGCTGTCTGGGCGAATGCGGATCCGGCCAGCAGCAGAAGCAGGCCAAGGATCGTTAACGATTTCATCATAGAACTCCTGATTCGGTTGAGGTCAGACCGACACACGGCGGAAAGCAACCCGCCTGTGACCAGGAATCCTGTCAGGACTATCCTGGAAGATTATAAGATTATATCAAAACAATGCCATTATTGTCAAACTTATTCCGCTTTTGGCCCCGCGGAGGCGAGCCACTGAGCGGGTAACGCAGCGTAGACCGCACAGGCCTCGACCACCTGGTCGGCGGGGCAGTGCTCGTTGGCCCGGTGGGCAAGTTCTTCCGGTCCCGGCCCCAGGCCGATGCAGGGTATGCCGTGCAGACCCATGATGCTCACGCCGTTGGTGCTGAAGTTCCAGCGCGAGATCTCGGGCTCACGGTCCAGGGTTTCACGGTAGGCCTTGCGGGCGGCGCTCAGGAGGGGGTGATCTTCAGCCAGGACCCAGGTGGGGAAGTACTTGTCCATGGGGTAGACCAGGCCCGTCCAGCCGGGTTCCCGATAGGTCAGGGTGAAGACTTCGGCCTCGACGCCCGCAGCGGCCAGCGCCGCTTCAATTTCGGCGAGGGCCGAGGCGCGGGTTTCCCCTTTGGTCAGACGCCGGTCGATGTGGAACTCGGCCTCGTCGGGGACGGCGCACAGGCTGGGAGTCTGGCACCCGATCCAACTGATGGTGCAGGTGCCCTTGCCGAGGAAGGGGTCGTCGGCCAGGCGCTCATTGAGCTGCTCGATGGCGGTGATGGCCGGTGCGATCTTGTACACGGCATTGACCCCGAGTTGGGGCATGGCGCCGTGGCAGCTGCGCCCCCTGACGCGCACACGGATTTCCATGCGGCCACGGTGACCGCGATTCAGCCTCATGTTGGTGGGCTCGGTCGAGACCACGAATTCCGGGGCCAGGATTCTTTCCTGCAGGATGTAGTTCCAGCACAGGCCGTCACAGTCCTCTTCCATGACCGAACCGACCATCCACACCTGGACCCCGTCGAGCAGACCCAGTTCCTTCATTATGCCGCCGGCGTGGACCATGGCGGCCATGCCGGCCTTCTGGTCCACCGCGCCGCGGCCATAGATCATCCCGTTTTCGAACTTGCCGGAGAAGGGATCGCATTCCCACAGGTCGGCGTCCTTGACATCCACGGTGTCGATGTGCGCGTCGAAGGCCACGACCCGCGGACCGTTGCCGATGCGTCCCAGGATGTTGCCCAACGGATCGATCCTGATCTCGTCGAAGCCGACGGCCTGCATCTCTTTTTCGATGCGCCTGACGACGGGTTCCTCCTGGCCGCTGAGGCTGGGGATAGCCACGATATCGCGCAGAAAACCGGTGAGGCTTTCGCTGCGGGCCTGAGCGGCAGCAAGGATTTCGGGAGTTGGAGTCATTTTAACAATCCCATATGTTTCCAGATTCTGGCGGCTGTTTCCCGCAGGAGGCGTCCCTCGATCGGAGGGGTGTCGCCGCGGTTGAAGACCCGTTTGCCCCCGACGAACACCGAGGCGATGTCCCGGGGATGGAAGCAAAAGAGCAGGTGGCTGAGCCAGTTGTCGGCGGTCAACGGTGTCTTACGGAAGGTATCGAGGACGATGAAGTCGGCCGGGGCGCCGGCATCGAGGCTGCCGAATGGCTCACCGAAAACTTCCCGGGCCAGACGGTAATTGCCCAGCCAGAAGCGGGCGGCACCAGGGAAACCCATGGGGCCCCGTCCACCCTCGTTGCCCCGGAAGAAGGTGGTGCGCAGCTCGCCCCAGAGGTTGCCGTCCAGACCATCGGTGCCCAGGGCGCAGCGGGACGGGAAGCGGTCCACCGGAGCGCGACCCACCCCGTTGTTCATGTTGGAACGGCCGCAATGGACCAGCCAGCACTCACTGTCTTCAAGGGTCTGCATGTTCAGGGGGGAGAGGTCCACGCCGTGGGCGAAGACGCTGCCGGGCCTCAGGAGGCCGCTGTCTTCCAGACGCTCCAGCGGGTCTTTCCAGCCCCGTTCCGCGCTGACCTCGCGGTCGGTGGGGCCTTCGGCAAGGTGGATGTGCAGGCCCGTGTCATAGCGGCTGCAGATATCGCTCAGCAGCTGGAGGGTCTTGTCTTCCAGGGTGAAGCTGGCGTGGGCGCCGACCAGGCCCCGGAAACGGGGGATACCCGCAGGGCGCTGTTCGGATATCTTCTGCAGGTAACGTTCGTTTTCCTCCAGGGTCATGTCCCGTTGACCCCGGCCGCCCCTGTCGGTTGTCTCGAAACAAAGGCAGCCGCGCAGACCGATTTCGGCCAGGCCCTGTTCAACCCGGTCAAGGGATCCGCCGACCGCGGCCAGGCTGGCATGGTGGTCAAAGACCATGGTCGTGCCGCATTGGACCGCGTCCCAGGCGCCGGCCAAGGCGCTGAGATAAACAGCTTCGATATCCAGGGAGCGGTCCAGGGGCCACCAGATATCGGTCAGGATGTCGGTGAACGTTTCCAGGGGAGTCTTGGGCTGGGGCATGCCGCTGGCCAGGGTGGAATAAAGATGGCTGTGGGCATTGATGTTGCCCGGCAGGATGGTGACGTCGTCCAGGTCGATGACTTCCTCGCCGGGGCCGGCCTCCAGGTTTTCTCCGCGCTCAACGAAGCGCTCGCCCTTGATGCGCAGGTCGCAGCGGACCACGCGCGGCTGGGGCTCGGCGTCCATGGCGACGGGGTAATAGTCCAGGACGAACCCGTTTTTCAAAAGCAGTGAATTTTCTTCGGCTGGAGCATTGGCGCCTCTGGATTCCTTGTCGCTCACGATCTTCCTCCTGCCCGGAAGGGTCTGCGGAAAAAAGCCCACATCCTGGGTCCGACTCCACGTTCGATGGTGACCGCTGGTCGTTGAAAACTAACACATGGCGCTGGTTGAGGGAAATCCCCAGCTCATCCCGGGGCCGAAGAAACGTGAAAGGGCCCCCGCACCAGGCGGGGACCCTTGGCGAAAAACGAGGGACTACTTGCCGGGCAGTAGATCATGCTCGCTCTTGAAGATGTTCTTGGTGATGTAGTCGGAAACCACCCAGACCGTCTTGTCGCCCTGGACCCGCATGAAGGTGCCCGCGGGGAGGTCGCCGGCGGCCTCGCGGTTGTTTCCGAATTCCAGGATCACCATGTTGCCGTCGTTTTCGACGAGGGTCGCCGAACGGGAGGGCTTGTCGAGCCCGTAGAGCCCCGGATCGGCGCCGGGATCCGCCACGTCGGTGGCCCGGATGTTGATCAGGGAACCCAGGACGCCGTCGGCCTTGGTTTTGGCCAGGGCTTTCTGGTGGGGTTTGACAAGTTCCCATTCCCACGTGGAGCGGTCGATGGTGGGCCCGGCTCCGGTCGTGTCCGAGGAATCGGGCTGGGTCAAGGCGAAGTCCTTCTTCATTTCCAGAGTATGACCACCGTCATCGAGGATGATGCGGTCGACGGCCAGCCGGTCCTCCTTGAAGGCCTGAAGGTCCATGAATTGCCGGCCCTTGGGCGCGGCCGGATCGCCGTAGATCCCCAAGGGGGACAACATATTGACCGTGCTCAGGTAGACCGCATTGTCGCCGGTGGTGCGGACGAAGTTACCCGGTTGACCCTGGGAGCGGTTGCCCACTTCCAGGGAAAAAACGGGGTTGCCGTCCTTGTAGCCCCGGATGTGGACCGCGACGGAATCGGCCAGTCCGTAGTCGCCAACCACCGCGGCCTTGTCCGACCGGTATTCCCCGCTCAAACCGCTGAGGGTTTTCAACAGGCCGTCGATGCGGTTGGTGGCCGCCTTGACGTCCCACGACGAGGAGACGACCCACCCATCGGGGTTCTTGACGAGGTCCACGGTGACTTCGTCGGTGCCCTGGCCCAGAGTGATCCGGTCCAGGTCGTCGGCGGTGAAATTATCCTTGATCAGCACCTCGGTGGCGGGGCGGCTGGTTTTCTGGTGATGGGAGGCGCGTTGCAGCAGGTTGATTCCTCCCAGTGCGACCAGCACCACCACCAGGATGATGAGATTGCGTGTCTTGCTCATGTCACATCCTCCTGTCGGTCGTTCAACGGTGATGGTGCAGGGCTTCGGTGTACCGGGCGGCATCCTTGCGGCGCATTCCGGCGCGCATGATGCCGTAGATTGCCAGGATCAGGGGAACCAGCAACACCACGAACAGGCGCCAGAGCATTTTTTCTCCGGCCTGGACAGGTCGGATGATCCGCTGGGTCAGGCTCTTGGAACGAATGTTCAGCAGTTCGTGGGACCCGGCCAGATAATCGACGGCGTTCATGAGCAGGTCGCTGTTCTGGGCTGCGGCCAGGATGTTGTCGTCGAACATCTTGGCGCTGCCTAGCACCAGCAGGGTCGATTTCTCGGGATGCGTTTCGGTCTCCGGACCGGCCGCGGGGCTCTGGCTGCTGTCAGCGGTGGCCGGCCATGACGGCACGGCCTGACCCTCGAAGGTGTTGGGGAACGAACCTTCGGCCATGACCATCAAGGGCTGGGATCCCAGCATTTTCTTGCCGCGGGGATCGAGCGCGCTGCCGGGCAGGGGCGCGACATCGAAGGTCATCTGCCAGCAATCGGGGCTGCTGACGATGAGATTCTTGGCGGTCAACCCGTTCTTGGAAAGCGTGTTCGGATCGGGTTCGATGGGCGTTCCCCACAGGTAGAACAACTGGCTGATGCGGTTGACCAGCGGGGAATCCTGCAACATCTGGTTTTCGGAGACCTTGATCTGGATGGGCAGCTTGACCGGTTCGCGGGTCTGCATGCGCATACCGCCGAGGTTCACCTCGCGCGGCAGATCGATGGTTTCCATGGAGCTGTCGAAGAAATGATCCTCGTCCACTTCCAGGCCGAACTTCTTGAGCATGGGTTCCAGACCGGTGTCCAACTCCGTGCCGGAAATGGTCCAGCCGCCGCTGCGGCCCGGCGCGTAGTTGTATTCGTGGGCCTGCACACCCATGATCACCGGAATGCCGCTGCGCAGGACCTGGTTGATTTCGTAGACCTGGCGTTCGTTGAGCTTGGTCAGGGCCATGACGACCAGGCAATCCAGGTTCTTCGGCATGGGATCCTTCTCGGTCAGCTGGACCGGAACCACCTCGTAGTGGGCCTGCTTGATCATGTCGGTCAGCTTGGTGAACTGATCCTGAGGCTCCGGTGGTTTCATACCTTGCTGCAGGTACATCATGGCCAGTTGCTGGTCCACTTCCTTGCGCGGAGCAAAAATGCCGATGCGCGGGGTTTTTTCGCGGGTCAAACGGTAGATGGGGTCGATGACATCCTGTTCGAGGGAGGCCAGGTCCTGGGGCAGGATCCGGGGCAGGATCTCCTCGGGCTTGTCCTTGTAGGCGATGGTCATGGCGCTCCAGATCAGCTTGATGCCCATCTCGTCCTTCTCGATGGACTGGACCTGGAACGGTTGGATGTTCTTGGCCGCCAGGTTCTTCTGCATGTCTTCATCGTCCTGGGGATTGAAGACGCTGAACTGCAGCATACCGTGGCTGACCTGGGCGAAGTTGCGCATCTGTTCGTTGATGTCCCGCTCCAGGTTGCGCAGCTGGGTGGGCATCTTGTCCGACGGCGTGATGTAGAGTTTGACCTGCACGGGGACCTTGAGCCCCTCCAGGATCTTGACCGCCGAGGGTGAAAGCGTGAACAGGCTGTCGCTGGTCATGTCCACGCGGGCGCCCTGGAGGTTTCCCAGGACGGAAATCAAAAAGAAAACGATTCCGGCCAGCAGCACCGTTGTGATGGTGAAGGTCAGACGGAAGTTGCGTCGCTTGTTGTTCATGCTAGTACTTCCTCCCTTCCAGCCAGAGGGCGTTGAGGGTCAGAAACAGGCCGGTAAGGCCCAGGAAATAAGCCAGGTCGCCCACGGCGATCACGCCCTTGAGCATCATGTCGTAGTGGTTGGCCAGGCCCAGATAATTCTGGAAGAACGAGCCGAGACCGGGGATCCAGCCGTCGATGGTCGCCGCCACACCGCCCACACCCAGAATGAAGACCAGGAAACAGGCCATGATCCCGAGGATCACGGCCGAGATCTGGTCGCGTGTCAGACCGCTGGTAAAAGTGCCGATGCCCAGGTACAGGCCGCCGAGCAGGATGCTGCCGATGTAACCGCTCCACAGGGCGCCCATGTCGGGATTGCCCAGGGCGGCCACCATGATTGCCAGGGGCAGCGTGCCGGCCAGGGCCACCAGATAGAAAGCCAAGGCTGCCAGATATTTGCCCAGCATCACGTCGCGGGCCTTCATGGGCAGGGTCATCAGCAATTCGAAGGTGCCGGTGCGCTTGTCCTCGGCCCACAGCCTCATGCTGACCGCGGGAATGAAGAAGATCAAAAAGAAGGGCAGGTTCCCGAAGAAGGACCGCAGGTCGGCGGCCTCGTTCAGGAAAAAGCCCGTCATGAATAGTCCGCTGTTGAGCACCAGAAAGGCGATGATGAAGATGTAGGCGATGGGACTGTTGAAGTAGGCCGTGAACTCGCGTTTGAAAACCGTGGTGATGTTCCGCATCTAGGCCACCCCCCTTGCCTGGCCGCGGTTCTCCGCGAGAGAGCGCTTGGTCAATTCGATAAAAGTGTCCTCGAGGCTGAACATGGCCTCGCGTAATTCCGTCAGCTCCCAGCTGCGTTGTTTGCACAGGCGATCAAGGGCGCCGATCAGGTCGCGGTCGAAGGAACCACGGATTTCGAAGCGGGCGCTCCCGCCGACATCCGCACCGCCGGGCGTCAGGGGCTTGACGGCGGTGACCTCTTCCAGCGTGCGCAGGGCATCTTCGACACCTTGGGGGTTGTTGCGCACGGCCAGGATGACCCGATTGCTGCCCATGGCATCGCGGGCGAGCTGGTCAAGGTGACCGTCGGCGATGATGCGGCCCTCGTTGATGATGGCCACGCGGTCGGTCACCGGACTGACCTCCTGCAGGATATGTGTGGAGAAAATGATCGTCTTGTGACCGGCCAGGCTCTTGATCAGGTCGCGGATCCCCAGGATCTGCAGGGGGTCCAGGCCGCTGGTGGGCTCGTCCAGGATCAGGATATCCGGGTCGTGGATCAGGGCCTGGGCCAGGCCCGTCCGCTGCTTGAACCCCTTGGACAGGTCGCCGATGGGCTTCTTGAACTCGGTGACCAGGCCGCAGGCCTCGACACACCAATCCAGGCGCTGCTGCAAACGAACGCCCCTGAGCCCGCGTGCTTCGCCGACGAAGGTCAGGTATTCCTGCACGTTCATGTCTGGATACAGGGGCACATTTTCCGGCAGATAGCCGATGCGGCCGCGGACGGCCAGGGGCTTCTCCAGGACATCGATCCCATCGACCTTCACGGTGCCGGCTTCGGGCGCCAGGAAAGTGGTGATGATCTTCATGGTCGTACTCTTGCCGGCGCCGTTGGGACCGAGGAAACCGAGGATTTCCCCCTTGCCGATCCCGAACGAAACGTCGTCGAGCGCGAGCGTTGTCCCGAAGCTCTTCGTGAGGCCTTGAACTTCGATCATGACGAAGACTCCTCAGGGGTTGGAAGAAGAACTTGGAAAGCAACAAAATAGAGCGCCAGCTTAGCAGCGCAATCCGGAAGTAACAACAGGGAGCCGCTGAAGTTCCGGTTTTTTCCAGCCCGGAACCTTTAATGAATTTGACCCCTGGCCTGGGAGCGCTGATCCAGATCGCTAGCGCACCAGCATGAGCTTCCGCGTCGCCGGTGGCCCCGCCACGGGTTGCAGGCGGGCCAGGTAGGTGCCGCTGGAAACCTGGTTCCCGTGGCGGTCCTTGCCGTCCCACAGCACCTGGTGGGGGCCCTGGGCAATAGGGCCATCGATCAGGGTGCGCACCAGCCCGCCGCGGATATTAAAGATTTCCAGGCGGATCCTCCCCGGCCTCGGCACGTCGAAACGCAGCACGGTGCGGGGATTGAAGGGGTTGGGGTATCCGGTCAACCCGGCGGCAGCCGCTGAGGGCAGGTCGTCGCCCACGCCGGAAGCGACCTCTCCGT
>CAZJGK010000038.1:0-8294 GCA_964545545.1 uncultured Fibrobacteraceae bacterium | reverse complement strand
CCGGCGGCAGCCGCTGAGGGCAGGTCGTCGCCCACGCCGGAAGCGACCTCTCCGTATACGAGGGTCACGGGCAGGCTATGGGGACCGGCGGGATCATTGCTGACCAGAATCACCTGGGTTGAATTCATGCCGGGCAAGGCGTTCGCCGCATCGAAATGCAAGGCCATGAGGGCGGAATCTCCCGGCGCGATGGCGCCGGCAGGTTTGGCGGCGGCGAGCCAGGGCACAGTGACGTTGACTTCGCTGACAACCAGCGGCAATAGGCCGTCGTTGTGGATCCAGATGGGTTCGCCCAGGGGCGCCGGGGTCAGGGAAAGGGCCGCCGGGATATTGATCAGCCCCGCTCCGGAATAGGTATCGCGACCAGGGCCGGCGGGGGTGGTGGTGATGTCGGTGGCGGTCATTTCAAGATTCTCGGCCACCTGGGCGGGGGTGATCCCGGGATTGGCCTGCATCAGGATGCACACCGCGCTGGTGACCAGCGGACAGGCCATGCTCGTGCCCGAGTAGGCCACATAGCCATAATCCCCGCTGCAACTGAGGATGTTCTCGCCGGGGGCGGCCACATCGGGTTTTTGCAGGCCGGGAGGATAGGGGTAGTCGCGATAACTTGCCTCGGCGTAGGGGTTCACCATATCCCACGCGGTGGGGCCGATGCTGCTGGTGGACGAGACGCCCAGATCCTGACGGACTGCGCCCACGGTGATGACCGCGCCCAGGCCGCCGCCCTGGGAAAACCAGGGGTTGGGGCAGTCACCGGGACTGGAAATATCCGCGGGAACCTCGTAGTGGCCCCCGTAACCGTCTCCGTTGCCGGCCGCAGCGATCAGCGGAATGCCCACCGACAGGAACAACTCGCTGTTGTAGCGGTTGGCCGCGCGCACATCATCGGGGGCGTTGGACCATCCGGCGCTCATGGTGAAAACCTGGACGCCGTGATCCAGACCGAATTGCTGGGCTGCCACCAGGTTCTCGAAATAACCGGGCACCGCCCGCAAGGCCATCAGGACCGCTCCGGGAGCGCCGCCACATGCGGTGCCGCCGGTGCCGTCACTGACGATCAGACCTGCGGTGTGCGTTCCGTGGTGCCAGTCCAGATCCCCGTCATACGGATCGTTGTCGTTTTCAAGGGCGTCGAAGCCGTGGTTGGGAAACTCCGTGCCTCCGTCCCACATGTGCCGGTACAGGTCAGGGTGGTCGTATCCGATGCCCGTGTCGATGTGTCCCACCAGGATGCCGTCACCCTGAAAACCCGCCGCCCACGCCTCGGGTGCGCCGATGGCAGGCAGGTGCCAGGCCAGGGCCTTGTCCGCACCCGTGGCTGCGCCCGTTCCCTGCTTTTGCGTCGCGAGGGGGGCGCCGAAGGCCTGGCTTTTCGCGTCATCCAGCCATAACCGGCCCACCGCCGGGTCGCGGGCCAGCACGGCGACGGCTTCCGGAGTCATTTGGGCAACCATCAGCTGGGCCAGCCAGTAGGTCCGGGCGGGGCGGGCGATACCCCGCTGGACGAGGTCGTCCAGCACGGGGGCGAACTCTTGGCTGTGGCGGACGGCCATGGTGTGTGCGGCTGCCAGGATGGTGGCGCGGCGGGTCCCCGGATCGGCCGCCTTGAGCGTGGAAGCCAGCGTGATCGGATCAAGGCGCTCGGCAGGGACGATGACCACGCGCAGCAGATCGCCGCCGGCCGCCTTGCCCAGGGCTTTTTCCAGCTTGGGAGCGATCACCGGCAGGTGCACCTCGCGGCGGACCGGGGGCGCGGCGATCAGCCCCTCGATCATGGCCTGGTCGGGCATGATGGTTTTGGTGAAGGAATCCGGGTCCAGACGCAGTTGCGGTTGGCCGTCCACCCAGGTCAGGGTGCGCATGTAGACATTGTCGGTCTCGTCGGTTTCGGCGATAGCGTCGCCGGCATCCAGCCGCACGGTCAACAGGTGTTCGCCTGCTCCGGCGATCAAGGGAAAGTCCTCGATGGGAAAGTACGAGCCAGCGGGCATGCTGCCGGTCAAGGACCAGGAGGCCACCACCGAGCCGTCCAGTTCGAGGTCCACCGCGAAGTCGGTGGCGATCTGGGCCAGGCCGGAGTTCAGGAAGGCGAAGCTGACGAAGGTCGTATCCCCCGCAGCCAGCCACTGGGCGGTGCGGCCGCCCCGGGTCATGGCCGCGGTGATGGACGAATCCCAGCCGCTGGGGACAAAGGGCGAGAGGTCGGGCGAGAGCCCCCGGCGGCTGGTATAGACATTATGGCCCTGGGTGGGATAGTCCCGGCGGTCGATCCAGGCGGCGGCGGCGCCTGCCGGAGCGGCGACCCCGTCGCAGGAGTGGAATTGCGGTTCGACCCGGGGCTGGTCGCTGACCTGGTCGACTCCCCCGAACATGCCGATGTCGCCATATCCGGAACCCATGCGCCCGGCCAGGTTGAATTCGTCCGCGCCCGGAGGGCCGTCCAGCCACAGGCAGCCCACGATGCCGTCGTGGGCGAAAATGGCCGGTCCCACGCTTTCATAGTCGTCGGCGATCATGCCGTAAGGCCCAAAAAAAGTATCCCCGGCATCCCACGAATAGAGGTAGATGATGTCCCCATCGACGTTCAAGCCGTCGGAGTAGTCCAGCTGGAAGGCTATGAAGACATCGTCATTCTGACAGACCAAGCGCGGGAAACCCGTGTTGTTCGTGGTCCATCCGGTAAGGCTGCCGGGGTTGCAGAAACAACCGTCGTAGTTGTCGGTGGCGATCAGGATGTCGACCTCACCGGTGTAGGGATCCGCTTCGGCGTTGATGAAGTGGACGGTCCCGTCGTCCATGGCCACATCGGGCCAGAGGTCCTCGTACCCGTCGGGAAGGAAATAATCGTAGGTGACCGTTTGGCCCCCGTTGGTCGAATACAGGAACAACAGGGTCCACTCGTATTGCAGCCAGTCCATGTTGACGGTGTACCAGTCCAGGGCGATGAAGACCTTGGCGAAGGCCCCGGCACCGGAAACGGCGACCGACGGGGTGGCCAGCGGTTCGCCCACCTCGAACCCCCGGACCTCGCCCCAGGATGTGGGGTCGGAGGGGTAGTCGGAGCGGGTGCGGATCAGAAAACCGTCGTCCCGGACCCAGACCACATGGAGGTAGCCGCCGCCGTCGATGGCCAGGTCGGGGTGGTACTCGTCGCCGGCGAAGGAGGGCATTTCCCAGGTGGTCCAGGTGCGTCCCTGGTCCATGGAACGGGAGATATGAATGTCCCGGTCGGTTCCTCCCAGGTCGGTGGCGGCGAAGACCGCGAACAGGAAGCCGGAAACGGGATCCCTTTCCAGGGAGACATATTCGTCATTCATGTTGGTGGGATTGGCCAGCAGGCGGTCGGGGGTCCAGGGTGGCAGGCCTTTTTGTGCCCGGTTGCGCGACTCCAGGGCGGGGTTCACGGCGGTCTGGTTCTTTCCGCGCATGAAGCGGGGGTCCTGGAACCCGGCGATGGCTGTTTTCAAGGCGGGCGTCAGAACACTGGCGGACTTGGCCTTGACTCCCGCCTGTTTGGTGGCCTGGGTCAAGTCGACCTGAAGCATGGGGCCGGCCGACGCAGGCATCGTCGCCAGGGACCGCGCGTTGGCGCGGGACCGGGCCTTGTTCGCACCTGGGGTGATGATACCGGGAGCCGGCAAGCGCTTGGCGGGGCCTGTGACGGATTGGGATCGGGCCGCACGAGGTTGGATGGTCGTGGGGATGGACCCTGGGGCGCGGCCGGATCCGGTCAAGCAAAAGAGGCTTGTCCCGATCAGAAAGAATTGCGCCAGGCGGCCAGGGTGTTGCATGGGGCTCTCCCAAACTGTTGCCGTGAAAATTGATCTATTGAGACATTATTCTAGCATTTATGCCGTACAATTTCAACTATTATGCTTTTTTCTTGGGTTGTGGGCGCCAAAGCGGACCCACTGCCGTGCCGCTCCCTAGATTACGGACCCACAGAGTGTTATTGTATTAGGCTGAGGTAGGACCTGTTGGGAATTCACTGCGTCGTAGAGGTCTCCATGCCCCGAACCCCCCAACCCTTCGAACCCAAGCTCTACCGGTACACTCTGCCCGGCGGCTGGGTCGTGCTGGCCGGACGTACGGACGAGGACAACGACTTCCTCTCCCTGAAAATGGCCGGACCCAACGACTTCTGGTTTCATGTGCGGGGTATGCCGGGCAGTCATGTCGTGCTGCGGGTGCCGGCGGACCAAGAGCCTGACAATGCCACCATCAAGGCGGCCGCGGCCATTGCCGCCTGGCACAGCAAGAAGCGCGAAGCCCGGCAGGTGGGCGTCAGCTGTACCCGCGGCCGGTTCGTCACCAAGCCAAAGGGGGCCAAACCGGGCACGGTGAACATTCGCAAGGAAAAAGTGCTGACGGTCAGGCCGGCTGTGCCCCAAGATGGCGACGGTGAACCGGTTTGAATCAGTCCGGGCCCGCCCGGGGCCCGAAAGGATCGTGGCGAAATGGATGGTTTGAACTTGCCCACCGCCCTGGCGGACATGCTGCAAAACACCTTGTTGCGGGCCGGTATTACGGTGGCGCTGGCTTTGGTGGTCGGTCTGATATTACGGCTGGTCCTTGTCCCGTTGTTGCATCGGCTTGCCGGCAAGACGGCCACCGACCTGGACGATGAGATCTTCAGCCGCTTGAACCCGGGTCTGTTCCTGACCGTCATTATCCTGGGGGTGTCCTACGCCGTCCGGGACCTGGCTGACAACGCGGGTGTTGATCGTGCGATCTGGGCCACCGCCCTGACCTTCATCGTCATGATTTGGGGCCGTTTTTTTCTGGATGTGACCGTGCTCGTCACCCGCCACGTCAGCGGTCAGGCCGACCGCTTCACCTGGATCCAGGCCCGCACCCTGCCCCTGGTGCAGTTCACTTTCAAGGTGCTGGTGATCGCCCTGACGGTGTACTTCATCATGAGCGTCTGGAAGATCGACCTGACAACCTGGTTGGCCAGCGCGGGGGTTGCGGGCATCGCCATCGGTTTCGCCGCCAAGGACACCCTGGCCAATTTCATTTCCGGCATTTTCATCCTGGTCGATGCGCCCTACAAGGTCGGGGACTACATCAACATCGATGGGACCACGCGCGGCGAGGTCACGGATATCGGCATGCGCTCCACGCGCGTCCTGACGCGCGACAACATCGAGGTGACGGTGCCCAATGCGGTCATCGGCAATGCCAAGATCATCAACGAGAGCAGCGGGCCGTCGGTGCAGATGCGCGTGCGCCTGGAGGTGGGGGTTGCCTACGGCAGCGATGTGGAACAGGTCAGGGAGACCTTGATGGCCTGTACGGGGGATGTCGCCCATGTCAGTCCTGAGCCTCGACCCACGGTTCGCTTCATCGCCATGGGGGAGTCCGCCCTCGTTTTTCAAGTGCGGGTCTATGTGGAACAGCCCATGTATCGCGGTTGGGTTGTCGATGCGCTGAATACGAGGATCTACCAGGCCCTGACCGAGGCTGACATCAAGATCCCCTTTCCCCAGCGCGATTTGTACATCAAGAGCTGGCCCGGGTCGTCCGCCGACGGATCTGCCCGGCAGCCGTACGGAGACACCGGATCCAATCAGTCCCGCTCGTAGACAACCTTGCCGTGCACGATGGTTGCCCGGGCCGGCTCGGGGTGGCACAGGAGCAGGGCGGCCACGGGATCATCGGCCCCGTCGTAGCCGATGGCCTGCAGATCGAACACCGCCAGGTCACAGGCCATGCCGACGGCCACCGATCCGGTATCCTCGCGGCCCAGGCAGGCCGCGCCGCCCAGGGTGGCCATTTCCAGGACTTCCTGGACGGTCATACCCGCGGCGCCGCCGAGCACGCGGTGCAGCAACAAGGCCTGCCGCAGTTCGGCCAGCAGGTTGGAGCTGTCGTTGCTGGCCGAACCGTCCACCGCCAAGCTGACGGGGCAACCGGCCCGGCGCAGGTCGCGCACGCGGCAGATTCCCGAACCCAGCCGCATGTTGGAACTGGGGCAATGGGCGATGCCCATGCCCGCGGCGCCCAGGCGGGCGATCTCCTGATCGTTGAACCAGATGCCGTGGGCCAGCCACACGTCCGGGCCGATCCAGTCCACGTCTTCCAGGAAGTCCAGGGGACGCCGGCCGTAGATTTTCGTGCAGTAGTCGTCCTCGTCCCTGGTCTCGGCCAGATGCGTGTGCAGGCGCACGCCGTGCTTACGCGCCAGGGCGGCGGTGTCGCGCATCAATTCCTCGCTGACCGAAAACGGGGAGCACGGGGCCAGGGCGATGCGCACCATGGCGCCGGGGGCGGGATCGTGCCGGGCGGTTATCAAGCGCTCGCTGTCGGCCAAAATGGTTTCGGGATTCTGGACCACGTCGTCGGGGGGCAGACCCCCGTCCTTGATCGAGCGGCTCATGCTGCCGCGGGTGGGATGAAAACGGATGCCCGCCGCCCCGGCGGCCTCGATGGTGATATCGATCAGCGTGGCGGAAGCTGCGGCGGGAAACAGGTAATGGTGATCGGAGGTCAAGGTACACCCGCTGCGCAGCAATTCCTGAAACCCGACCAGGGCGCCTGCGTAGAACTGGGCGTCGGTCAATTTGGCCCAGACGGGATAGAGGGTGACCAGCCAGTCGAAAAGTTTGCTGTCCACCGCGGGACCCCAGGCCCGCGTGCGGGTCTGGTATAGATGGTGATGGGTGTTGATCAGACCCGGCAGGACCACACAGTCGCCGGCGTTGAACCTGGTGAATTGCGCACTGGGGATGTCGCCGATGATTTCCGGGGGCTTGCCTTCGCCCACGGCGATGATCATGCCGTCGGTGGCCGCAATCCAGGCATCTTCCAGGATGCGGCGCTCGGGGTCCATGGTCACCAAACGGTGGGCTCCGGTCAGCAGGAAACGGCTGGCAGCGGTCATGACATCTCCCCAGCGGGCTGAACAATAAGGTCAAGGATCCAATTGATCCCCCTGGCGAATAAAGTATAATCCGCCCGTAGGATATGACAATGTCGACCCCTGGGAAAGAGGCGGGACCGGACTAACCCGGCGCCTCCCCTCTTAATCTGAAAGGATCATTCCATGCAGCGAAACCATTTCAACCTGATACTTGTCATCCTGGCGGCGGTAACCCTGGCCGGATGCGGAGGCGGCAAGCAGGTCTCGCGGATCGCGGTCGACGAACAGATCGATCTTTCGGGCCGGTGGAACGATTCCGACAGCCGGCAGGTTTCCGAGGCCTTGATCAGCCAGGCCATGGCCACCCCCTGGGTGGAGGACTTCCTGGCGGAGAACGGCCGCAAGCCCACCGTGATCATCGGCCGGATCGCCAACAAGACCCCCGAGCACATCGCCGTCCAGACATTCATGGCTGACCTGGAGCGCCAGTTCATCAACGGGGGCCGGGCCAAGATTGTGGCCTCGGTCGAGGAACGGGAACAGGTTCGCGATGAGCGCGCGGACCAACAGGAGTTTTCCTCCGCCGAGACCATGAAGCAATGGGGACGGGAAAAGGGCGCCGATTTCATGCTGATCGGCGAGATCAACATGGTCGTGGACCGGGAACAAGGGAATCAGGTCAAGTACTACCAGGTGGACTGCTATCTGGTGGACCTCCAGGACAACACCAAGGTCTGGGCGGGTTTCGATAAGATCAAGAAGTTCATCAGTCACGACAAGTACAAGGGCTGACCCCTGTTGTCCATGATGTGCCGGCCGATATGCGGGAGGTGGCGGTGGCTGTTGCCGGCGATCGCCATGCTCCTGATGGTCGCCGGGTGCGCGACCTACAGCACCCGGGTGGCAGATCTGCGCCCCCAGCTGGCCAATCATGAATTCGCTGCCGCCCTGAAGACATTGCAGGACAAGATGGGCAGCAAGGAGCGTCTGCTGTATCTGCTCGAGCGCGGGCTGGTGCTGCACTATGCCGACCGCTACACCGAGAGCAACGAGACCTTCGCCCTTGCCGAACAGCTGGCCGACGATCTGTACACCAAGTCGGTTTCCCAGGGCGCGCTGTCGTTGATCACCAGCGACGAGTCCATCAGTTACCGCGCCCGCCCCTTCGAAATGGCCATGGTGCCGTATTTCAAGGCCCTGAATTATCTCTATCTCGGCCAACAGGACGAGGCCGTGGTCGAGGCCAGGCGAGCCGAGATGTTGCAGGCCAAGTACGTCGAAGCGACGCTGGCTGATCTGCGCCAGGACGATCGGGCGGACCTCGAGCGCATCAAAGCCGACCCCTTCCTGCTCTACTTCAGCGGCATGTTGCATGATCAGGCGGGTGAGACCAACGAGGCCTTCATCGCCTACCGCAATGCTGCGGCGG
>CAZJGK010000037.1:3963-27640 GCA_964545545.1 uncultured Fibrobacteraceae bacterium | reverse complement strand
TCTTTATTTAACGGGGAGCAATCGATGAGTAACGCCACCTTACTGACACCGGAAGAAGTAGACGCCAAACTCCAGAAAATGCTGCTGGCAATCGACGATTTGCCTTCCTTGCCCGAAACGTTGATGGAAATTCTCAAAGTTCTGGATGACCCCGACAGCGGTCCTGCGGATCTCGGGAACGTGGTCAAGCTTGACGCCCCGCTGATGGCGCGCATCCTGAGGCTGGCCAATTCTCCCTACTACTCCAGCCGCGGTGACATTACCGACATCCACCGCTGCGTGACCGTGCTGGGTTACCGTACGGTGCGTCAGGTTGCCATCTGCGTTTCGGTGGCCACAAGCGTGATGGCCACTGTGGCCAAAGCGGAAGGCCAGCTGGACTATCGCGAACTCTGGCGGCATTCGGTGGTGACAGCTGCAATCGGCAAATACCTGGGCCTGGTCGCCGGGTATCCCGACCCGGAAGAGCTGTTCACGGCGGGCCTGCTGCACGACATGGGAAAATTCGTGCTGGAAATCCATGCTCCCGATAAGTACTGGAATGTGATCAGTAAGCGGCGTGAAGCCGGGCAGTCCCTTGTCGAAGCCGAACGGAAGGCCTTCGGTTTTGGCCACGACGTCCTGGGTCAGGCATTTGGACGAGCATGGCGATTCCCCAACGTTCTGACGCGGTGCTGCGGGGACCACCATCTGCCGCCAAGCCAGGACCTGGCGAGCGACTATGCTGATCAGGCGGTGGGTCTGATTTCCCTGGGTGACTATCTGGCCAACACCCTGGAGCCCACTCGTGCGGACCTGGGCTTTGATCCGGATTTCTGTGATCCGGGCGCGCTTCATGCCCGTGTCGGCCTCAGCCTGGACTTGGTTGAAGAGCATTTGCCTGAAATCAGGGAAAATATTGCGAACGCTTCGGCATATCTGGATTTTAGCTGACCGTTGCCTGGTCCTGCCTGATCGTGCCTTCCACTGCCGGCTTCAAGCCGGCAGTGGATTTTTCTGGCAATTCACGCCCGGGACGTTATCCTGCCAAAATGTCACATGACCCATTCCGGATTTCCAGAGGAGGCCGTGGTGAAATCCGTCATTCTTCTGAGCCGCCGACACAAGCTGTATGCCGCAGTCTCGCAATGGAATTTTCCGGACGCCGAGCTTTATCTGTTTGATTCTCCGGCGGAAGCCCTGGCGCGCATCAATCTGGGCCAAGCGGCCGTTTTTCTGTTCGATATCCGGGATTATCCGCGTTTTCGTCATGTTCTGCGCAAATTCCTGTCCATGAATACGGACACCGACGTGGTCTTGATCGGGGATGTGGATCTGGCGGATCTGGAACTGGAGGTCCCCGAGGGCGTTCTGAATGTCCTGCCACCCTCGGTGGATACGGATGAGATCGCCCAATCGGTAATCCGGGCCCTGCAGTTCAGG
This sequence comes from uncultured Fibrobacteraceae bacterium, assembly GCA_964545545.1. Taxonomy (GTDB): domain Bacteria; phylum Krumholzibacteriota; class Krumholzibacteriia; order LZORAL124-64-63; family LZORAL124-64-63; genus JAHJTW01. The sequence goes on along the minus strand of CAZJGK010000037.1, from coordinate 26,218 downwards.
GCTGTGCGCGAGACCAGCGGCATTATCGGACGCAGCCGGGCAATCCAGGAAATGCTGGCCTTGATTGCTCATAGCGCTCCGTTGGATGTCAACGTCATGGTTTTGGGTGAGAGTGGCACCGGCAAGGAGATGGTGGCCCAGGCCATCCATCGCAACTCCTCGCGAGCCAAGGGCAACTTCGTCGGTCTCAATTGCGGCGCCATGTCAAAGGGTGTCCTGGAAAGTGAACTTTTCGGCCATGTGCGGGGCGCCTTTACCGGTGCGGTCAAAGATCATCCCGGAGTTTTCAAGCGCGCCGACAAGGGAACCCTGTTCCTCGACGAGGTCGGGGAAATGCCGCTTGAAATGCAGACCCGCTTTCTGCGCGCCCTGGAAACAGGCGAGTTTACACCCGTGGGCGGACGGGCGCTTGAACACAGCGATATCCGTTTGATTGCCGCCACCAATCGAGATCTGGCCGCCGACGTGGCGCGGGGCAAATTCCGGCAGGATCTCTATTACCGGCTGCGGGTGGTGGTCATCACGACTCCGCCCTTGCGGGAACGCCGGGAGGACATCCTGGTGCTGGCTGAAGCTTTTCTCAAACAGGAAAACGAGCGGCATCACCTGCACGTGCGGGGGTTCACGCGCGCGGCCGAACAGATCCTGCTCAAACATCCCTGGCCCGGCAACGTGCGCGAACTGAAAAATGCCGTCAGTTCTGCCGTGGTGATGAAACAACGCGGTTTGATCGACAGCCCGGACCTGCCGCGGGACATCATCTCGATGGCCCAAGGCGGCAAGACCGGCCTTTACCTGCCGGTGCCCATGGAATACATCCCTGCCCAGGATCTGGACTCGGGATTGCTGGCCACAACCCTGCTGGAGTTGCGCCAGGATATTCGCGAGATCAAGGGCCTGCTGAAGGCGGGGGGCGCGGCCAGGGGGAGACAGGCCGGCTGGCCCGGTTCGGTATCCGACTCCCCGGTTCATGATGGGCGCGTGGTGGAGACCTTTTCCGATCACAACGGGTTCACTCCCTTGCCTGTGGATCGCGGTGGTGACCTGCAGACGGCCGAGCGCACTCTTATTGAAAAGGCCTTGCGGGCCTGCGGGGGAAATCGCCGACAGGCCGCCTCGCGTTTGGGAATCAGCGAGCGGACGTTGTATCGCAAATTGAAACTGTACGAGTTGTCATGAGCAGAAGCTTTACTGTCCGGAACTCTTTCCAGCCGAAGGGAAATCACGTATAATGCCAGCAAGAGATTGTCAGCAACCCCCAAGCCAACCCCTGGTGAGCGAGGCATACATGAGGAACAAGGGACGGCGTCGGTCACGCACCCGACGTAATGATTTGCTCCTGGCCATCATGATGGCCGTTATGGTCACTGCATCGGCGGCGCATGCCACCAAGTACGCCGGCGCTTTCATGGAAAACGGTGGCGGGGCGCGCGCCCTGGCCATGGGAGGCGCTTTCACTGCGGTGGCCGACGATCCCTCGACGGCCTTCTGGAATCCTGCGGGGCTGTCTCATCAGCAGGAGCGCAGCCTCCTGGTCATGCACGCCGAGCGTTTCGGCGATCTCATCGATCGGGACTTTGCCGTGTATGCACAGCCGGTGGACTGGACCCTCTTCGGCGGAGCGTCGGGGGGTGTGGGCGTTTCGGTGATCCGCCTGGGTGTCGATGATATTCCCTTCACCGATCATTTGCGGGACCAGCTCGATACCAATGGCGACGGCCGCGTGGACGATGCAGAATTGCGCGGACTTCTGGATCTTCAGGACGAGATCGAGTTCAAAAGCGATCAGGAGCTTGCCCTCCTGGTTTCCTATGGAGAAGATCTGGGCAACTGGCGAGTCGGGGGCTCGCTCAAGTTCATCCGGCAAAGCGTGGGGGATTTCTCAAGCCTGGGCATCGGGGCGGACGTGGGTCTGTTGCGGCCCTCCATCTGGCGGCATCTTGATTTCGGTGTGAAGTTCCAGGATCTGACATCGACCTACCTTTCCTGGAGCACGGGGCGCAACGAGCGGATTTCCCCGGCGGTGGTGCCAGGTCTGGCCTGGCGTCAACCGTTGCCGCAGTGGGACATGGACTTGATTCTGGCCGGCAGTCTGGAAACCCGGTTTGAAAACCGCGGTGAGGCGGATCAGTACTCCTCCGGTTCCTTGAGCGCGAATGCCCACGTCGGCCTGGAGGTCGGTTTTTCCCACAAGGTCTATCTGCGGACCGGGTTCGATTCGGGCTGGGGCAGCGGTGACCTGACCGCCGGCGCAGGATTCCGTCTCGATCCCCTGACCGTGGATTACGCCTACGCGGGCGACACGCTCGATATCGATGAAGTGACCCATCGCATCAGCGTCTCTTTCATGTTCTGATCGGTGTGCGCGGGCCGAGGCTGTCCGAAGACGGCCCGCTCAACTCCCACGCGGCTTGTAGGCAAATAGCCGGTCGCCCGGGTGGATCAGACTCGATTTGTGGATGTTGTTGACTTTGCGCAAATGGCGCAAGGTGACTCCCAGCTTGCGGGCGATGGCCCCAAGGGTGTCGCCCGGCTTGACCTGGTAACTCACCTGCTTGTAGCCCGCAGGGGGTACGTAATGGCCTTTCTCGGCCGCTCGGCTCCGGGCGAGGCGATCCAGTTCAACAGGCATGGGGATCAGCAACTGGTCTCCGGGCCGGATCAACTGGACGTTTTTCATATGATTGACGCGCACGATATCACTGACCGAACAGCCATAACCCGCCGCGATCCCGCTGAGAGTCTCCCCGCGGCGAACCTTGTGCCGGGTCCAGGTCAGGCGTTTGTCGGCGGGGATACGCGCCAGCGCCGCAGTCGTGGCCTTCGCTGCGCCGGACGGCACATGGACGGGATAGTTACCCAGGCCCGGAGGGGTCGCACCACGCAGCAAAGCGGGGTTGAGTTTGCTGATCTCGGCCAGGGAAGACCCTGCACACCGGGCAATGAGATCCAGCCCGGTGGGATGCTTCACCTTGATGGTGTCATAGGCCAGAGGCGTGTGTTCCTGCACGATAAATCCGTACTTGCCGGGATCCTCGCCGATTCTGGCCGCCGCAATGAACTTGGGCACGAAGTCCGCGGTTTGTGCGGGAAGATTGAGGTCCCAGTAATTATCCGTGGCCCGCTGTCTGATTTTCCGCTGCACGCGATTTTCGCCCGAGTTGTAGGCTGCCAGAACCAGGGACCAATCGTGAAAAGTTTCGTGGAGGGATTTGAGATAATCGGCTGCGGCAAAGGTTGAAAGTTCCAGGTCACGGCGTTCGTCCACCCACCAGTTGGTGTGCAGGCCGCGGGCTTTGCCTGTCGGCGCCATGAATTGCCACGGACCCACCGCCTGCACAACCGAGACGGCGCTGGGGGAGATTCCGCTCTCGATCATGGCGAGGTAAATCAGCTGAGGGGGTAATTTTTCCTGAGTGAGAATTGCGGTGATCAGTGGTCCCGCTTCGGCCTTGTGCTGCAGCCAGAGGGTGAAGGTCGACCGGCCGGAACCGGTAAAATATTGCATCCATTTATCGACCCGCGGATTGTCCCATTTCAAGAGGTCGGCCATGATCCCGGGCATGGGCTCGCCCGTGGCCGGAACCAGGGAGTCGGGAAACTCGCCCGCCAGATCCTTGTAGCCTCTGGCCAGCAGGAGATCGGCGTCGCAAGCATCCCCCGCAAAGGCCATTTCCTCCACCAGGATACCCTTGAGGAGACGGGAGCGGCGCTCGAGACTCAAAACTTCCTGCCGGGCGCAACTGTCTCCGGAATCAACCAGGGTGTGGGTTTGATCGGTGATGGCCGTCAAGTCGTCCGCTGCCAGGTCGATCCTGTTGTCCGCGGCCTTGACCAGAGCCTGCTGAAAGAGAGAATTGAGATCCGCCAGGGAGGGCGGTTGCCCCATTGCATGCGGGGAAAGAGATTGTGCCGACTCGGCGGTGGCGTCGTCGAAAGCGGGAGCGGTCTGCAGGGAATCCCGCTGGGAATTCCCCATGGTGTCCGCGTCGGCGTCGAAGCCCGACAGCGTTGCCAAGGGTTCGGTCAATTGGATCCCCCCTTCCGGTTGGGTGCCGGAGCCCGGGTACAGGGAGCATCCTGTCGCCAGCAGGAAGATGGGCAAGAGAGTTAGCAAAGCCCCGCGCCAACTCTTGTGCAGGCAAATTTGGCGGAAGTCGTGGTCTTTTTGCCTGACAGGGGACATCTGCGGCTCCTTGTTTCAGGGATTTATTATGGTCGAGTCCGGGGGAACCAATGATAAGAGCGTGGGTTCCCAATGACAGGGAAAAACACAAAATTCCCCCAAAATCAGGGATTTCTTGCAATTGAACTTACAATATGTCATAATTAAGCACCAAGAGAAATGAAACCCAAGTGCCTGAAGGTGTCATCCCGGTGAACCGCAGTCAACGCATCAAGGCGCTATTGACAAGCGACCTGCCCTTGGACAAGGCCGGGCCGCAGCTGCGTCGCGCTGTCAGGCAGGCGCTCGGGTCAGGGCAGGAACAGGTTCTGGTGGCCGCATGTGGGGCCGTTGTGCGGGAACTGTTGCGCCAGGGGGTGCTGGTGCGGGTTACCTTGGAGGGTGACGGCGCCGATCATGGATCGTATGTCTTGAAGCGGGGCAGCCGGGAACTCATTGATCTATCCCCCCTGTACGGGCCGATCGCGGATTCGGTCCGAACTTCCGCTGCTGATTCCGGATTCCCGTTTGATCATCAAATCTATTTACAACAGGTTTCGGGATATTTGGGCGCCATGGAGGAAGCCCAAAACCTGAGGCTGGGGGACGTTCAATCCGGTGAAACAGCCATTATCCTGGGCAATATCCTGAAGTTGCTGGGAGATTTTACGCCCACGTTCCGCCTGGGAATTCTGTTGAATCAGATCGAAACCGACCCTGTGGGCATCCAGGGAATCGTGGCCGGCGGCGGTCCCGAAGGCCAAGCCGGTTGGCTTTCCTTGCGGGACTCCGGGCATTCGGTGTGGATTCCCCTGCGTGCGGAACTGCCGCCGGGCCTCGCGGCCCTGCTCACCCAGGGAAATACTCTGGGCGAGGATCCCGTCGCCGTTGCCGTCCCCATCTGGGAACCGAGAGAGGCGGAGCTGGAGCGTGGCCAACAGCAGGAGGCCGGGCTCCTGTTCGTCATGGCCTCAAGCAGCTGGGGAAGGGACCCCCTGCTCAAGGTTGCCGGGCGTCTTTCCCGCTTTGTCACCAACCGTTGGCGCCAGCAGCGGGATGTGAACCGGATCATTCACACCGATGCCCTGACCGGGACCAATAACCGGGCATTTTTCGACAAGCACTTCACCCTTGAACTGGAACGCGCGCGGCGTTCCGACAGCCCCCTGACCCTCGTCATTGCAGACCTGGATCACTTCAAGAGCATCAACGATCAGTACGGACATCAGGCCGGGGACCGGATTCTGCAGCTGGTGGCCCGGTGTCTCAAGGACCAACTGCGGCGGATCGATCATGTCTGCAGGATCGGCGGCGAGGAATTTGCCCTCATCCTGCCGGTCACCTCACCCGAGGCCGGGGGCGAAGTCCTGGCGCGTCTTTTGCAAACCGACATGAGCGAGGAAATCCTGGTTGACGGCCACCTCGTGCCCATCCGGGTCACCCTTTCCTACGGTGGCGTGACCTTTCCCGCGGACGGGACCGATGCCTTTGAATTATTCCGCAAGGCCGACGCCATGCTCTACCTGTCCAAGGACCAGGGGCGTAACCGATGCCATTTCTGGCGCAACGAAGGGATGCACCTGGAAATCACCCCGCCGGCCGACAAACGCGATCCTTCCTGAACAACATTTCCCTGCTGATGGTTTGTCATTGGCCCCTGGTCTGGGCCGTAATAATTCTGGTCAACTTCAGGATCGGGTTCGCCGCCGGCATGGGCCCGCATTCCTTGGCCGGCTTCCCGTCTTGGCTTTCCGCCGGACTGATGGTTCGTCTGGCTGTGGTCTTGGTCCTGTTGCTGGCCTGTCCCCGCATACCCGTCCTGGGTTTGGTGACGGCAGCGTGCCTCCTGGCGCTGGCGTCGGGCTATCAGTTCCACACCGGATATAATGCCGCGGCGGTTCATGGCATCCAGCCTCCCTGGGCCTTTATGGCGCGCCCGTCGTGGCGTGGCGACGCGGTGTTGAGAGTCACCGGCTGGCCGTCGGCCGCCCGGGGAGGCGGCTGGAGCTTTCCGGCGGTCCTGGTGGCGGTCGGCACGGGCGCCTCGGAGGGAGATAGCCGCTTTCCGCAGTCACATGATGGGGTGCTGCTGACCACCGAGGAAGTGGCCCCCCAACCTGGCGCACTTCTGGTGTGTCGGGTGGAACTGAGGCCCCCTACCAGAGCTTCTTTGCCCGGGGGATTCCGGGATGACATCTACCTGGCCGGCCGGCATCTTGCGTGGCGGGGGTACGTGAAGGACCAGCTGCCGGTTGTTGAGGATTCACGGCCATTGTTCGGCGTGTGGCTGAGCAGCCTGCACCGGGGAATTGTGAACCGCCTGCAATCCATCCTGCCTCCGGTGGAGGCCGACCTTGCTGCTGCGGTGCTGTTGGGCGTCAAGTCCCCGATCTCGCGTCTGGGCTCGCGGCCCTTTGCCAAGCTGGGATTGGCTCATCTGTTTGCCCTCAGCGGCCTGCATGTCGGGATCCTGCTGGGTATCCTGCTTTTGCCTGGCCGCATGGCGGGGTGGGGTCCGGGATGGCGGCTGTTGCCGGTGATCATGGTCCTTCCTGTTTATGTGATCCTGACCGGCGCCCCAGGGTCGGTGTTGCGGGCCGTGGGGATGGTGTGTCTGGTTCTGGGCGGCCCCTGGTTGGGCCGCCGGGGAAATGTTCTGCGCCAGCTCGGATTGCTCTATCTGGTGGCAGTAATCTGGGACCCCTGGCAACTCCTGGACATGGGCGTTCAGCTTTCCTTTCTGGCCGCCGGCGGAATCCTTGCCGTGGGCCAATTGACCAGGGGATTCCAGGTTGCGGCCCGTTTTCCGGTCCCTTTGATCGTCGCCGGGTTGGGCGTGAGCTTGTCTGCACAATGGTTTACCTTGCCGGTGGTGGCCGCCGGGTTCGGTTTTCTCAATCTCTGGTCCCCCGTTGCCAATCTGTTCATCGTTCCATTATTCGGCCTGGCAGTCTGGTTGACCGTCCTGGCCCTGGCTTCCAGTTGTTGGGGATGGTTGTCGGGATCCGTGGCCGCCTGGGCGATCGTTTGTTGGCGGGCCATGCTGTTGGCTGTCAATCCAGCCTCAAGTTACGGAGCCCGCTTCGCCCTGCACCTGATGCCGCCGACCTGGGCCTGTTGGATCATCTGGGCTACCGCCACGGCCGCCCTGCTGCTTGCACTCCAGAGATTGGCGCAGGGCAGGATCAGGCCATCGGTCGCCTGGCCTTGCCTGGGTCTCGGGATGATCGGTGTGCTGTACCTGTTTGCCCACCAGGGCCGTGATCTGAATCCGGCCTCGGCTCCGGTTTCCTGGCAGGTGGATGTGGGCCAGGGGGACTGCGCCTGCCTTGCCTTTCCCGATGGTTGGCGGTGCGTCATCGACACGGGAGGACGCTTCGGCGCACGTGGGCCCCAGGATGCATTCTGGGGTCGAACCCTGGGCCCGTATCTTGCCCGGCAGGGGATCGGGTATCTGGATCTGGTGATCCTTACGCACGGTCATCTTGATCATACAGGAGGAGCGGTCCTGCTGGCTCAGGTCCTGAAGGTAGGCGCCTGGTTATGCGGAGGAACGGCGCACGCGCCGTCTTCCGGACCGGCCCGGGGCGTCGTCATGGCCGCCACCCCTGGGCAGGTTCTTCACCGCTGGCACCAATGGACCCTTACCTTGTTGCAGGCCCCTGACCCGGCGGATCAAAGCCTGGGGGAGAATGACCATTCCCTGATGGTCGCCCTCAACAGAAACGACGCGGTCATCATGGTCTGGGGTGGGGACCAGGAGTTGGCCGCTGAACGAATGTTTGCCAGGGGCCAGCCGGACTTTGGACCGACCATGGTCTTCAAGGCGGGACATCACGGGAGCAACACCTCCGGCGGATTGCCTTTTTTGACCATGTTGCACCCCCGCCTGTGCCTGGTCAGTTGTGGGGCCGGCAACAAATACCGCCACCCGAGCCACGGTCCCTATGTCGTCGGCCAGGACACCCTGCCCGTGGTGCGCACGGACACCGGCGGCAGCATCCGCCTGACCTGGGACAAAAGGGGAGGTCTGACTTGGCGAAGCCTGTACGGCGGCCAGGGGAAAGTCCCTCCGCCTTGACAGAACGGAATCCTGTTTCTAGTATCGACCCGTCCCGGAACCGCCACGACGGATCAACGCCCCCTCTCGCATCATGGGAGACGACATGGCTGCACTGCGCTCCACCAGGGATCTTGGCCTTTCCCCGGATTTCGAGGGCAAGGTCCGCGATATTTTCGACCTCGACGACCACCTGTTGATCGTCACCACCGATCGGGTCTCCGCCTTTGATGTGGTGATGAACGACATCGTGCCCGGGCGCGGTGTCGTGCTCAATGCCATGTCCCTGGGTTGGTTCGACTATTTCCGGGATCGTGTCCCCAACCATGTCGTGACCGCGGATGCCACGTGCTTTCCGGAACCCTTCGCCCGTCATCAGGAAGCCTTGACGGGACGTTCCCTGCTGGTGCGCAAAGCGCAACGCTTTCCCGTTGAATGTGTCGTGCGCGGTTACCTCGCGGGCTCGGGCTGGAAATCATACCGGCAGGACGGCACCATTTGCGGCCATCGCTTGCCCGCCGGACTGCAACTGGCCGCCAGCCTGCCCGAGCCCATCTTCACGCCCTCGACCAAGGCCGAGAGCGGTCACGATGATAACATTTCCTTTGCTGAAGTCGTGGAGTTGGTCGGACAGGAGCAGGCGTCCCGGTTGCGTGAGCTGTCCCTGGATCTCTACCGCTCGGCGGCCGACAGGGCGCTGCCGTTGGGGGTGATCATCGCCGATACCAAGTTCGAGTTCGGTTTGGTGGATGGCCGCATGACCCTGATTGACGAGGCCCTGACTCCCGACTCCAGCAGGTTCTGGCCGGCGGCAACCCATGTTCCCGGCAGGGAGCCCGACAGCTGGGATAAACAGATATTGCGGAATTTCCTGGAGAGCTGCGACTGGAACAAGGAACCGCCGCCACCTGCGCTGCCCTCGGACCTCCTGGTCCGCACGGCCGCGCGTTACCGTGAAGTGCTGAATATTCTCTTTCCCGAGCAGGCCAAACAATGGCTATGATTTCCGGTCGCCGAACTGAGCGTCGCGCCCTGTTGAGCGTCACCGACAAGACCGGTCTGGATCGCCTGGGGCCCGCCTTGGCCGAGGCGGGTTTCACCCTTGTGGCTTCCGGGGGAACCGCCGCCTGCCTGGCCGATCTGGGTCTCGAGGTGATATCGGTCAGTGATTTGACGGGCTATCCGGAGATCTTCGGGGGTCGGGTCAAGACCCTGCACCCGGCGATCCATGGGGGAATCCTCGGGCCGCGCCCTGAGGATTTCGTGGACCTGGGCGAACTCGGCATCGAGCCCATCGAGGTGGTGGTTGTGAATCTTTACCGGTTCGAGCAAGCCGCCTCCGATTCCACCGATGACGCAACCGTGATCGAACACATCGACATCGGGGGACCGGCCCTGTTACGGGCTGCGGCCAAGAACCACCAGCGTGTCACGGTGCTTTCGGATCCCGCCCAGTACGAGGAATTCATCGCCGAACTTCATGCCGGCGGGGGGCATCCCGCGGCCGGATATCGGCGGCGCCTGGCCGGGTCGGCCTTCGCCTTGACCGCCCGCTACGATCAGGCCATCGCCGCCTGGTTCAACGGTTCGGCCTCCGGCGACATTCCGTTGCGCTACGGGGAAAATCCTCATCAATGCGCCTTCATGGCCATCGATCGTCCCGGGGGCGATCTCGAGGCCCTCGGCCTCCGGCAGCATGGCGGCAAAGCGCTGTCGTACAACAATATTGTGGATCTGGTGGCCGGTCTCAAACTTGTGGCCGATTTCGATGAGCCCTGCTGTGCCGCCCTCAAACACACCAATCCCTGCGGCTTCGGCCTGGGATCCGGGGCGGTGGGATTGGCGCGCGCCCTGAGATGTGATCCGGTTTCGGCTTTTGGTGGAATCTTTGTTTTTCATGACGAACTGGATGAGGATGGGGCCGAGATCCTGGCCCAGCGGTTCCTGGAAATCGTCGTCGCGCCATCCTATGCTCCTGGCGTCGTTCAGAGATTAACGAAGAAGATGAACCTTCGGGTTTTAACCGTTGATTTTGAACGCTTTACTGACGCCACTAGAGGCAAGGCCCGCTCCTGGGGCTCCCTCTCGTTGCAGCAGGACGAAGACGCAGGATTTCCTGAACTGGACTCCTTCCGGGTGGTCGCCGGAAAAGCCCCCGACACCCAAACTGCCCGCACCCTGGGCATGGTCTGGAAGATCTGCAAGCACGGGAAGAGCAACGCCATCGTGTTGGGTGACGCCGAGGGAACGCTTGGTTTGGGATTCGGGCAGATGAGCCGTGTTGACAGCACCGAACTGGCGACCATGAAAGCCGCTCAGCAGGGGTTGGATCTGCGGGGGTGCTGTGCCGCCTCCGATGGGTTTTTCCCTTTTCCTGACGGCATCGAAAAGTTGGCCGCCGCGGGTGTGCGGGCCGTTATCGCCCCCGGTGGTTCCATCGGGGACAAGAAGGTTGCCGCCGCTGCCGAGGAATTGGGGCTGACCCTGGTCTTTACCGATCGGCGGCATTTCAACCATTGAGATTCCTGCTTATATTAGGGAAGCCGGGCTTTGCCTCACCAAGCGTCCGGATGTGATGATGACCCGCTTATGTAGCACGACCTTGCTGATGTTTCTGGGAGCAACCCTGGCGTTTGCTCCCTGTGGGCATGCCCGTCAGCAGCCGGCAGGTTCTGGCCGGGAGGCGGCCCCTGAAGCCGACCAGGTTCTTCACCGGCTACGGGCGCAGAGGCGGCAACAGGTGCGTCAACGATCACAATCATTCACCGACAAGAAAATGGCGGCGGGATTCGGACTGTTGGTCATTCCGGTGGATTTTCAGGACCTGCGCTTCGGGGAATCTTTTGACGGCGCCACCCTGGCCGACCGGATTTTTGGTCCCGGCGGATCCTCACTCGCGAATTTTTTCCATGTGGCCTCCGTCGGTCGCATGGAACTGCATCCCCTGGTGGCGCCGGTGGTGCATCTCAAGCAAGATCGCGCCCAGTACTCCGACATCGGCTGGGCAGGGTTTTCCCGGACGCGCCTGCTGGCCTACGAATCTCTCACGGCGCTTGCCGAGCTGGGCCTTTCCTTCGCGGAACTGGACGACGACGGGCCCGATGGTTTGCCTGGCTCGGGAGACGATGACGGCCTGGTGGACGGCGTTTTGATCCTGCATGCGGGACCCGGTCAGGAGAACGACCCCCAGACGGGACTGATCCAGCCCTTGCAATATTTTCTGGCCGAGCCCGTCTATCAAGGCGGTGTGGGGGCGAGCTTCTACGCTGTGGCCAGCATGTCCAGCGGTCCCGGGATTTGGGCTCATGAAACCGGCCATTTGCTGGGCATGGAAGACCGCTATGATTATTCCCTGCCCGCGGGCGGTCTCAGCGATGTCGTTTCCCGGGGCGGTCTCGGCATTTTCAGCTTGATGTCCGCCGGGGCGTGGGGAACCGGCGGGGGTCAGGGGGCCACCCTGCCCGATGCCTTCACGCGCCTGGAACTGGGCTGGGTTTCCGTGGAGGACCTCGCGCCCTACCGGACGGGCACGGTAACGCTTTTTCCGCCGGTCGAGGGGGGCTCGGTGGCGCGTCTTTTTGTGCCCGGTACCGACGGCCATGAATATTTCCTGATGGAATGCCGCAGTTCCCCGAACGCGGCTCCCTTTGACGCCATGTTGCCTCCGGATCAGCTGCTGGTATATCACGTGGATGAGAACCTGGCCGAGGGCACTTCGACCGCCGATCAGGTGGCTGGTCGACATTTGCGGGTGAGCCTGGTCGAGGCCGACGGTGATCGCGCTCTGCTCGAGGGTCTGAATACGGGCTCGGCCGACGACATGTTTCCCGGCTCGCTCGGCAAGGACCTGCTGCCTGCTGCCGGTTATCCCGGGTTGATGGGTTATGCCGGAAATGCCGGGATTGCCCTGTCCAACATCGCGACTTCGACCGCCGGTGTCTCTTTTGACGTCGAGCCGGGAGCACCACCGGGTTTGACCTTCACCTTCGGACTGGATCCCGCGCGCACGGCCCTGGAACTGACCGCGACGGCAACCGGCGTCCCGCTTGAACAGCTGAGCTGCACCGTGGAGGTCACCGCGACGACCTGGGGCTCCTTTGCCGACGGTCAAAAGACCGTGAGTTTGATCCTCGAGGATGATGGGCAGGGGACCTATCGCCCCGCTTCGGTGCCGCCCTGGTTCGGCGCCGCCTCGATCCCCGAGGGTGCGTCCACGGATTTTCTTTTCCATTTCAGCGGCGCCGGCGGCTTTGCCCTGGAAGCCCAGCGGACATGGTTGTGGACCAACGCCCCCGGCGTGTTGGATTTCGGCGGAGACTGGCCTGGCTCATGGACGATTTCCTACCCCGAGGGGAACGAGGGCACGACCTGGCACCGCTGGCCGTCGTCGGCTGCTCTGACCGCGGACGGCGGCCCGGTCCTGGCCTGCACCGGGGAGGAATTTTCCTCCGGGGTCGCCTGGCCTGAGGTCCACTACGGGAATCGTGGCCACACCGTTCTGTCCTCGGGGGCGCTGGGGGCGGATGTCCGGGCCGTACGCGTGATCCACGCCATTGAGGTCGAATACCTTAACGGGGATGTCGTGATGGATGGCGGCAGGATTCTCTGGCGGGGTCCCGATGGGGGGATCATTCCCGGTGAGCCCGTGGGAGGCTATCCGGCCCGCGTCTCGCCCAAGGCGGCCAACCCCTTGCTGGGCCAGGACGTTTTCGCCTGCGATACCCTGTCTTTGCGGGATGACCGACTTGTATGGCAGGCCGACGTGATTCCTGTCCCCGCCACGGTGTCCGGTCCCTGGCGCCTGGAACTGGAATTTGGCAGCAACAGTCTCTGGCGTCGCAGGGGATGGTTCATCGCGTCGATCACCCCTCTGGAGTCCGGCGACTCGCAGGAGCCTTTTGCTGTGCATTGGGAACGCGACGGGAACGGCCCACGCCGGCTGGTCTGGACTTGGCCCTGGCCGATGGCCTTGCCGGACCAGTGGCTGGTGCAGAACTTCGATGTCCTGAGCAGAACGTGGGTTGACGTGGGCGAACTGCCCCCGGACGCCTATCATGGGGTGGAGGAATCCCGTTTGCCGGCTGCGACCTCGGGTTCGGCGGGCAGCATCCGCATTCTGGGGTTGGGTCCGGTTGGTTGGCTGGCGACCCGAGGGGTTTCCCTGGGCGAGGAGCCGCTACCTGGAGGGCCGGGTCCCCTGGGCATGCCGTGGCCCAATCCCGGTACGGCACCCATCCGCGTTTCCCTTGACCTTGAGGCAGGTTTTTCTGGTCGGCTGGTTATTTATGATGTGCGCGGGCGACAGGTCCGGTCCCAACCGGTAACCGGGGGACAAAGCCTGATGCTCTGGGACGGTTGCGACGATCAGGGACAACGAGCAGGAGCCGGCCTGTATATCCTCAAGCTGGAAGGATATCCCGGGCCGGGCACAAGGAAAGTGGTTTTGTTACGATGACATTCCGGAAAATTCTCGTGCTGACGGGCTTGCTCCTGGTCCTGGGGTGCACCTCTGCCCAGGGTGGCGGACCGATCATAGATCCCTTTCTGGAAGCCTTCCAGGTGGGTCGTTTCGCGGACCCCGCCGACATCGCCCTGGCAGGCGGGTACCCCGCGGATTTATGGGAACCCTGCCGGGTGGATTCCAGCTGGATCCTCACCGCGGCCAACTTGATCGCGGGAACCGGCGAGGCTCCCGACCCCGAGCCCGTCATTGTGAACTGGTTGCATCTGGATGCTCTCAAGGGTCGCACGCAGCCCTGGGCAAAAACCAGAAGGATGGTTCTGGAGCAGTTGCTGGGAGCCGCCAGGGGAACACAGCCGCCTGCGGCTTCCTGCACCGGCCTCCTGGGTTGCGCCCAGTTGACCTCGGCCTTTTTCGCCGCCCTGGACCGGGCCGATACGGTCACGGCCCTTGCGCTGGCGCAACAGCTGGCAGACACGGACTTCGCTGGTTGTGACAACGCCTCGTTGCGCTTTGTCTGGACCTTGCGCCTGCGCGCTCTGGGCGCGCGCGCCGGGCTCAGCCCGGAGGATCCGGAGGACCCCTGGCCGACCTTGTTTGATCTGGGACCCTTTGATGCCCGCAGCGGTTGGGCCATCTGGTCTGCACATCGCCAGGCCAGGAACCTGCCTCTGCTTACCCGGCGCCATGCTACCCCCCGGCAAGCGGCCGTTCTGGCCGGCTTGAGCCCTAGCGGGTTGACCCCTGCAGATCTGGACGCCTCGCGCTTCCCTCTGGAAATCAAGACGGGCCTGGGCGCCCAGACCCTGAAGGGCGATCAGCGCAGACAATTCCTGAAACGGTACTCGCGGCCGCCCTGGGATTCCCAGGCCCAGGGCTGGTGGGTCGCCGGCCAGAGGGCGGTCGTGGCGGGGCAGGCCGCCGCCTATGAAAATTTGGCAACCCGCAACGACCTGCGCTCCGGTTGGCGGATGGATCTGTGGCGTCGGGCTTCGGAATTGCACCTGTTGAAGGGGCAGTGGAAAGCGGGCGTGTCGGATCTGAAGCGGGCCTTGGGACTGGCCGAGTATGGGGCGGGTTCGGCGCAGCTGCGCACCAGGGTGGCACAATGGACCGCCCAGGCTATGGCCCTGGCTGTGGCGCAGGGTGATTCCGGGCAGGCCGCGATGATTTACGCGCTTGGCCGCCAGCGGTTGCCCAAGGGTCAGAAGAGCACCTTTTTGGTGGCCACGGGATCGTGGTTTGCCAGGCCTGATTCCCTTGACCGGGGCATTGGCGAGGTAGCGGCTTTGGCGCAGGATTTGGTTCGCAGAGGGTCGGCTCCGATCCTGGTCCCCGCTTCAAGCTCCTCCTCGCTTCCGCAATCCGGCCCCTTGCGTCTGGGCAACTGGCGAGCATGGGCCGCCTGCCGGAGCTCTGTGGAAATGCAGGATCTGTCGGCGGCCTCTTCACCTGCCCAGGCCAGGGCCGAAGCCCTGAAAATCGTCGCCGAAATCCTGGGTACCGAGCGGATATCGGATTCCCTGCTGGACATTATATTGACCCGGGATGTCTACCTTGCGAGTGGTGGCAGGGGGGGAGCCCCCTGTTCGGCCTGGCCCGAATTCAAGGCGATGAGCGCGGGGCTTCCGCTGGTTCAACACGGCCTGCTCGGGCTTGCGGTCGCCCAACAGGATTTGCGCGCGGTGGTTGGTCTGGCCTGGGTCATGGGGGGTGACGCCTTGCCATCGACCGAAAAATTGCACTTCCTTTATCCTGTTCCTGCTTTTGGGCCCACGCGTCAGGCGCTGGATCAAGCCGCCAGCGAGCCCGCCCTGTTGCTGGCCGTGGCCCGCAACGAAAGCATGTTTGACCCCGGGGCCCGCTCCCGGGCGGGTGCCCTGGGCTGGATGCAGGTCATGCCTGGTCACCTGTACGGAGGGGAGGTGGAACCTGGAACCGGCCATTGGGCCGATCCCCGTGTTTCCATCGGCACAGGCGACAAGTTGCTGGAACAGGATCGGCAGCGCTTTGCCGGCGATCCGTATCTCGTGTTGGCTGCCTACAACGCCGGTCCCACCGCGGCCAAACGGTGGCTGAATCAGCTCGGCGGACATGCCGATCCCGCACTATACTTGGCCTGGATCGGATATCCCGAGACCCGGGGTTATGTGGAAAAGGTCTTAAGGGATCGTGCCATCTACGCTGGAATCCTGGGCCAGGCCCGGGATTTGGAGGCGGACTCGCATTGACGGAAACTCCGTGGCTGGTGCCGGCCGGCGGATGCTTGAATTAAGGAGTTGAAATGGCGAACGGCCTGAAGGGCTTTTTCGAAGGAATGTTCAGCAAGCGGAGGCGGGATGTTTCCCAGCTTCAGCCATTGGTGGATAATATCAAGGAAATCCGGGGCCCTCTGGCCGACCTGACCGACGATGAATTGAGGGCCAAGCGCCAGGAATTCCGTGAGCGGTACGATGCCGGCGAAAGCCTGGACGACATGCTCGCCGAAGCCTATGCCGTGGTCTGGGAAGGGTGTCGGCGGCTGGTCGAGAACAAGGCTTCCTGGGTGGTGTGGGGTACGGACAGTATCTGGGACATGGTGCCCTACGACGTTCAGCTCATGGGGGCTGTGGTCCTGCACCAGGGCAAGATCGCGGAAATGGCGACCGGCGAGGGCAAGACCCTGGTGGCCATCTTCCCGCTTTATCTCAACAGCATTCCCGGTCGCGGATCCCACCTGGTGACCGTGAACGACTATCTGGCCAAACGTGACTCCCAGTGGATGGGCGGAGTGCTCGAATTCCTCGGTTGCAGTGTCGGCTGTATCCAGGGTGAGATGACTCCCGAAGAACGCCGCGAAGCCTACGCCAAGGATGTTACCTACGGCACGAATAATGAATTCGGCTTCGACTACCTGCGCGACAACATGGTGATCCAACCGGAGCACCTGGTCCACCGGGATTTCTTTTTCGCCATCGTGGATGAAGTCGACTCGGTCCTGATCGACGAAGCCCGTACACCCCTGATCATCAGCGGCGCGGTGGACAAGTCCACGCATCAGTTCCTGGAACTGCAGCCGCGGGTGGAACAGCTCGTGCGCCAGCAGATGAAAATCGTCAACAACTGGCTTAGTGATGCGGAGCGGTTGTTGCGCGCGGGCATCAAGGGTGAAGACGTTGATATCGATGATGAAACAGCCTTGAAACTTCTGCGCATCAGCCGCGGCGCGCCCAAGAATCCCCGCTTCCGCAAACTGTCCCAGATTCCCGGTGTGCTGGAGACGATTCAACGCACCGAAGATGCGTTCATCGCCCAGAAGGCCATGTGGGAAGCCGACGCAGACCTGCTCTACGTGGTCGAGGAAAAGAACCATCAGGTGGACTTGACCGAGAAAGGCAACGACTACCTGTCCAGCGAGGAGAATGACTTCTTTGTCCTGCCCGATCTGGCGGGTGTTGTCGGGGAGCTCGAAGAGGACCCGGACATGTCTCCGGAGGAGAAGGCCTCCCGGCGCGCCGCCATCGAGCAGGAATACGCCCTGAAGAACGAGCGCATCAGCAACGTGGATCAGCTGCTGAGGGCTTACTCCCTTTACGTGAAAGATGTCGACTATGTCCTGCAGGACGGCAAGGTTGTCATCGTGGACTCCTTCACGGGCCGTCTGCAGCCCGGTCGCCGCTTCAGCGAGGGGCTGCACCAGGCACTCGAGGCCAAGGAAGGGGTGAAGGTTGAACGCGAGACCCAGACCCTGGCCACGGTGACCGTCCAGAACTTCTTCCGCAAATACGAGAAACTTTCCGGCATGACCGGTACGGCCGAAACCGAGGAAGCCGAGTTCAACGGGATCTATGAACTGGACGTCGTGGTCATCCCCACCCATCGCCCCATTGCCCGCCGCGACCTCAACGATGTCATCTACAAGACCAAGAAGGAAAAGTACAAGGCCATCGTCGACGACGTCGTGCGGCTCCACAGGCTGGGCTTGCCGGTGTTGGTGGGAACCACGACCGTCGAAGTCAGCGAGTTGCTCAGCCGTTTATTCCGTTTGCGGGGCATCAATCACAGCGTCCTGAACGCCAAGCACCACAAGATGGAAGCCGAGATCGTCAAGGACGCGGGGCAGGTAGGCGCGGTCACGATCGCCACCAACATGGCCGGGCGCGGCACCGACATCAAGCTGGCGCCCCAGGTCCTGCAACAGGACAAGCGTTGGCCCGAGGATCCCGACCTGGATCCGGAACTCTACGAGAATCAAGCCATGGGGCTGCAGATCATCGGCACCGAGCGCCACGAAAGCCGGCGGATCGACCGCCAGTTGCGCGGGCGTTCGGGGCGGCAGGGTGATCCCGGTCAGGCGATTTTCTTCCTGAGCCTGGAAGACGATTTGATGCGGCTTTTCAGTCCGGATCGCATCATCAAGGTGATGGACAAGCTCGGTGTGCAGGAGGGCGAAGTCATTACCCATTCCATGGTGACCAAGGCCATCGAGAAGGCCCAGGTCAGGGTGGAGACGCAGAACTTCGAAATCCGCAAGCATCTGCTGGAATATGACGACGTGGTGAACAAACAACGCGAAGTCATTTACGGCATGAGGCGGGACGCCCTGGAGGGCAAGGATCTGGCCGAAACCTTCGAGATCTTTTTGGAAAATTCGGTGCGGGGGGTCATGGCCGATTGCGCCGACGGGAATGACGCGCCGGATTTCTGGGACATGCAAAACCTCGCGCAGCTTTACCAGGGACTGGTCCTGACCCCGTTGCCGTTGGCCGCCGACGAGCACCTGGAAATGGGTTACGAGGCCGTGGAGGAGCGTCTGGTCGAAGCGGCCCTGGCGCGTTTGCGCGCCAAGGCGGAGCGCCTGGGGGAAGATATCTGCACCCAGCTCCAGAAATTCGTCCTGATCCAGGTTCTGGATGACCAGTGGCGGGACCATCTGAATGAATTGATCATGCTGCGCAGCGGCATCGGGCTGCGCTCATATGGCCAGCGAGACCCCCTGGTGGAATACAAATCCGAATCCTTCAACCTTTTCGAAGCCCTGGTGGAACGCCTCGAACGGGGTGCGGTGAACCTTTTCTTCCGGGCCGAACTTACTCCGGCGATTCCGAAACCCGCGGCGGATTTGAGCAAGGTCGAGACCAGCCACAAGGAAGTCAACGCCTACGAAGCCGGCGCGACGCCCGGTCGGGACCCTGTGATGTCCACGAACAGCCCGGATGAGGTCCGGCGGCGGCCCATCCAGCGTGAATTACCGAAGGTGGGCCGCAATGATCCTTGTCCTTGCGGCAGCGGCAAGAAATACAAGAAGTGTTGCGGAGCCCAGAAGGGGTAACTTGCCGCCGTGGATCGCTGGTGCTAGTTTTTGGCCGCGCGGGCATGTGGCCCGATGCAGGAAGTTGAATCATGGAACACGAACGCGACCGTCTGAAACATCTTCTGTTGATCCTGCTGGAGGCCCTTACGGGCGATCCGGAAACTGCGGGGGAAATCCAGGCCCGGATCCAGGATGACGCTGCAGCCGCCGGCCTGGACGACGATGATGTCAATGGTCTGCTGGACTGGATCGAATCACAGTGGCAACTTGACGATCTGCCGCCCTGGCCCGCGAGCGCCCAACCGGAGGCTCCCTCTGCGGGAACGTTTCGGCATTTCAGTCTGGATGATGCCAACCATCTTTCCGGGGCCAGCTTGGGATATATTTTGCGGTTGCTTCAGGCGGGACAGATATCCCGTATCCAGATGGAGTCCCTGGTGCAGTATGCCTCCTATCTTGCCGTACGACCCATCGAACCGGAGGACCTTGATTCGATCCTGGAACAGGTGATCTTCAGGCCGGGTCAACCCCGCATGACGGGGGGGGCGTCCGAGGGATTCGGGTCCGTCCATTGACGGGCCTTGGGAGATGTCTGGTTTTATCCGGTGCCTGCCGGCACCGGTCTTCGTTTTTTTAAGGAAGGGTTTTGCTTTTGAAGCTGATCATCGTCGAATCCCCGGCCAAGGCCCGGACCATCGCCCGTTTTCTGGGCAAGGAATTCGAAGTTACCTCCAGTTATGGCCATATCCGGGATTTGCCCGGCTCGGCCGCGGAAATTCCGGCCAAATACAAGAAGGAATCCTGGGCCCGTCTGGGCGTCAATCCGGACGCGGAGTATCAACCCATTTATGTGGTGTCCAAGGATGCCAAGCAACGGGTCACCGAACTCAAGAAGTTGCTCAAGAAGGCTGACGAGGTCCTGCTGGCCACGGATGAGGACCGTGAGGGAGAAGCCATCAGCTGGCATCTGTTGGAGGTCCTGCAACCCAAGGTCCCCGTCAAGCGGATAACCTTTCACGAGATTACCAAGGGGGCCATCGCTGCGGCTCTCGAAGCGCCCCGCGATGTGGACATGCAGGTTGTCCGGGCGCAGGAGGGACGCAGGATTCTGGATCGCCTGTTCGGATACAGTCTTTCGCCGGTGTTGTGGAAGAAAATCCGGACGCGCCTGTCGGCCGGTCGGGTCCAGAGTGTGGCCGTGCGGCTGGTGGTCGAGCGCGAAGAGGAACGCCAGGCGTTTCATCAGGCGGAATTCTTTGATATCGAAGCCCTGCTCACGGCCAAGGACCTCCACTTCACGGCCCGCCTGACCGAGGTCGACGGCATGAAGCTGGCGGGGTCGCGTGACTTCGATCCCGATACCGGTCTTTTGAAGAAACCCTCTGAGCGGGTGCTTCTTGACCAGGTGCAGGCGGCCGATCTGGCCGCCGCCGCCAAGACCACGGTTCCCTGGCGGGTAGCCGCGGTGGTCGCGAAACAAACGACGCAGCGGCCCAGCCCGCCTTTCACGACCTCGACCCTGCAGCAAGCCGCCAGCAGCCGCCTCCGGATGTCGCCCAGCCGGGTGATGCGCATTGCCCAGAGGCTCTACGAAGGCGTGAGCGTGGGGGCGGGAGACCTCGAGGGATTGATCACCTACATGAGGACCGATTCCCTGACCATGAGTGAAAAATCGCTGGCCGAGGCGGAGCAGGTTATCGGCGCACGCTTTGGCGCTGAATTCACCACGGGGCCGCGTCGTTACCGCACCAGAGCCAAGGGTGCCCAGGAGGCGCATGAAGCCATTCGCCCCACGGTGTTGTCCCGCACACCCGAGGACGTCAAACCCTATCTGGATGGAGACGAACTGGCCGTCTATAGCCTGATCTGGATGCGGGCCATCGCGTCCCAGATGGCCGATGCCAGGCTGAGCAAGACGGCCGTGGATTTTGCCGTCACGGGCAAGGGGCGGGATCTGTTGTTCCGCGCCAACGGTTCCATGGTGAATTTCCCCGGCTTTCTTCTGGTGTACGGAACGTCGGACAAGGACTCCATCCTGCCTGATCTGCAGACCGGTCAGAGCCTCGGCGGTCCCGGCGGGGATTCCGCGGCCGAGATCCAGGATGTCGAGGCCCTGCGGCACGAAACGCAGCCTCCGGCGCGTTTTACCGAGGCGTCCCTCATCAAGAAGCTGGAGGAGGAAGGCATTGGCCGTCCCTCCACCTACGCCACGGTGATCAGCACCATTCAATCCCGGGAATATGTGGTCAAGAAGGGCGGGGCCCTGCTGCCTTCGTATATCGGCATTGCCGTGACCCACTTGTTGCGCGGCCATTTCAATCGCTACGTGGATATCAAGTTCACGGCGCGCATGGAGGAGGATCTGGACCGCATCGCCCGGGGTGAAGTCGATCTCGTCGAATTTCTGGATTGTTTTTTCCGCGGTTGCGATCGCGAGGACGGCGAAGGTCTGGAAGCGACCATTGCCCGGGAGATGGAAAATATCGAATTCCCCCGGATTCGGATCGGGGAAGATCCTGCCACCGGGAATCCCATCGTGTTGCGGATCGGCCGGAATTATGTTTCGGTCGAAATTTCCGGTGTGGACGACAAGCGGGCTCCCGTTCCCATGGACCTGTTGATCGACGAATTGACGGCGGAAAAGGCCCTGGCGCTCATCAAGCAGAAGGATAAAGGCAGGGAGCCTATCGGCAAACATCCCGGGACGGGGCAAAACATCTATGCCCTGGTGGGACCCTTCGGCCCCTATCTGCAACTGGGTGAGCAAGAGGACGACAAAAAGCCCAAGCGGATCAGCCTGGGCAAGAAGACGGATCCGTCCACCATCGACCTCGACTATGCCCTGCGCTTGCTGTCCTTGCCGCGGGAAATCGGAATCGACCCCGAGACGGGAAAGGCCGTGCATGCGGGCCTGGGCCGTTTTGGACCCTATGTGGAAATGAGCCGCGTGTTCACCAATGTGCAGACCGTGGACACCTTGTTTTCCATCACCCTGGAGGAGGCGCTCGAACTCATCCGCAACAAGAACCGCAAACCCGTGCTGCGCGAACTCGGGCCGCATCCCGAAACGGGGGCGCCGCTGGTGATTCTCAAGGGCCGGTACGGTAACTATGTGACCGATGGCGAGTTCAATGCCACCATCGGCAAGACCACCGATCCGGAGGATGTGACCATGGACGAAGCCCTGTCACTTCTGCGGGAAGCGGTCAGCCGGGGCACGAAAGCGGGCAAAAAGAAGGTCGCCAAAAAGAAGAAAACGACCACCAAGAAAAAGAC
>CAZJGK010000037.1:0-3863 GCA_964545545.1 uncultured Fibrobacteraceae bacterium | reverse complement strand
GACGACGAAGAAAACGACCGCCCGCAAGAAAACGGCCACCAAGAAAACTGCCGCCAAAACTCCCGGCAAAGAGACGACAGGAGCCGGCTCCGGCTCGGGCCATACGGAAACATGACGGAAATCCACGTGGTCGGGGGCGGACTGGCCGGTGCCGAAGCGGCCCTGCAGCTGGCCGGGCGTGGCTTTGAGGTAACCCTGCATGAAATGCGCCCCCACCGGTCGTCGCCGGCACACCGGACCGGGTTGCTGGCTGAACTGGTTTGCAGCAACTCCCTGAAAAGCACGGCTCCGTCCTCGGCTTCCGGATGTCTCAAGGCTGAACTGGATCTTGGTGGTTGCCGCCTGCTGGCCGCAGCGCGACAGGCGGCCGTCCCTGCCGGCGCGGCCCTGGCGGTTGATCCGGTGGCTTTCGGCAGCAAGGTGGAGGAACTGGTCGCCCGGACCTCGGGACTGACGCTGGTGCGGGATGATGTGCGGAGTTTGCCGGCGGGTCCCGACCGGATCTGGGTCGTCTGTAGCGGGCCTTTGACCACGGGTGAACTCCAGGCCGAATTGGGGACGATCACCGGCGCGCCCGGCCTGCATTTCTTCGACGCCATTGCGCCCACAGTCACCCTTGAGTCCCTGGATCTGGAGGTCATTTATCGCGCGGCCCGCTATGGGCGCGGCGACGCGGACTATCTCAACATCCCCCTGGATGAAGCCCAGTATCGGCAACTGTACGTTGACCTGATGGAAGCGGAGAAGATACCCGTCCAGGATTTTGACCGGGACATGCTTTTCGACGGCTGTCGTCCCATTGAGGAAATCGCCGCCTCCGGCCCGCAAACCATGGCTTTTGGCCCTCTGCGCCCGGTGGGCCTGGAGGACCCCGCCACCGGTTGCAGGCCTTTCGCGGTCATCCAGCTCCGGCAGGAAAACAAGGCCCGCACCCTTTACGGATTGGTCGGTTTTCAAACCAGGCTCAAGCACCCGGAGCAAAAAAGGATTCTGCGCCGCCTGCCGGGCATGGCACACGCCGAATTCGTTCGCCTGGGCCAGATGCACCGCAATTTCTATATCGATTCCCCTCGATGTCTGGCCGCAGATTTCAGCCTGCGCGATCGCGCCGACGTGTTCCTGGCCGGCCAGATCACCGGGGTGGAAGGTTATGTCGAGTCCATGGGCTCCGGCCTGCTGACCGCGCTGGCGGTCACCGCCCGGCTCCGCGGTCTGACCTTGCCGCCCTTGCCGGCGACCACGATCTGTGGCAACCTGTTTCAAGGATTTTTGTTCGACGACACGACCCCGCGTTTTACACCCATGAATGCCAACTTTGGGTTGTTGCCCCACCCGGGCGTCGAATTCCGCGGCAAAAAGGCCCGCAAGGAAGCCAAGGCCCGATTCGCTACCGAGGCCATGGCTGCCTGGATTGACGGGCTGCCTGCGGGGCTGCGGCCCCTATGAGGTGAAGATGGACGCACTCCTGGCTCTTTACGGGAATCATCTGGCGGTCGAGCGCGGCATGAGCCCCCGCACGGTCACGGCCTATCTGCGTGATATTCGGTCTTTTATGGATTACGGGTGCCGCCGGGACAAGGAGGGTTCGCTGGTCGGCGGCGATTGCCGTTTACTGGAGACTGGCCGGGACCTGGTGCGCGGTCATCTGGCCGGTTTGCGCCGCCGTGGTTGCCAAATGGCAACCATCGACCGTCATCTGGCATCCATCCGATCTTTCTATCGATTCCTTTTGCTGACGGGCCGGATAGCCAGAATACCGACCATCGTGGTGGCCAGCCGCGGCGGCAGGGAGCGGAAATTGCCCCGGGACCTGTCGGTGGAGAACGTCATTGCCCTGATCGAATTGCCCGATCTTTCCTTGGTCCGCGGTCGGCGGGACAGGGCCATGCTGGAAATGGTCTATGGACTTGGCCTGCGCCTGGCCGAGGTTGTGGGCCTTGACCTGGAGGACCTTGATTTTCCGGAACAGCAGGTCAGGGTTTTGGGCAAGGGGAACCGCGAACGCGTTCTGCCCCTGGCGGGCATGGCCCGGGAATCCCTGCTGAATTACCTGAATAATCGGTGTGAACCACAGGTATTGCTTGATGTTCAGGATGGATCCCTGGGGGATCAGGAGGCGAGGTTGCCCGTATTTCTGGGCCGCGGCCAACGGCGCATCGCACCCCGCACCGTCCAGGCCATGGTGGCCCGGTATTGTGGGGAACTCGCGGGCATGCAAGGGGTTTCTCCCCACACTCTGCGCCATTCCTTTGCCACGCACCTGCTCGATGGCGGGGCGGGAATCAGAATCGTTCAGGAGCTTCTGGGTCACAAGAATCTTTCCACGACCCAGATCTACACCCACTTGAGCCGCGGTCGCTTGCGGGAAGCCTACGATGCCGCTCATCCCCGGTCGCGGACCAAGATTATTGAGCCAAAGGAAAATTCATGAAAATTCGCTCCACCACAGTTCTTGCCGTGCTGCGGGACGACCGGGGGGCCATGGCCAGCGACGGCCAGGTAACCCTCGGCAATACCATCGCCAAGCACGGGGCCGTCAAGGTGCGTCCCCTGTTCAAGGGCAAGGTGCTGGCCGGGTTCGCCGGGGGAGCTGCCGATGGGCTCACCCTGTTCGAGAAATTCGAGGGCCACCTGGAACGGTACCGGGGTCACCTGCGCCGCGCCACGGTTGAACTGGCGCGCGAATGGCGTTCCGACCGCATCCTGCGCAAACTGGAAGCCATGATGCTGGTCATGGATCACAAGGACATCTTCCTGGTTTCCGGCAACGGCGACATCATCGAAAGCGACGACAAATTGGCCGCCATCGGCAGTGGGGGGCCCTATGCCTTGGCTGCGGCCAGGGCTCTGGCGCGCAACACGGACCTGAATGCTGCGGAGGTCTGCCGCAGGTCCGTGGAGATTGCCGGGGAAATCTGCATCTATACCAACCAGTCCATCACTTTGCTGGAGCTCGAGGCTGCCGGCTCCGACACCG
The DNA here is from genome assembly GCA_964545545.1 of uncultured Fibrobacteraceae bacterium. Classification (GTDB taxonomy): domain Bacteria; phylum Krumholzibacteriota; class Krumholzibacteriia; order LZORAL124-64-63; family LZORAL124-64-63; genus JAHJTW01. The sequence goes on along the minus strand of CAZJGK010000037.1, from coordinate 886 downwards.
ACCAGCGGGGGTCATGACATGAGAATCAAGGAACCTTCCCCGCGCGCCATGTGGACCTGTCCGGAGATCGTCGAGCTGTTGGATCGTTATATCATCGGCCAGGACGATGCCAAGCGAGCAGTGGCCATTTCCCTGCGCAACCGGTGGCGGCGGATGCAACTGCCCGAGGAGATGCGCCGTGAAGTCGTGCCCAACAACATCATCCTCATCGGGCCTACGGGGGTGGGCAAGACGGAGATCGCCCGGCGCCTGTCCCAGATCGCCGATATACCCTTTTTGAAAGTGGAGGCCACCAAGTTCACCGAGAAGGGGTACGTCGGCCGGGATGTGGATTCCATGGTGCGGGACCTGGTGGAGAACGGCATCAGTCTGGTGCGCCACCGGGTCGAAAAGATACACGAGGACGCCATCACCGCCGCCGTGGAGGATCAGCTGCTGAATGTCCTGTTTCCCCCGTTGCCGGGCATGGATCAGGACCAGGACCGCCTGGCGCGCTGGGAACGCAGCCGGGCCAAGATATCCGGTCAGCTCGCCGAGGGCTCCCTGGAGAGCAGGGAAGTCACCATCACCGGCGAGGAATCCAAGGTTCCCATCGCCAACATTTTTACTTCCGCCGGGGAGGAGTTCGATGCCTCGTTCGGCGAAAGCCTCAAGGAATTGTTTCCCAAGAAGAAGACGGAAAAGAAGGTCACGGTGGCGCGGGCCCGCAAGCTGCTGCGGGAGCAGGAAGCCCAACGGCGGCTGGACATGGATCAGATCGTCAGCGAGGCCATCGACCTGACCGAGAACGGGGGCATCATCTTTCTGGATGAGATCGACAAGATCGCCGGGCGCGAGCGCGGTTCCGGCCCCGACGTCAGCCGCGAGGGCGTGCAGCGCGACATCC
>CAZJGK010000036.1:0-28461 GCA_964545545.1 uncultured Fibrobacteraceae bacterium | reverse complement strand
TCGACCCTGGCGGCCGACCGAAGGCACGGGCAAAAACGGCGAGGCCTGCATCCAGCTCCCCGGACAAATCAGCCAGGGGCCGTGAAGGAGAAAGTTCCCAGGCACGTTCGCTGCCCGGAAAAATCATGACACCGGCCCGGGCGGCCGCGACAGCCACAGCGTTGTTGCGCACCGAATCCATACGGAGTGCGGGATCATAATGAGTAAAGGCATGGTACTCGGGATACCAGACTCCCCTGGCCATGCCGTCCTTCACGGCGGCCAGCATTCCCGGTCGGCAATAAGCAGCCGAAAAATCCGGCCATTGGAAACGCTGCCACCGCCACCGACCGCCCTGCGACTCCCAGGCGTAGGAACCCATCACGTAATTCGCCTGCAGGATGACCGGCAGCCCGTCCCGACCCGCCACCGAGCCGAGGATTCCCACCAGGTCCGCAACCATCGTACTGTCCTCAAGGGTGGAACCCCAGTAAACGGCGGGAAAGCGCCCCGGACCCAGCTCTGTCCGGTCAACCCCGTCCAGCGCGCCGGCGGCGGGAATGAAACCCGCCAGTCCCCAATCATCGCTTTCGATGACGACCGCCCGCACATCCTTCCAGGCCACGAGTGAACCCTGGCCGTCACAGAGAAACCCCGCTCCCAGAAGTCCTCCCGCCAAGACAATGGCCGCCACCCTCACCCAGCGCCATGTTTTCACCGGATCAGTCTCCTTCCCGGGACACCCGCAACCACCAGAAATCGCCGTACGCCAAGCCATGCCGCTTGATGGCGCGCATCAAGCGTCCGACGGAACCCGAGGGCCGACCTGCGCATCCGGCCAACATGCTCAAGACCACTTCCGGATCGGGCCGCTGCAGGTTTGAACCCGTTCCCCATCGCAATCCGGCTGCGGAAGGCAACTTCCCGGCAATCGCCTGGAAATGGGCGGGGGTAAGCAAGGGTCCCCGCTCCGGTCCGGCAATACGGACAAGCAATTCCTGCAGGTCATGATAGTTTTTCCGGGCCGGCGTCTCGCAATCAGGCGCATCCTCCAGAATATACAAAACTCCACCGGACCGCAGCGCGCTGAACCAGTGGAGCAAAAAATCCCCGGCCGGGTCATGCGGCAACAAATGCCGCACAAGATTGGCCGCCAGGACAAGACCAGCCCGGCCGGCAGCAACCGGCAGCGCCCGCACATCGGCCACGACATCAGGGAAGGCCCCCAATTCCCGATGCCGGTCGAGGCCCCAAACCCGCACGCCATACTGCCGCAAGCGACGGCCCAAACGACCGTCCCCGCAACCGAGGTCCCAGGCGTCGTCAACGGCTGCGTGAGCCAAATTTTCCAGGTCAGTGATGAGGATCTTTGGTAGGGGGTCGAACGGCATGGGTGTTCCCGTCTTCAAGGCCTGAGGAGCGTGAGCCTACTCCTCGATTCGACAACGGATGCAAAACGGCGCGGGTATCGGTGGTGCCTTCTCTTGGCAGTTCAGCCACCAGGCCGGCTTTCTGCCGCGCCTCCTGCAGGTCGATGATGTCCGCCACATTGCGATCGACCTGACCGGTCAGGGCGTCCAAATGGTCATCAAAACCCAGGGCATAGGATAATTCGGAAAATAAATCGAGGCCACGCTGCCTGTTGGCCAGGTGTCTGACCGCACCCATCTGTCCAGCCACCATCCAGGCGCCCAGGGCGGGCAACCCGATCCACCCCAGATCCAGATAATCGCTCATGGCGAACAGGATCGAGCCCGCCGTGATCAGCAGCAAATGAATCACCGCTCCACTGGGGCTGAAGCCCAGACGCAACAACCTGTGATGCAAGTGGAAATCATCCGCCAGGAAAATGGAAGTCCGGCGTCGATACCGGCGCAAGATGGTGGTACCCGTGTCCCAGATGGGAACAATCATCGGCGACAACAGGACCGGCAGGCCCACCCCCACCTTACGGCTCAGGTTCAGCATCAGGCTGGCGAGCATCAAGCCCATCCACATGCTGCCGGAATCACCCAGGAATATCTTGCGGGAACTGATATTCCAGTACAGGAAAGCCAAGGTGGCCCCGCAGAGCGTGGCCGCGAAGAGGGTCGAATACAGCTGCCCCACCGCCAGGGATAGGGCCACCAGGGTCAACGAGGCCAGTATACTGATGCCGCTGGCCAGACCGTCCAGGCCGTCGATGAGATTCATGGAATTGATGAAGCCCAGATACCAGAACATGGTAAAAGGCCAGGCCCAACCACCCAAGTCGAAGGAACCCAGACCGGGCAAGTACACGGTATCCATGCGCTGGCCGAAAATCATCAGCACGAGGATGATGATGATTTGGCCGTAAAGTTTTTTTTCGGCGTGGATGCCGAACCGGTCATCCCCGACACCGAGGGCCAGTATCGCCAGACCCGCGCCGATGAGAATACCCAGCCAGGACCAGGGCAACTCGGTGTGCAGAATCACATTTTCCAGAAAGAACAGCGCACAAAAAAAGCTGATGAAGATGGCCATGCCGCCGGTCCGGGGCACGGGCTCGCGGTGGGGCCGGCGATATCCCGGTTGGTCCACGATATCGGTCAGGAAACCTAGATTTCTGAAATGAGGTTGCACCAGCCACGACATCAGGAATGCAGCAGCAAAACCCAGAATTGCTATAATGCCCAGATCCACGAATCCTCCCTGAGTACTCCTGTCCATGGTCCGCCTGACCTCATGCCAATGGCACTTGTGGGGTCAAGTTATTCCAAGTCCGGCTTGTGGGCAATCAAAAAAAGAACTCAAAACCCTCCGATAGACAGCACAGGTCGAGGCGGCGGTTGCTTCCCAGTCCCATCGCTTGGCCTGCGCGAACCCCAACGCGCGCCGGATTTCAGGATCACTATCGTCCCAGGCCAGGTCATGAAATCCCCGGCAAATGCTGCCCACATCCTCCGGGGACACAAAGACGGCAGCCTCACCTGCAACCTCCCGCATGGCGCCTCGCCCCGAAGTCAACACCGGACACCCGGCAGCCATGGCCTCGAGAATGGGAAACCCGAACCCCTCATGCAGGGAAGGAAACACGAGTCCGACCGCATTGCGGTACAAGCCCCACAGCCGTTCAGGGGAGCAATAGTCCAGAACCCGGAGCCTACCGGTTCCCAGCAATCGGCGGATTTGCCGTTGGAGGACCCCATCGTTCCAACCCCGGGCTCCGGCAAGCAGAAGATCGGGAATTTCAGCGTCCGCCCGGCCATGCAAAAGGCTTTCCTCAAGAAATTTCTCGTAGGCCGCCAGCAGGCGCTCCAGGTTTTTCCGCGGTTCCAGCGTCCCCACGAAAAGAAAATACGGGCGTCCCCGGGTATCATGGTCCGCCAACGGGAAACCATTTTCCTCATGCATTTTCCATACCCAGGAAGGGGTGCCGAACGGCGTGGTCGTTACTTTCACGGCGATATCCGGCAAGAAGGCGCGCACATCCCCGGCGGTGCTCTCGCTGTTGGTCACAATGGCCGCGGCAGCCCTGAGTGAGCGCGGCACCATCAAATCGTAATAATGCCGGCGGGAAGTCTGCAGCAAACCCGCATAGGATTTCCAGGCCAGGTCATGGACCGTCACGACCCGTGGGCAGGATAACCGCAAGGGGGTCACGAACTGCAGGCTGTGCAACAGGTCGCAGCCCAACCTCCGGCACAACCGCGGTAATTGCAGTTGGGTATACAGAGCCTTGCGCAGCGATCCGCCGCCTGCCGCGGGGACGGGCACCAGGTTCCAGTTCGCCACCCCCTTCAGGAAAAAAAACGGCTCGTCATGGGTGACCAGAACCGAAAAATCCAGGCCCCGATCCTGCCGGGACATGGCCTTTGCCAGTTCCAGGATGCTGCGGCCGACACCGGTGGGTTCCGGTCCCACCAACAAGGCGTCCAGCACAACATGAGGTCTGTCCATCGTCATGAATTCACTCCGGGACGTTCGGGGCCGGCCTCCCGGGCACACGCAAAAAGCAAGCCCAGGGCCACCCAGATGTGGGGCAAATTGTACTGGGAAAAGGTCAGCAACTGTAACCAGACCCCCGTAAAAGCCATGGCCACCGCCACCGAGCGGGCACACAGCCAAGTGTCCGTCCTGTCTGCGGGACGCAACTTCCGCCAACAGTTTCGCACGCCCCCGCCAAGCCACAGTAACAGGGTCGCCAGACCCACCAGACCCGTTTCACAGAGAACTTCAAGGAAGAAATTATTCACCACCGGCCAGGAGAACTGGCTCTGCAAACCAAGCGGTTCGACCAGGACAGGGAAATGCCATCCGAATTGTCCCCACCCGATACCAAGCAGGGGGCTGAGCAGAAAAGCGCGCCAGCCGGCCTGCAGGCTATAAATGCGGGTCAGGTTCGACCAATCCCGGGTCGAAAGGCTTTGCTGGAGCCGCCTGACCGGAAGATCCATCGTACCCGGAATCAGGTACGCCAGCACAAGGACGCCCACCAGGATCAAAACCAGGTATCTGATCCCCATGTTTCTCCGCAAGCGATCTCGCCACGATCCCTGGCCGGCACAGCGAGCCCAAACCATCATGCCGACGCACAAGGATCCCAGTCCGGCCAACCATGCGCCTCGCGACCAGGTCAGAAACAACAGGGCGAACAGGATGAATGCCGCCAGGATCCGACCCACCCGTTTCCATCCGGTGAGTTGAACCAGAGGCATGGCAAGCAGCAGGTAATTGCCCAGATATAGGGGCTCGCAAGCCGTCCCCCGCAAACGCGCAACATGCTGCATGGCGTTGTCGAGATAGAGTTCGCCAGACCCGGACAAGATGGATGGATTAGAGGTAAAAACCCTATCCAAAGCGCCAAACCAGGCGCTGTGACCCCCAAAATCCACCAGTTGCAAAACCCCGTACCCTGCCTGAAACAGAGCCCCGATCACCACCAGACGGGCCGTCCAGACCCAACGCCGGCGACCCCTGGTCCACCGGGCAACCCAAACCACAAAGACAATCATGATGGCCAGTTGCATGATTTGCTTCAAGAACCGGATCAGGGCCTCGCTCAGGGCAACCGGTGGGGCGGCGATCACCAGGCCAATTCCCGAAAGAACAACCGCACCGGCCCACAGGGTGCCGAATCGGACCTCGGAAATGGACCAGATTTTCTTGGTCGGGCTCCTCCCCAGCCGCCAACGGCCATGCATCAGGCTGCGACCCAGAGTCAGCACCACCGCCAAGGCCATGAAGACCCAAGAGGGTTGCAGTCCCCCGCCCCAATCCCGGCCGGTCAGCAGCCTCAGCACGCCCAAACCTGCCCAGGGCAACGTCAGCAAGGTGGCTCCATAGCAGCCGGCAATCACACGTTCGCTCGGGATCATTGTTTCAATTTCCGGGCGTGCAGGCGGGCTCGCCGCATCAAGACAACGATCAACACCACGATCCCCGACATCAGCAGAAAACCGGCCCTGGGGTCCGCCACCGTAGTGGATTTTTTCTGATCCGATCCCGGCGGCAGATAGCGGATTTGAGCCCCCCTGATTTCCAGCTCTCCATCTGCGATGTAAAGGGAAATCAAGCCATCGGTCAGCAATAGCGGTTGATCGATCTTAAAGCGGCCATCCCGAAAAGCCAGCGCTCCCCCACCGCCGCTCCCCCGCAAACCCGGGGCGGTGGCCACGCCCAGATCATCGGCCCCGAATGGCTCCAGAATCAGGGAATCCGGCAAGACCAAAAGGCCGCAGTCCCAGACGAGCGACTTCTGGCCGGATTCCGGCGCGGTGGACCAACGATAGCCTGCCGTCGAATCCCGGGCAGCGGAAATGATCAGATATCCAGGCCTGCCCAAGACCTGGCCGCCACTTGTCAACGTGTCCCCACTCGCCGAAGCAGCGGAAAAGCCGAGCCATAATCCGCCCGCAACGACAACCAGGAAAACCAGGCGTTTCACCATTTCTCCTGACGATTGAATGCCTCATACGCCTTGCCGCCCCAGCAGAGGATCCGGACACCGGGCCGGGAGTCCGAGTCATTCCGGTAGCAACGCCTGCCGCAGAAGGGAGATGAGTCCCGCTTCCGTCCCCTTGCGAACCATTCCCGATGTGCCCACTTCCGGAAAAAAGACGGCACATTCGGTTCCCACGGCAACAGAAACCGTACGGTAAAGCCCCTCGCCAGTCCTGACAAGGGAAGCTTGCCCAATTGGTTCCCCATTCCCGGCACCGACCACCAGCACTGCCGCATACGAAGCGCCGATCAACCTGCAGATTCTGCCCATGCAGACAGCAGCCAAACGGTTCTGGATTTGACTCGGTGACATGGTCCAGGCCAGAACCGGCCACCGGCCATGTCCCAAGAGGCCGCCGTCGCCCGACAGAACCAGGGTTTCGCGAGCTGTCAGTTGCTGCGGAGCAGGAAATCCCAGGTGGCCGAGGCTGAGCCCCGCAAAGCCATCCCCGCTTCCGGAAGATTCAGGAAGAATGCCGACCAGGGAGGCAACGGAGCGCTGAACCCGCGCGTCCTCCCGGATGCGCACCGAGGGATCTCTCCCGTGGGGCAAGGCCGAACCGCCGGGGTCCGGCCCCCGCCAAAGGGATACCAGGGCCGCACCCACCCGGGCCGAAAGCCATTCATCCTGCCAGCCGGCAACGAGCACTCGCGTATTTTGGGGTCGACCTTTCCGGCCGCCCCCCAGGAAATGATGCGCGATCGAACTGATATGGTGGCGATCAACGCCTTTGCCCGCGCGGGGGTTCAGGCCACCACCACCACGCTGTTGGCGCCGCCGAATTCGTTGGGCACCATCTGGGTGTTGTTCGGATCCGGCAACCAGGAACCATCCACGATGAAGCGGTACTGATGCTGGCCACTGCCAAGTTCCAGACGACACTCCCAGACACCATCGGACCGCCGTGACATGGCAAGACCTGCGGTGGACCAGGCGCTGAAATCCCCGGTTATGGCGACTTTCTTGGCCAGGGGGAAATCGGCCTCGAACAGCACGCCGCCGGTGACCACCCGCGGGCCGTGCAAGAGGCTGTGCCAGCGGTCCAGCCCCGCAACATCCAGATCAACTTCCTGCGCCGACAGTTCCCTGGCCAGCTGGCGGAAGTCCAGAGCACCCCGGGATTCAGGATCATACCGGGTGACGGCCATCCCGTTGCCGGCGGCCTCCTTGAAACGCACCGTATGGTGGATGATGGTATCGAGAAGTTCCGCACCACACTCCTCTTCGAGTTCCTCCATGATCCGGCGGACAAAGAGCGGTCGGGTGTCAAAGTCCGACATCAGGACATGGGGCACCACGTCATGGCGGCTTTGTTCCCGCAGCACGGCCAGGGTCTCCCGCATCTTGCGCAGGGCCTGCAGGCTGTAATAGCTGGGATCAACGGGGATGAGCACTTCGCCGCTGGCCAGCAGAGCGTTGAAGGTCAACAGGCTGACACTGGGTGGACAATCGATCAGGACGTAATCATACGGCATGGCGCTGCGACGCAAGTTGATGCCCAGGCGCTGATCCTTGTCGTGTTCACGGGCCAATTCCTGTTCGACGGCACTCAGCTCGATACCCGCCGGGACAAGGTGCAAGCCGTCGGCAACCTCGAGAAAGGCATCCTCCACCAGGATGTCCGAGGTCAGGTAAAGATCGTAAGTGCTGAGGGAGAAGTCCCGTTCCCTGATACCGAAAGCAAGCGTGGCGTGTCCCTGTGGATCATTGTCGATCAACAGAACATTGTGGTCGCGTTGGGATAAAGCTGCGGCAAGGTTTGTCGCGCAGGTAGTTTTTCCGCAGCCTCCTTTCTGGTTGGCGAGGGCGATCACTCTCATATCGAATCCTTTCGATCATAGCATCCTAGCCCGACCGGTATTCCTGGGACCGGATCATCTATTTCGAAAGGTCGGCCCGCAGATGCGAGCCAAGCCCTATGGGGTCATTCTAACCATGCTCACAGCCATGTCAACGCTGAATTAATGAAAACCTTATCCGGCGGTGACCATCATGACTCAGGAACCGGGAGCCCACCACAGCGCCGCCAGAATTCCACAGACAATCCCTCCCAGAACCTCGGTCCAGGTATGCCCCATCAGTTCCCGCAGGCGTTTTCCATGCAGAACCTCCCAGCCCAGTCCGCCGCCGTCCAGCAGTTCATTGAGAAGCTGGGCCTGCTTGCCCATTTCCTGTCTCAATCCGGTGGCCTCGAAAATGACGAAGAGGCTGAAGATCAGAACCAGACTGAACATCACCGAATCCAGACCTTCGCTGCGGGCCACCAGAAAACTCAGGGTCGTGACGGTGGCCGCATGACTCGAGGGCATACCGCCGTTTGTAAAAAACAGCCCCGGCCGCATACGGCCGTGGACCACAAGCTCCACGAGAACCTTGACGGCCTGCGCCAGCAAACCGCTTGCCAGCGCCAGGATACCGGGATTATGCCACATATCATCTCCGGAAAGCCGAGGGAACGGGATCCGCCGCTTACTTCAATAGGCCCCGAGATATCGATCCAATTCCCACTGCCCGACCTGGGCGCTGTACTGGCGCCACACCGCCTGCTTGGCCTCTATGAAATGCTTGAAAATGTGCTCGCCCAGAGCGGTCTGCATGACCTGGTTACCGGCCAGTTCCTCGACGGCCTCCCATAGATCGCGCGGCAATTGCCGGATGCCCAGGGCGTCCTTTTCCTGGTCGTTCATGGCGAACACGTTGCGGTTGACCGGGGGCCCGGGATCCCGGCGGTTTTCGATCCCGTCCAATCCCGCGGCCAGCATCACGGTGAAGGCCAGATAGGGATTGCAGGCCGGGTCGGGAACCCGTACTTCACAGCGGGTGCCTGCGCGTCGCCGGGCGGGCACCCGAATCAGCGGGCTACGGTTGTGATCGGACCAGGCCACATTGGTGGGTGCTTCATAGCCGGGCACCAGCCTTTTGTAGGAATTGACCAGGGGGTTGGTGATGGCGACGAAGGATCGCGCGTGGTGCAGCAGGCCCCCGATGTAGTGGAGCATGGTCTCGCTGAGCTGGTTCTCCGCCTCGGGATCGAAAAACAGGTTCCGCGGCTGGCCGTCGACCTCGCGAAACAGGGATTGATGCGTGTGCATACCCGATCCGTTCACCCCGGCCAGGGGTTTGGGCATGAAGGTCGCGTGCAGACCGTAATCCTGGGCGATCTTCTTGACCACCAGCCGGAACGTGGTGACCCGGTCCGCCGTCACCAGCGCCTCGGCATACTTGAAGTCGATCTCATGCTGGCCGGGAGCCACCTCGTGGTGGGCAGCCTCGATCTCGAAGCCCATGGCTTCCAGGGCATCGACGATATCCCGGCGGGCATCCTCCCCCAGATCCACCGGGGACAGATCGAAATACCCGCCGGTGTCGTGGGTCTGCGTGGTGGCCTCACCAAGTTCGTTGGTGTGAAAGAGAAAAAACTCCAGCTCCGGGCCGCAGACAGGCATGAGATCCAGCTTCTGAAAACGTTCCAGCAACCTCTTGAGGGTCAGCCGCGGGCAACCCGCAAAGGGCGTACGGTCGGCGTTGTAGACATCACAGATCAGGCGCGCGACCGTCTGGCCCCCTTCGGCAAAGGGGAATATGGCGAAGGTCTCCAGGTCCGGCACCAGCAGCATGTCCGATTCCTCGATGCGGGCAAACCCCTCGATGGAAGACCCATCGAACATGATTTCCCCCCGCAAAGCTTTGGCAAACTGGCTGCCCGGCACTTCCACGTTCTTGCTGTGCCCGAGAATATCCGTGAATATCAACCGCAGGAATTTAACGGCGTGTTTTTCCATGGTGCTCAACAGTTGTTTTTGTTCAGCCTCCGGTGCGATGACACCAGCGGAAAATGGTCGAACGAAATCCTGGTTCATGGACTGATTTCCTCCTGGACAAGTAATTTCCGGCACCACGGTGACCCGAATGGCCCCGGGAGCAAAGTATCAAAAAAAGGGGCTTCGGCAAACCAGCTGCTTGAGAATCCGGCCAACTTCTGCCATCTTACCATATTGTTTCCAAGTCAATGCCGGGCCGCCTGCGGGCTTTCCGATCGCGACCCCTGCGGCAACCCTCATCTTTTCCTGCAAGGGGAAGTTAACAATGTTCAAGTTTTTGCGTTCCCAGGCCAAGGTTTTCTACTGGGTGATCGCCGGCTCCTTCGTCCTGTTCCTGGTTCTGGGCGGTCTGACCGGCAGGGGTTGCCAGGCCCCCGGTACATCCAAGAAGTACGAACCCGGCGTCATCGGCAAGGTCAACGGCACCAAACTCATGGCCCAGGCCTACGATCAGGCCGTGAAGCAGCAAACCGATATGCTGCACCAGCAATTCCCCGATCGCGAGCTAACCGCCGACCAGTTCGCCATGGCCCGCCAGCGGGGATGGGACGAACTGGTGCAGGATGCCCTGGTCGAGCAGGCCATCAAGAAAGACAAGATCAAGGTCACGGACCAGGAGGTCCTTGATACATTCAAGAACAACCCCCCCCAGGAGTTGTTGGCGAATTATCGCGACAAGGACGGCAAGGTCGATATGGAAAAATACTATGCCGACCTGCAGAATCCCAATATCGACTGGTCCCGGGCCGAAAACTATATCCGGACCTTCATCCTGCCCCGCCAGAAATTGATGACCATCATCACGGCCGGAGCCACGGTCGACGACGCCGCCGTCAAGGCTGAATACCTCCGCCAGACGGGGCGCGCGGTGGCCGAATTCATGGGGATTTCCTTCTCGGACCTGGAAGCTTCGGCACCTTCCGATTCTGAAATCACGGCCTACTACAACAATCACCTGGACGATTTCCAGGGCGAGGCCAAGGTCGCCTGCAGTTTTGTCCGGTTCCCCAAGGAGCCGAGCGCGGCCGATTATGCGGACGTGCGCAGCTATATCCAGGACATTCGCACCGAGATCATTTCGGGGAAGAAATCCTTCGCCGATGCCGCCAAGGAATACAGCGAGGATTCCACCGCGGACAACGGCGGCGACCTGGGCACCTTCGACCGCAAGCGCATGGTTGAACCGTTTACCAAGGCGGCCTTCAGCCTACCCGTGGGCGAGGTCAGCGAGCCTGTCAAGACCCCCTTCGGTTATCATCTGATCGAGGTTCTCGACCAGGAAAAGGATCCCGCCAGCGGCGAAGTGGTCAAGGTTCACGCCCGCCACATTCTCCTGAAGGTATCCCCCGGGCCGGCCACCCTTGACGAGGTCCACACCCGGGCTTCGGATTTCCTGGATGCGGTGACCAGCGCGGACTTCGTCACCCAGGCCAAGGCCGATTCCCTGGATCTGCACACCGTGGAGCCTTTTTCCCCGAGCAGGGATATTCCCGGCCTGCCTCTTTCCCTGGAAGGCAGCCAATGGCTCTCGGCCTCCGAACCGGGCAACATCAGTACAATTTTCGAGAACAAGGATTGTTACTATGTGATTCTTTCCGGACAAAAAGTCCCGGCCGGGCCGGAGCCCCTCAAAACAGTCCGGGGTAGAGTTATCGGCGCGGTTAAGTCCGAGAAGTTGGCCGACCTGGCCCGGGAAAAACTGAACCCGGCCGTGGGTGAGGTCCAGATGGGTTCAACCATGGCGGCCGTCGCCGCCAAATTCGGACTGATCCATGCGGTGACCGACACCTTCAACGTCAACACCAACATTCCCCAGGTGGGTTACGGGACCGACTTCAACAAGCTTGTCCTCGCCGACACCGTGGGCACGTTGATCCCCGAGATCCAGACCCAGCGCGGAATGTTCGCGGCGATTCCCCTGTGGATCAAGCCTTTTGACGAAAAGGACTTCCAGCAGCGCAAGGACGGCATCATGGGATACCTGTTGAATCAGGCCCAAGGCAAGATCGGCCAGAAATGGTTGGATGACCAGAAAGCCGCGGCCGATATCGTGGATTATCGGTACGCCAGGGCCGGACGGCGCTAGCGCACAGGCCGACTGCCCACCATTATCACCATTACGGCCCGGGCATTTCCGCCCGGGCCGTTTTCATGAGTTCGCCCCCAGGTACCTGGCCTCACTTATCATCCCCGAAGGGATTCCGGGGTTTCTGTTTGTGAAAATTCCCCAGGCCGCGTTCCATCTCATCAAGTTTCATTTGCTTGCGCTTGGCCGTCTCGCCCGAGGAAAACAGGCGGGACATCTTCTCCGCCTCTTCCTGCTTGCGTTGATCAAAAGCGCGCAGGTCATCGGTGATGGCCGGTCCTTCCTCATCGGGCAGATTTTCCAGGGCCTGCGGATCCCCGATTTCCACATGGTTCTCAAAAGCGCTTTCCACCAGGGTCATGGCACCCAGTTCCCCGAGTACGGCCACCTGAAGGCGCACACTGCTGGCGCTCATGCCCAGCAGATCAGCCAGCTCCTCCGGCGTCGGCGACCGGCCTTGCAGGTGATGCAATACCCTCACACCCGCGATAAGCAATTCCGCCTCGCTGCGCGTCACTGTCGCCATCACAACCTCCGCGGTCCGGGCATCCGTCTCTGCAGACGAAGGATCCTGCGCTCTTCCTGACATTGGAAGGCATGAACCAGGGCGCTGTCAAGATCGCCCAGCCGGTATTCATGCAAAATAGCCGCTTCCCGATGCAGCCACACCGCATCCGGCTTCTGCATCAAGCCGGCCTCCAACACCCTGCGTAACAGGGGCCAGTTGCGCCGCCGCTTGGCCAGCGTCACGGCATCTCGCCAGAAACCGCGGCGTTGGCTGCTGTCGGGGAAAGCGGCCGCCGGCACGGTCATCAGGTGGTCCAACGTCCGCCCCAGCCAATGGTCCACCCTGGGTCCATTATTGCGCAGGGCGCTGATCCTCGCCAGCGACCACGTCTGGGACCACGGACAAGAGGGCTGTTCGACGCGGTCAAGGTCGGATCCATCCGCAAATGCCATCCAGCGCAGCAAAGCCCGCCAAACCAGGGCCATGCCCTTCATGTCGCGCTCGTTATGCCGCAGCACCGCAGCCATCCGCGGATCATCCTCGCCCCGCAAGAAAGCAAACCAGACTGCGGGAATATCACTGCCGGGGATATCGCCCGGACCCCGTTCCAACCCGCAAATCAACCTCTCCAGGGTCTGCTGGCGACAATCCGGCAGGGTGCGGCCCCAAAAACGGCGTGCGGGAACCATGAGATCAAGGCTGGCCAGACCGGACAGGAAATCCCGCCGGCGATTGACCAGGACACGTGTCCGCAGCAGGGGCAGGTCGAAGGACCCCCCATTGAAGGTCACGAGGGCGCGCCGGCCGGTGGCGGCCCCGGCCACCCTGTCCAGCAAATCCCTTTCCCGGTCCGGTTCGGTCAGGAAAACCTGTTCGACCAGGAAACGGTCCCCCTCCCACCAGGCCAGCCCCACCAGAAAGGCCAGGGTACCGGTGCCGCCGGCCAAGCCGGTGGTCTCGACGTCCAGAAAAAGAAGATCCCCCGCCTCCAGATCAGGGTCGGGCACAGTGGTGAACAGCCCTGCGAGGTCTCGGCCACCGAAACCTGGCGCAGGCAGATCGAAGCCTCGTCTGCGCACATATACGCCGCCTGCCCCTGACACCGCAGGCTCCAGTTCCATCTCCCTGATCAGGGCCGCCAGATGGGCCTGCCTGGCCAGCGGATCCGGCGCAGGAAGATGATCGCGGCGGGATTTCCCGGTCAGGGTGTCGAGGCGGGCAAGGCGTGTGCGCAGATCCATCTCAGACCCCGCCATGGGTCTCGGCAGCCAACAGCCAGGCCGCACCCCGCCGTGCGGTACTCCCACTCTCGACCGCCGCGCCCACGCAGGAAGGACACCCCCCCCGGCAGGGACATTGGTTCAGATGGTCCCGCGCCGCCTTCATGACATCCTCGAACTGATCGAAGATGCGGCGCGAAAAACCCACCCCCCCGGGAAAGGCGTCGTAGATATACAGGGTCGGTTTGCCCGTAAACGGTGAACGAACCATGGGCAGGGCATGCAGATCCGAGGAATCGGCCATGACGAAGAACGGCGCGACCTTGCCCAGCAGATGAGCCACGCCCTTGAGGGCTTCGCCCGGATCAAGGTGGTCCGCAGCCAGGTTCTCGGCGATATCCGCAGGGAGCTCCCACCAGAAACTTGTGGTGTGCATTTCCATCTCCGGCAGATGGATCCGGCCGGCGCCGACATTCTCATGCGTGCCCAGTTTGATCTTCTTGAACACGGTCACCTTGGAAACCAACCCGACCTCGCCCACAACCAGCTTGCCGGCACCCAGCGGCCTGTCCGTCTCCGCGGTCAGGGTCTTCAGTTCACTCTTGCGCTGAGCGTCGGTGTAGTAGTCCACGGTCACCGGTTTCACGTGGGCCTCACGCCGTTCCCAGTCCAGGCGATCGACGTGATACTGCCGCGCGCCATGCAGGTAGATGGCGTCGTCGTGCAGCATCTCCTGGGCGCTGAAAAGATCCATCTCCCCTATCACCCGGCCACCGCTGGCACTATCGTCGATGATCACGACATTATCCGGAGCGGCGCTCCTGAGGCTTACATCCTCGGCCGGATAGGTGTCGGACATCCAGTGATAACGATCCTCGCCCCGATGCAGCACACGCTGATCCACCAGGTAGTCAAGGATCTCGGTCACCGCGGCCCCGCCGTATCTTTCGTCCCTGGTGAACGGGAGTTCGAAGGCCGCACACTTGAGGTGGCTCATGAGAATCACCAGGTTATCCGGATCCACCGTGGCATGTTCTGGGTTGCGGCCAAAAAAATAGTCGGGGTTGTTGATGATGTACTGGTCAATGGGACTGCTTGAGGCAACCAACACCACAGCGCTGCTCTTTTGTCTCCGGCCCGCCCGTCCGGCCTGTTGCCAGGTTCCGGCCACGGTCCCGGCATACCCGGCCATGATGCAAACGTCCAACTGCCCGATGTCGATTCCCAGTTCCAGGGCGTTGGTCGAAACCACGGCGTGGATGCTCCCGTCGCGCAGGCCGGCTTCGATGGCCCTGCGCTCGCCCGGCAGATACCCTCCCCGATAACCGCGAACCTGGCCGCTCTTGATGCCGACCTGGCGCCCCGCGCGCTGCAGATAGGTCAACAACAGTTCCACCCGCACCCGGCTGCGCGCAAAAACAATCAACTGGCAGCCGCTCGCCAGGAAACGTTCGGCTATGCCGCGCGCGGTCTTGACCACCGAAGCCCGTATCCCCAGCTCGCGGTTGACGACCGGTGGGTTGTAGAATATGAAGTGTTTCTCCGCGCCGGGAGCCCCGTTTTCCGCCACC
The DNA here is from genome assembly GCA_964545545.1 of uncultured Fibrobacteraceae bacterium. Taxonomy (GTDB): domain Bacteria; phylum Krumholzibacteriota; class Krumholzibacteriia; order LZORAL124-64-63; family LZORAL124-64-63; genus JAHJTW01. Next base: position 13,311 of record CAZJGK010000036.1, on the reverse strand, counting down.
GGCACCATGCTCTTGCCGGTCAGCTTGGCGGCCAGTTCCAGGGGATTGGCGATGGTGGCCGAGCAACAGATGAACACCGGATCCGAACCGTAAAACCGGGCGATCCGCCGCAACCGGCGCAGCACGTTGGCCACATGGCTGCCGAAGACCCCGCGGTATTGATGCACCTCGTCCACCACCACGTAGCGCAGGTTTTCGAACAGCTTCACCCACAGGGTGTGATGGGGCAGGATGCCCTGGTGCAACATATCCGGATTGGTCACCACGATGTGGCCGCTGCTGCGGATGGCCTTGCGGGCCGTGCCGGGAGTGTCCCCGTCGAAAGTGTAGGTTTTGATATCGGCGCCCAGATCCTGCACCAGACCGTGCACCTCGTGCATCTGGTCCTGGCTGAGGGCCTTGGTAGGGAAAAGGTACAAGGCCCTGGCCTGCGGTTCCTCGAGTATGGTGCCGAGCACCGGCAGGTTGTAGCAGAGGGTCTTGCCGCTGGCGGTGGGAGTGGGGATAACCACCGACTGTCCGGCGGCCACCAGTTCGACGGCCTCGGCTTGATGGCTGTAGAGGCGCTCGATGCCTCGCTGCTTGAGGACGGACACCAGTCGCGGGTGCACAGCGGCGGGAAAAGCGGCGAACTTCGCTTCACGCGCCGGGAGCACCTCCCATCGCGTCACATTGTTCATGAAATGGGAATCCGCGTGAAGCTGGTCCAGCAACTGGCTGAGATTCACCGTTTCCTCCTTGAAACCCGGACCCCGTTCAGTCCTTATGCGGCGGCTCAGGCTTGTCTTGGGGTTTGTCTTGGGGTCCGTCTACCGGGTCCTTGAATTCACGCTGAACTTCATCGGTGGCTTCACGGGTAGCCGCCTTGAACTTGCGGATCGATTTGCCCATGGCCTCGGCGATTTCCGGCAACCGCTTCGGTCCGAAAAGGATCAAGGCCAACGCCAGGACCAAAAGTACCTCCGACCAACCCGTCATGCCGGGAACAAATGCGGGACACGCTGTCATTTCTATGGCCTCCTGAAAAGGATCAACGGTACCAGCGCAACATCTGAGAGGCTATGAACACCCCGATGACGCTCATGAGATTGAAATGGAACTGGAAACCGAAAGTCAGATCCAGGACCACAAGGTTCCAATGGGTCACATCCGGCCCGAAGGTAATGTACCGGACGAATAGCTGTTCAGCCACACTGCCCTCAGTCAGGAAAAGCCCAATCACATTGCTGACGATGGCGCCGATCATCACGCCCAGGATCACCGTCAGAATCACCGTACCCAAGGATTTCCGCATAATATTCGCTTTCTGAAGCCGGGGATCGCCCCTGTATCATGGTAATCTGGAATTAATTCCTGCCTTCAGCAAGGCCTGATCGGCACCCAGAACAAGGACGGCATCCTCAGTCCCGCGTCCATCAAATTCCTGCAGGACCGGTAGCCCGCCCAGGAAATTCCTCAAGCCGGTTACCTTCTCGGGGGGCAGTCTCCTGTTCACCAGGAAACTGCGGCTGTAATCCTGGGGCGCCGCATTCCCGTAGCCCACCGGCGCCAGTCCGCAACGGCCCAGCAACAAGCCAAAATCCCGCGCCAGCCCAGGCACATGCGTGCCGTTGAGCACGACAACCTGCAACCCGGGCGCCAGCCCTTTTGGACCGGCTCCCTGCGCAGTCTGCACCGGAGCGCCCTGGCCCCTGCGCCAAGGCAAGGGGGCTCCCCGTCCCGCCCAAAGCGAAAGCCCGCAAACAGTCAACACAATCAACAAACCGATATTCAGGGACCGTTTCACGAGGCCTTCCCCGCCAGTTGCTTGATGGCCACCAAAATCCTGTCATAGCTCTGATCCAGCGTCTGGGGCATCACCCGCGTGCGGCCGATCGTGCTCATGAAATTTGTGTCCCCCTGCCAGCGAGGCAACAAATGCAGGTGCAGATGATCCGGAATGCCCGCGCCCGCACTTACACCGCCGTTGTAACCGCAGTTGATGCCGTCGGGATGGAAGGTTTCCATCAACGCCTTTTCCATCAGATGCAGCAATTGACCCATCTCCGAGATTTCATCCGGCGTGCATTCGCCCAACATCCGCAGATGGCGATTATGCACCAGCAGCATGTGACCGCTGTTGTAGGGATAAAGATTCAGCAGGATGTACCAATAAAGGCCCCGGTGAAGGATGTAATGCTCCCGTTCTTCGCAGTCCAGACGGTTGCAGAATACGCACCCTTCTTCTTTCCTGGATCCGGTCACGTAATCAAACCTCCAGGGTGTGCACAGGCGATCCATGTCAGACCTTTCGCGCGGCCAGCAACTTTTCCGCAGCCTCGAGCTGGTCCGGGGAATTGATTCCCACCACCTCGGCTGGGTCGTCGATGGCCAAAGCTTCCACACGCAGGCCACGGGCGACCAGGTCCGCCACCGTGTCCGTCAGGTAGTATTCCCCCTGACAGTTGTCCGTGGTCAAACTCTTTAATGATAGGAGCAATTCCCGGGTCCGGTAACAGAACACTCCGGTATTATACTCCCGGATCTGCAATTCCAGGGCGGTGGCATCCTTGGCCTCCACGATACCGGTCACGGCACCCGATCCGTCCTTGACGATGCGACCGTAAGCACCGGCGTCATCCACCACGCAGGTCAGGACCACTGCCGCGGCATCACCGGCCTCCGCCTGGGCGATGATCCGGCGTACGGTCTCCGACCTCAGCAACGGTACATCGCCCGCCAGCACCAGGCACAGACCCTGGGGATCAAGTCCAGGCGCAGCCATCTGCACCGCGTGGCCTGTCCCCAGCTGGGGCTCCTGAAGCACAAAATCCAGACCCGGCCGCCCGCACGTCCGTGCGACCAGTTCCGCCATATGGCCCACCACCACCACACAATCGGAAATCCCCGCTCCGGCCGCCGTGTCCAGGACATGATCCAGCAACGTGCGCCCGGCGATACGGTGCAGAACCTTGGGCAGATCCGACTTCATACGCGTGCCCTTGCCCGCGGCCAGCACAACGGCCTGCACGTGTACGGGTGAAGCGGAATTGGTCACGATGATGTGCTCCCGTGCTGTGCGTCGGGCCGGGAGTCCACCAGACCCGCTGCGGCCACGGTTTGCCCGTTGACGTCCAGGACAATGTTATCGATCAACCGCGCAGGTCCGACCTGGGCCGCCACCGCCAGCAGGACACGCCCGAAAATCCGCCCCGGCTCCTCGAGTTCAGGAACCGAGCGCACGGCCGCGTAATCAATGCGATCGGCAGCCACCAGACCATCGGCCATGGCCTTTTCAACCGCCTGAACATCACGCTCGCCATTCTCGATCAAACGTTTCCCACTGTGCAGGGCGGCGGCAAGACAGAGGGCCCGTTCCCGATCCCGGCCCTTGAGATACCGGTTGCGGGATGACATGGCCAAACCATCTGGTTCCCGCACCGTGGGAGCATCAACCAGCGTCACGGGCAGGCACAGATCGCGGACCATCTGGGCGATGACCAGGAATTGCTGGGCGTCCTTGCGTCCGAAAACCGCGACTTCGGGGCGGATCAGCCCGAACAGCTTGGCCACAACCGTCAGCACACCGCGAAAATGTCCCGGCCTGGCGGCACCGCACAGTCCCCTGGCCCGTTGCCCAGGTTCAACGGTCACCTCGCCCTCGCTGCCGTACATCGCCTCCACATCCGGAGCGAAGACCGCATCAATTCCCAGCGGCCGCAAAAGATCCAGGTCCCTGTCCAGGTCCCGCGGATAGTTATCAAGGTCCTCGCCCGGAGCGAACTGGGCGGGATTGACAAAAATCGAGACGACGACCGAACCCCGTTCGGCAGCCAGGCGGACCAAACTCAAATGTCCCGCGTGCAGGGCTCCCATCGTCGGGACCAGGACCAGAGGGCGGTCACCGCGAAGCCGATCCAGCTCCTTGAGGTCTTCCCTCGCGCCCAGGATCTGCACCATCAATCCTCCGCACCGTCAACACCGGCCAGGTAACCGCCACGGGGCCCGGACGATACCCCTCCTGACTGCTCCGTAGCCCCGGCATTGGGATCGGTGAACATATGTTCGGCCCCCGGGAAGGCCCCTGATCTGACCTCGTCCACATAGTGCCGCACCGCGGCCCTGGCTGCCGCGCCCAGTTCGGCGTAACGTTTCACGAAGCGGGGTTTCATCCCGTCGTAGAGCCCCAGCAGATCGTGAAAAACCAGGACCTGGCCATCGCAGCCCCCACCGGCGCCGATGCCGATGGTGGGGATGGGTAATTTGGCGCTGATCCTGGCGGCCAGGGCCTCGGGAATACATTCCAGCACCAGCGCGAAACACCCGGCGGCGGCCAGGAAATGCGCCTCGTCCTCAAGGCGGGCGGCCGCTTCGCTACCCTTGCCCTGAACCTTGAAGCCACCCAGGCGATTGACGGACTGGGGAGTCAAACCCAGGTGACCCATGACGGGGATCTCTGCCGCCAGCAGAGCGTTGATGGCTTCGGCGCGAATACGCCCACCCTCGAGCTTGACGGCGTTGACACCGGTGGCCTTTACCAATGCCACGGCCTGCCGCACCGTATCGGTGGTCGAGACATGGAAGCTGCCGTATGGCAGATCGGCGATGACCGGCACTCCGGGCCTGGCCCGCACGACAGCGGCGCAGTGGTGGGTCATTTCAGCCATGGTCACCGGCAGGGTGTTCGGATAACCAAGGACCACCATGCCCAGCGAATCACCCACCAGGATGGCGTCCACACCACCCTCGGCGGCGATGACGGCGCTCGGCAGGTCGTAGGCGGTCAGCACGGCAATCTTCCGTCCGGCAGCCTTGCAGCGCGCAAAGACATCAAGCGTCTGCTGTTTTTCTGCGCCGGCCATGGTCACACCTTCCTTGCGTGCGTGTATTACGCTCAGGCTCCCCTGGTATCGGGGGCAAAATACCGTACACCGGTAAACGACTCCTGGATGTGTTCATAAAGCATCTCAAAGTCCCCCGGAATATTCACGAAATCCAGTTTGTCCGTGTTGACGACCAATAACGGGGAATCGTCGTAGTGGTGGAAATAATAACTGTAAGCACCGTTGAGGGCATCCAGGTACTCGGGTTCCATATTCATTTCGAAGGCGCGACCCCGCCACTTGATGCGCTCCAGAAGAATATCGGTGCGGGCCTGCAGGTAGATGACCAGATCAGGCTTGCGTACCCTCTGTTCCAATATATCGGCCAGTTGGTGATACATCACCAGCTCGTCGTCCGCCAGGTTCAAGGTCGCGAAAATCTTATCCTTGGCAAACAGGTAGTCCGAAATCATATGATCACTGAAAAGGTCGTGCTGATGCAAAGTCTGCTGCTGCCGAAACCTGCTGAGCAGAAAAAATATCTGGGTCTGAAAAGCAAAGGCCGAGCGGTCCTGATAGAACTTGGGCAAGAAGGGATTCTCCTCGACCACCTCCAGGTTGCAGCGGCCATTGGACCGGGTGGCCAACAACTTGGTCAGGCTGGTCTTGCCGACACCGATCACCCCTTCAACGACAATGTACGGCCAGGGCAGCACGCCAATCCTCCTTGGTGTCATCCGCCGGATTCTCGCCCCTAGGCAACAGCCGGGCAATGGCGCCGGTTTCCAGCGGAAACAGACGCACCGGGGACTCCGATTTACGCCTTATTTTCGCACAGGCGTCCTGTATTGTCTCCCCTGAATCCGGAAAAATTTCCGACCCTGCCAACTCCGCCAGCGGCTCCATGACAAAGGCCCGTTCCCTCGCCCTCGGATGGGGGATAGTCAAACGGGGCCCCTGCCGGGTTTGGCCGCGCCACAACAGGATATCGAGATCGATAGGCCTCGGCCTCATGTGCCCATCCGGCTTGCGGCCCAACCGCTCCTCGATCCCTTTGAGAATCGCCAGCAACACCCTGGGTTCCAGGTGGGTGCTCACTTCAAGACAGGCGTTCAGGTAGGGATCCTGCTTTCCCGGCCCGACATAATCGGTCTCGTAAACCCGGCTGCCCCGCTGAACCTCGATTTCCGGATGCATCAGCAGGGCATAGGTTGCCAGCCGCAGATAGCGCAGCCGGTGGCCCATGTTGCTGCCCAACCCCAACCACAAGCAGTCGGGATCCCAGGAAATTCCCGCGGACGGAACACTCCGAGGATTCATGGCTTTTCACCAGGCAACCCGGACAACCAGGAGCGATCCCTTTCGAAGGTCACCGCAGCTGTGCCCAAAAAGCTGGGAATGGGCGGATTGGGTTTCTGCACCTTGATGCGGACCCGCTCCACGGGAAAACTCTCCAGCAGCGCGCGGCATAGATTTCCCGCCAGGGCTTCGATCAACTGGAAGGATGTTTCAGCCGTGACCTGGCAGATTCGGCGGTGTACGGCGGTATAATCCAGGGCGTCGGCCAGGGCGTCCGAAAGCGCTGCGCCCGCGCAATCAACCCACAGGTCCACATCGATCACGAAGCGCTGTCCCAACTCCCGCTCGGCAGGATGGACTCCGTGATGGGCATAGACGTCAATGCCCCGCAGGCTTACCCGATCCATCAGGACCACCTTTCCAAGCGCCCGGCACCTTCAGAAATCAGGTCATCCGCAGCGGTCAGGCTGATCCTGAACCAGCCTTCTCCCCCGGGACCGAACCCGTTGCCCGGGGTCAGGACAACCCCGCACTGTTCAAGCGCGCGCGCGCAGAATTCCACGGACGTCTCCCCCGCCGGCACTCTGGCCCAGACATAGAAAGTCGCCGCGGAAGGAAACACTACGAAACCGGCCCTTTCCAGGGCCGCCACCATGACCCGGCGCCGCGGGGCGTAAACCGCCATGACCGAGGCCAGCAGTTCACGCCTTCGGCTGCCCAGGGCTACCGTTGCCGTGGCCTGCACCGCACCAAAAACCCCGCTGTCCATGCTTTCCTTGACCCGGCCCAGGCGACGGATCACTTCCCGGTTCCCCACGGCGAAACCTACCCGCCAACCGGTCATGTTGAACATCTTGGACAGGCTGTGCAACTCCACCACCGGATCTTCCGACAGATCCGCGCACGACAGCATGCTCACCGGGTTGCTCCCGTCCAGGGTCACCTCAAGGTAAGCGGCATCGTTGACCACCACGGCACCCGTGCCGCGCATGGCGGTCATCACCTCTGCCCAGAAGACCCTATCGGCCACGGCTCCCGTAGGATTGTGGGGATAGTTCAGGAATGCCAAACGCGTCCGCTCATTCGCGAGCCCGGCCAGCTGCCTGGGATCGGGCCGGAATGACCGCTGAAAAGTAAGCGGAAAAGTCCGTGGCTCGCCCCCGGCCAAAATGGTGGCCTGGGCATAGACGGGATAACCCAGGTCGGGAACCAGGACATTGTCGCCTTCCTGGACATAGGCCAGGGGCAGATGGCCCAGCCCCTCCTTGCTGCCGATGAGCACCAGAACCTGGGTTTCAGGATCGACCTCCACGTCATAGCGATCAGCCATGTAGGCGGCGATGGCATTGCGCAGCTGGAGGGAACCCCGCTGGGGAGGATACCGATGATGAACGGGATTTCCCAGAGCCTCGACCATGGTTGCGACCAGCGGCTCGGGCGTCGGTTGATCCGGGTCCCCGATTCCCAGGTCCACCACGTCGACACCCTTGGCGGCACAACGGCGTTTGGCCGCATCCAGGGAGGAAAAAAGATAGGGCGGCAGGGCGTCCAAGCGGCTCACGTCAGGTTTCCTTTTCTGATCAGCACGACCTTGCGCAGCAAGTTCCCGGCTCATAGCCGGAGATAACGGCGCACTCACCGCTGGCAAGCATGAAAAAACCCGCGGACCCTCCATCCGGGTTCCGCGGGCTCAATATGGCACACACAGGCTGAATCATCCAGCGCGCTCATCCACCCTGGGCGGCTTTTTCCTTTTCATACTTGGCCTGGGCCGTCAAGTCATCCATCCGCTGGACCATGGTCCTGGCAGGCGCGGTGAACTTGGGATGACCGCCGGCAACGCAGAGTTCGAACTTGGTCTTGGCGACCTGGTATTCCCCCGTGCATTCAAAGGCGGAACCCCAGTAGTAGTAGATAGGAGCCAGGGCCTGGCGTCCCTGGCTAGCGTATTTCTGGACCGCAAAGGCGGCGAGGGCCTTGGCTTCGCTGCACTGACCGGCATCCACCATCACCCGCAACATTTCCCCCATGTTGCTCAGATCGTCAGGCTTGAGCTTCAGGTATTGTTCATAGGCGGCAATGGACTCGGGTTTGTGTCCCAACTGATCCTGGGCCCGCGCCAAGGTCAGCAGGGCGCCCGAATGATCGGGGTCCTTGGCCAGCATTTGATTCAGCAGGGTGACGGCCCCTGCATAATCCTTGCTGTTGAAACGCTTGACCGCAAGCTGGTAGGAAGTCGATCCCCCGGCCTGGGTGCTGTACTTGACGAACAGTTTATGAAAACGGTCGGCCTGGGCGACGTTGCCGCTCTTGCGCTGCTGATCTTCAGCCTTCTGGGCCGCCTTGGCCAGTTGCGGCAGGATGTTGTTTTCCAGATCGGGGCAAACGTCCAGCGCGTGCTCGAAAACCTGGACCGAGAGGGTATTGAAACCAACCGCACTGTGCAGAACGCCGAGATTGAACAAGACCCCGCAATCATCCGGATCCAGCAAGGAGGCCTTCATGTACTCGGCGCGGGCTTCCTTGTATTTCTTGAGCTGTGCGTACGTCTTGCCGAGGTTCCCGAAATCCCCCGCTTCGACCTTATCGCCCCGCAAATCAATGACTTTCTGGTAGTAAGTCACCGCTTGTTCATAATTGCCCTTGCCGTAGTACGCCATGCCCAAGCCGCGGTTGGCCTGGATGTGTTCAGGGCAAACCTGAATGATGGAGTTAAAGCGCGCGATGGCCTGGTCCCACTGCTTGGCATTGAGAAATTCCACCGCTGACCCATAGGCCATGTTTGCCTCCTGCATCTGACCGGGCTGGCATTCGGCCCGCACGGCCCCTGCCAAGCCGGCAGCCAAGGCGAGAACGCAGACACCGCAGAAAAGCGGCAGAAAACGGGTATTCCTTGTCGGGAGCACGGAATTACCTCCAACTGGGGTCATGAAATGGTTATCCAGGACGGTGCCTTAATGATAATGCCCCGCAAGAATCGGGGACATACCAGAAAGTAACCAACAATCCCAGGTCTTGTCAAACCAAGCCGCATACGGCCACCACATAACTAGGGAACTCTTTAGTTGGGCAAAAGTTCCCTCAGGCATCCCTCCGGCGGTGGAGCCGGATTCCCAAAGCCTGCCCCGACTCATCCAGGAGGTACTCCTGATGGTTGATAATAGCCAGAACCTCGGCCAGGATAGACAGGGCGATCCCATGGGGCGTGCCATCGCCAAGTTCCAGACCCACGGGCATCTGGGCCTGGTCCAGACGGTCAAGATGCCGGGAGTTGCCGGCCAATTGCTGCCGAAATTGCGCAATCTTGCGCGAGCTTCCCAACAACCCCAGGAAGGGAAACAACCTTCCCGCAGCTTCCTCGGCGGCCAGCACCGCCTTGAGGTAGGCCATATCCATTTCATGGCTTCGGCTGGCAATCAGCACCGCAGCCCCGGGCACAACCTCCAGCTTTCCCACCAGTTCTTCAGGGGTGGCAGCCAAGGGCCAGCCCCCCAGATCGGCAGGGAACCCCGCCAAACGGTCCGGGCCATCGTCCACCACGGTGAAGCGCAGCGGCAGATGCTGTCCCAGTTCCAGCAGCGCTCGGCCCACATGACCGGCGCCGATAATCCAGAAAGGATGACCCTGCTGAATGGATTCCAGAAACACATCCATGGTGCTGCCGCAATCCTGGTTGGCGGGCCCGGGTTCCACCCGTACCAATCGGCAACCCCCTTCGTGAAGGATTTGCCGGGCAGCCTCCACAACCTGGGCCTCGACTTGTCCACCGCCCACGGTCCCGCTCAGCCGGCCGTCACCATGATAAACCAGTTTGCGGCCGATGACCCCGGGACCAGCGCCATCGGAGGCCACCACGGTCGCCAGAACCCCCGGCTCGCCGGTCTCGGCCATGCTGCCCCACAACATCTGAATATCCCGCTCACAGCCCCCTGAGGGGAAGTCCTTGCCTTTACACATCGTGTTCCCTTTCCCATCGACGGGCCAGGTCGCCCGGATTGTCAAAATCCATCACCACGCCCGGGTCGTCACTTGCGACGTCAATGACGGCCAAAGGCGGTGTTTGCAGGCGCTGCCGGCTGATAAAATCCCGAAAAGGCCCCTGCAGCGCCCGCGATCCCGCCTTCAATTCCCGCAAGGCGGCCACGGGAATCACCACCGGATGGCCGGGTTCCGTGCCCCGGACCGGTCTGACGAGGGCGGCAGGTTCCTGCCGGCTGAGCTCAAGCAAGCGGGACAGCGTTCGCGCACGGACCAACGGCATGTCCACCGGATGGGCCCAGAGGTGGGAGACGCCTTCAACCTCCGTGGATCCCTGCCAACCCAGCCAGACAGTCAGGGCGGTTTCACCGCCAGGATCGCAACCCATAACCCTGACGTCCGGCATGCCGGCCAGGGCCATGCGGTAACCGGATTCCTCGCCGTGGGTGGTCACGACCATCACTGCAGCCCAGGGGACATAAAGCCCCGCGATGATCTTCACGAAGGGCTCCCCAGCGGGGTCCAGGCGAAGCAAGCCCTTGGGCCTTCCCATGCGCCGGGAGCGGCCCCGGGCGAGCACCAGCGCCACGTCGCAACGCACGGGGACCTGCCGGGCGGAATCACTCACCGTCCACCTCCCCTGAGCCCGTTCGATATGCCGTCTTCAGCTGCCAAACGCCTTCCTTGCGGCTGCAAAACATCACCAGAGGCAAGCGCTCATGTTGCATCACCCGGCCTGCAAATCCAAACAAGCCGATGCTGTCGGCAACATCTTCCAGCCCCGTCACTGCGAGGACCACCGGGAGGTCGGCAGGAACCTGGTCCAGGTAGCCTGCCTTGCCCAGCACCAGGGCCTCCAGATGTTTCCACTCGAACAGTTCGTGCGCTGCCAGACCGTCCAGCCCACCGGGTGACGCACACCCTACGCCGGCGCCCTGCAGCACCGTCCCGGTCTGAGCGCCGACGGCCGACCCCTCAACCATGACCACAGCCAGCGTGGTTGATCGCGGCCAGGAAAGTCCGGATGGTCCGTAAAATTTCAAGGGCAGCGGGCCACCGCCGTCCACCCGGCAAAGGATCACGCGGTCCGGGAACTGTTCCTGAAGGTGATCGACCACACCGGCTTCCAGGCCGGCCCAGTCGCCGTCCGCCGTAACACCGCCATGGACACGAACCACCGGTTCGTCGCACAAGGCGGGAACAGTGTGGTCCGGCAACCACTCCTGAGACAGGGTTTCCGGCCGGCCGGGGAGCGGGACCGTCGCGGTTTCAATCACACCCAGGCCCAGATGCAGGTAAAGGCCCGCCACCTCTTTCAGCAGGGACACCTTTCCCTCCGACCCGCAAAACCCGAGGACATGGCCTCCCTGGCGTGGCAAAAAACCATCCCAGGTTGGCAGAAACGCGTAGTCCATCGTCACCCCTTGCGGGCCCGGGATTGCAACAGATCCCGGTACCAGCTGCGCAGCTCAGTGATCATTCGTTGGCGCGTAAACAATTCAAGATAGCGCTTTCTCCCCGCTGCGCCCATCCGGATTGCCAACCCTGGATCCTGTTGCAATTTCGCGAGGGCGTCCGCCAGGTCGGCGCTGTCGCCGGGGATTACCAGCAACCCCGTCACTCCGAATTCTCCCACCCCGGCAATCCCGGTTTTCAGGTCCGAGGCGATGACCGCCGTGCCCGCGGCCATTGCTTCCAGTTGCACCAGCCCGAACGTTTCGGAGGCATCAATGCTGGGCAAAACCAAGGCGCGGGCTTCGGCCAGCTTGGTGTTCAGCCCAGGCCAGGGCAGGTCCCCGGAGAAGTGGACCCGGTCGGCAAGGTCCAGAGCAAAAACGAGCTGCTTGAGTTCACTCGCCTGGGGTCCGGTCCCGACGATATCCAGCCTGGCTGCAGGCACCCGGGCCAATGCCCGCAGCAATATCGGCAATCCCTTGTAGGGGACCAGGCGTCCAATGAACAGGAAATTTTCCCGGTGATCGGTCTGGAGATTCATTTTCGCGGGCAGATCAATCCCGAAGGGAATAACACGGACCCGAGGCCTCACCCCGGCCAATTCCCGCGCCGACACCCCCGCCGGGGAGGAAACACAGACACCGGCAGCCTGCCCCAGGCACGCGATGATCAAAGGCCGGACAATCTGACGGCCCAACCGTTGCCGCCTCATATCGGCATGGTGCCATACAGCCAGGACAGGTTGCGGACCACCCTCCAGCTTCCTGTAGATCAGCCAGGCCGCGGCCGCCAGGGGATTAGGCAGATGCAGATGGATCAATTCCGGTTGGAATTCCCGCACGGCACACCGCAGGGCATGGACGAGGTCCAAAGTCAACGGCTGTGAATTCAAATGACCCAGCGTCGCCACCCGCACCAGGGTACCGGCCTTGCCGGGCCCAGCCCCTCGTATCACCTCCCGCTTCTGCAGGGATCCGCTTCCGGCCACCAGCACGGTCACCTCGTCCCCGGCGTCTAGGAGACCTTCGGCGATATTCTGCAGGGCGGTTTCCATTCCCCCGTAATGGGGAGGATAATGCTTGCCGACGTGAAGAATTCTCATGACACGATAGTAGATCATGAACAGCGGCAGGGAAAGCCTGGAAGGTGGCCGACTTGATTGATTCCCGCCCAGAACAGGAGTAGAATCATGGTGCTTTCCCGGACCAGTTCCGGGCCGGAAGCAGGCACCAAGCCAGGGCCGCCGCCCGGCCGCAGGTCACGGCCGGCCCGGGAAACCTGGCGTCCCAGTCAAGGGGGGCCGTCATGCCTAACCCCATCAATGAAAAACTTGTCCAGCGCCAGATAAACCATTGGAACCGTCTGCGGGAGTATTTGCGGGATCCTGCTCCTGCGCAAAAACCACCCCGGCAACCTGTCATCACCGTTTCCCGCCAGACCGGCAGCGGCGGCCAACTCCTGGCACGGAATCTTGCCAAGACCCTGGACCTGGAATTCCACGGCAAGTCCCTGATCGACCGCATTGCCCGGGACCACAACCTGGAAGCCCAAATTGCCTCACGCCTGGACGAACAGGCCGTCAGCCAGGCCACCCTCTGGGTCGAAGGCGTTCTCAACCAGAGAATCTTCATGCGCAGCGACTACCACATTGCCCTGGTCAAGGTAATCTCCAGCTTGGCTGCAGTCGGGGGGGTGGTGATTCTAGGCCGGGGGGCTGAATTGATCCTGGGTCAGAAGGCTGACCTGAGAATCCGGGTGGTCGGCTCGCCCAAGACCC
>CAZJGK010000035.1:9538-28608 GCA_964545545.1 uncultured Fibrobacteraceae bacterium | reverse complement strand
CCTCCTTCAAGGAGGCGATGGTCTGTTGAGCGGCATGGATACTTTCCAGAGCTTCCTTCACGATGTCCCTGCTTTCTTTTCAATTTCCGCTGGGGCCGGAACTCTTGCCAAGCCCGCCCATCCCGATTCGCAGCTTGATGTCGTTCACCGCGCTCTCAAGAACCTCAAGACCCCCTTCGTTGACCACGACCAGGTCGGCACGCGACCAGGCGGCCGCCAAAGGAGCCTGGGATCTGATCCGGGCGCAGGCTTCTTCGGCCGACAGGCCGTTGCGCTGCTCAAGACGGTGCTGCAGGGTGGCGGGGCCTGAAGTAACGGTGACCACCAGGTCCACGGGCCACTGGATCGGCAACAGAAAATACACGGCCGCTTCCAGTACGGCAAGGATATGGTCGCCGTTTGCCGCCAGGGTTTCAAGTCGCCGATCGATCAGCCCAGCCAACGCGGGGTGGGAAAGGCGGTTCAAAACCGCCAGGGCACCCGGATCGTGGAACACCAGGCGGCCTAACGCGCCACGATCGACGACTTCGCCCTTGAGGATGGACTCACCGAAAGCCTTGACCAGCCCGGCGCGCACGCGGGGCATGGCCAGAACCTCGTGGCCCAGGCGATCGCCGTCAACCAAGGCGGCGCCCAGGTCGGCCAGCATGTCGGCCAAGGTGGATTTTCCCCCGCAGACAGGGCCTGTCACCACTACGGTTTTCATCCGTGCGCCTCCGCCCAGTTCGCTCCCTCGTGCATGTCCACCACCAGGGGCACGGTCAACGCGATGGCATTTTCCATCCCCGCGCGCACCAGATCCTTCACGGATTCCAGATCCTCCGACGCCACTTCCAGGACCAATTCGTCATGAACCTGCAACAGGATCATGGCCTCCAGGGCGGCTTCCCGGAGACTTGCGTGGATCCTGATCATGGCCAGCTTGATCAGATCGGCCGCCGTACCCTGGATGGGCGTGTTGACCGCCACACGTTCCTGGAACGCACGCACTCGGTTGTTCTGTGAATTGATATCCGGCAACAGGCGTTTGCGGCCCAGCAAGGTGGCTACCCAGCCCTGCCGGCGCGCCTCATCCCTGGTTTGCGCGATGAATTCCTTCACCCCCGGATAAGTGGCGAAATAGCTTTCGATGAAGGCCCCGGCCTCGGCGACATTCACCGAGATCTGCCGCGCAAGCGCACGCGCGCCCATGCCGTAGATCACGCCGAAGTTGATGGCTTTGGCGCGGCTGCGCATCTCGGTGGTGACATCCTCTTCCGCCATCCCTGCGATGAGGGCCGCCGTGCGCCGATGGATATCCGCACCGTCCCGGAAGGCCTGGACAAGATTCTTGTCCCCCGAGAGGTGGGCCATGAGCCGCAACTCGACCTGGGAGTAATCCGCCGACAAGAAGACATGCCCTGTTTGGCGCGGCACAAAGGCCCGGCGAATGCGCCGACCCAATTCGGTGCGAACCGGAATGTTCTGCAGGTTGGGATCGGAACTCGACAGCCTGCCCGTTGCGGCCACGGCCTGATTGTAGGAGGTATGAATCAAACCCGTGTCAGGATTGGCCAGCTGGGGCAAGGTTTCCACATATGTATTCTGCAGCTTGGCCACTTGCCGGTACTCGAGGATCAGTCCCGGCAAGGGGTGCTGGTCCGCCAGAATCTTCAACACAGCCACATCGGTACTCAGGCCCGTGGCGGTTTTCTTGACGGGTTTGAGACCCAGACGATCGAACAGGATTGTCGCCAATTGTTTGGGACTCTGGATATTGAAATTTTCACCGGCCAATTCGTGGATTCTCAAGGTCAGATCATCCAGCACCTTCGTGAACTCCCGTTGCAGCTCACCCAGGAAGTCCCGGTCGATCATGATCCCGTTTCGCTCCATGGCCAGCAGCACGTCAGCCACGGGCATCTCCAGGGAAAAAAAGAGCCCGTCCATTTCGGCCTTTTGCAGCGCAGGGGCCAACACGCGGTACAGGCGCAGGGTGAAATCGGCGTCCTCGGCCGCATACAAAGCCAACCGGTCCGGTTCGACGGCCAGAATATCCTGCAACCGGTCACCCGCAGCAAAGAGTTCCTTGTAGGGCATCATGCGGTGGCCGAGATACTCCTGCACGAGGTCGTCCAGACCGTGACTGCGCCGCCCCGGATCAAGGACATAGGAAGCGATCATGGTGTCGAAGCGGGTTCCTGAAAGCTCGAAGCCGTGCCGGCCGAGAATCCACAGATCGAACTTGAGATTCTGTCCCACCTTGAGGTTGCCTCGGGACAGGTAGGGACCCAGGATTTCCCGGACCTCCTCCAGGCGATCAACTTCCTTCCCGACCGGGAACAGGGTCCCGATCTGGGCCTCATCCCCGGCCTGTTCACGCCAGAGCACCGGCACATAGGCGGCAGGTGCAGGCTGCCCGTCCCGGAGCGATCCGGCTAGGCTGATGCCCACCAGCCGCGCCGTATCCCTGCGCAGGCCGTCGGTCTCGGTATCAATGGCCAGCGGAGCGTCCGGGTCCAGGGCATCCAGCCATTCCCGCATCGCCTGGGGTCCGGCCAGCCGTACGTATCCTCTTTCCCGCAACTGGACCGCCCAGGCGGAGTCGACCGTCAAGGTCGCCGTCTCGGCTTCCGCCGCAGGGGCGGCGGTCACCGGGACCCCGACGGCAGGGGAGCCGGGCTCAGAAGCATGGACCTTGACGACCTGTTGAGCGGCGGAGCGCACCTGGCGCAAGCCGAGCTCGCCGAGCAGTTCCAGGAATCGAGGGGAGCGGGGATAAACGGTACGCAGACTCTCAAGGTCGACACCCAGCTCCAGATCGCGCCGAATGATGAATAGGTCCCGCGACAAGAAGACCTGGTCCCGATACTCGGTCAGCACCCTTTTGAGCCGGGGTGTGAGCTGGGATTTATCCAGCTCGGCAAAGAGGTTTTCCAGGGTCCCGAATTGCAGCATGAGCTTCAAGGCCGTCTTGTCCCCCACACCGGGAGCACCGGGGATATTGTCGGCGGCATCCCCCGCCAGGGCGAACACATCGATGAGGCCGGCAGGTTCCAGACCGTAGGTACGGCGCACATCATCCAGGGTCAGGGGGATGATGTCCTCTCCCCGCTTGCCCGGCTTGAGCATCCCCACATGCTCATCAACCAGTTGCATGAAATCCTTGTCCCCGGAATAGAGCCAGACCTGCTTTCCCTCCGCGGCAACCGTGTCGGCCAAGGTGCCGATAACGTCATCGGCCTCCACATCGCTCATTTCCAGAATCGGCAATCCCCAGACCTCCAGGAGTTCCCGCAGCCGGGGCAGCTGTTCCTTGATCTCATCCGGCATGGGTTTCCGGTTGGCCTTGTAGTCGGGATAAAGGCGATGCCGGAAATTCTTGCCCGGCAGATCGAAAACCACAGCCAGATAGTCGGGATCGAAATCCCGAATCAACCGCAGCGTGGAGTTGAGAAAACCGAAGGCGATGGAAGTGAACTCGCCCGAAGGCGCCGTCAAGGGGCGCCGGGCAAAAGCATAGTGGGAACGATAGACAAGAGCCGAGCCGTCAATGAGGATCAAGGACACGAGGAAAACCTCTCGCTTCAGAGTCAGGGAGTGCCCGAGTATTGCGGGGGCCGCCGCGGCGATCCCCGCGCTCCTTCAAGATCGGTAAAGACCATGCCGACGGATATAGGCGGCCACCGCTTCAGGCACCAGGCCCGGGTCCGGCCGTCCGTTTTGCAGCTTAGCACGAACTGCCCGGGAAGACACCGCCACATCAAAATCCGCGACCGCGACCACGGAACCGGCGGCCAGACCGCGGGCTTGCAACAAGTCGCGGATTCCCTGGGAATCGGTCATCGGATCGGCGGAGTCCGCGCGGGCAAAAACGACCAGGCCGGCCAGGTCCAGAATCCGCTGGGGGGAACGCCAGCGGTAAAACCCGGTCAGATTGTCCTGGCCCAGGACAAGTTGCAGGCGCGCAGCGGGCCGTGCCAGGGCCAACTCCTCCAGGGTTTGAACGGTATAGGAGGGTCCCTCCCGTGCCAACTCACAGGATTCGACGGTGACCCGGGGTTCCTGGGCGAAGGCGAGTTCCAGCATGGCCGCCCGCGCGGCTCCGGAAGCTGAATGGCCGGCCTTGTCGGGAGACCGGCCTGCGGGCACGAGCAAGACTTCGTCGGCAAGACTTCGCCCCAAAAGAAGGTCCACCATGGCAACATGGCCACGGTGGACCGGATCGAACGACCCGCCGAACACGGCGACGTTCATGACTGGAGGGAATCGGAAGGGGCGGCCCCGCCGTCGCTCGCAAGTTTGGCCCGGGCCTTGGCTGCCAGGGGACTGTCGGGGTACTGATCCGCCAATTTCTGCAGGAAAGAACGGGCAACGGTGTCCTGTTGCAACCTGAAGGCCACCTCCGCACGCTGCCACAGGACCTTGTCCATCAGGGAACTCCCCGGTTCGTCCGCCAGGACGTTGTCGAGGCTGGTCGCCACAGCCCGGTAGCGCCCCAGTTGACGGTAAACGTTGATCTCCCGCAAGCGTTTGGCGACAATCATGTCGGATATTTCGGTCAGGGATTTTTCAACCTCGGGCCGAAATACCGAGTTGGGATAACTCTCCAGAAAATCCTTGAAATGCACCCGGGCCTGATAGGCTCCGGAAATATCCCGCTCAATCCGGCCGACCTGACGCAGATAGGCAAGTCCTTCCCTGTACGCGCCTTCTTCGACCAGAGGGCTGGTGGGGTAATCCTTGCGGAGAATCCGGAATTCCACCGCCGCCAGTGGATACTCCTTCATGGCCATATAGGTCATGGCCTTGCGGAACTGCGCTTCGGCGGCCAGGCTGTCGGTGGGGTTCTTGCGCACATAGGATTCAAAGGCCGAAACGGCTTCCAGATTCTTGCCGTTTTCCGCGAAAAAAACGCCCCGCTGAAAGCTGCCGGGGGGATAGGGATTTCCGGCGCCGCAGCCCCAGATTCCCGCCACCCCAGAAAGCAGGCCCAGAGATAGCCACAACAGGAAAGGGCGTAACAAGCGATTATTCATTCCGGGGGCCTCCACGGGCGTTGTCAATTGGAAGTGTTGGCAAAATAGACGGCGACCAATCCGGCGAGGGTTCCCAGGACCACCAGATCCTCGAGTCGGTCGTGCCAGTTGCCGTTGACAGGTTCGGCCGTCGTGAAATCATACAAAGGCGAGTCCACCCGGGAAAACTCATCCGGCGCAAACCGATCATTGAAGCGCACCTGTTTCTGGTCGTCCAGCAGGACCCTGCCGCTGGGAACTTCAATGATGGAACAGATGACCGTGACGGCAACCTCGCGGGCGATCCAGCTGCGCCAAATGCCCAGGGTGCGTCCCACCTGGGGGTACGCCAGTTGAACACCGACCACGTTGAACTTCCACACCACATCCACATCAGGCCGCACCGTGGTGTCACCCTCGGCCGAAAAAAGATGGTGACCTTGACCTTCCAGGATTCTATGCAGGGCAACCTGGAAAAGTTCCGAACCGGCATCAGCCTTGGCCGGATCCAGCAGGATATTCCGCGGCTGGGAACCCAGCACCCCGGCGCATTGACTTACCAGGTCCTCCATCAATGAGCGCGTGAGCCACAGGTTGGAAGGCACAGTGTCACTCAGGGCGAAGGCGCCATCGCCGGCGACATCCGCCACAGCCCGCACAGGAGACAGGAGTCCGCTTCCCAGCAACAGGCCACCCAGGCATAATCCGGTCATCAAGGAACGCAGCTTCATGGCAAGAAACGACCTTTCCTCAGGTTCGATGAACATCTCAACGGCCGGAACCCGTCCGCATCACGGGCAAGGCCCAAACATCCGACGACGTCACGTGGGTGAACTCCGCCTGCAGATAAGCGCCGGCCTCCAGGCCGTCCCCAGGCATCAGAACCATCCCATCCACATCATAACCGAAATGATAGCTCCGGCTCAAGGCCACCGATCCCCGGAAACCATCAGGAACCTGCCCTCCCGAGCCGCCGCCTTCAACATGAGAACCAGCAGCGAGTTCAGCAAGCACTTCAGGCACAGCTTCCGCGGCCCCTTCATCAGGGCCGACCACGCGATCTACCAGCACTTCAAACCGGCGGCCCAGGCGTTGTTCCTGTCGGCCCAGGGCAATATCCTCCTGGATGCCCTGGATAAGGGCTTCACGATCCAGAATCACCTCGTCCGGCACGCGATCAGGCAGGTCGAACGAAAGGGTTCCCGGTTCGGGAGAATAACGGTAGGTCCCCAGGTGGTCAAATTCCACCTCGGCCAGAAAATCCGCCAGCAAAGACACATCCTCGTCCTCCTCCCCCGGGAAGCCCAACAGGGCCGTCGACCGCAAGACAAGGTCGGGACGAGCGGAGCGCAGGCGGTGGAAGAAATCCGGGGCGGTGCGGTCCGCTCCCGGCCGGCGCATGGCCTTGAGCAACGGCGCCGAGGCATGCTGCACCGGCAGATCGAGATAGGGAACAACCTTGGGCACATCCAGAATCCGCAGCAGGTCTGCGACGGTCACAACGCCCGAATAAAGGTAGAAGAGCCGGATCCGCCGCAGCCCCTCGACACCATTGAGGGCCTTTACCAAGGCCAGCAGGGTTTCCCCCGTGTCACGCCCGAAATCACTGGTGTTTTGGGACACCAGCTGAATCTCCGAAACACCGCGGTCAGCCAGCAACGACACCTCCCGCAGGATTTCCTGTACCGGACGGCTGCGCTGCTTGCCGCGAATCAAAGGGATGCGACAGAACGAGCAGGAGAAATTGCAGCCCTCGCCAATCTTGACGAAAGCCACGTGAGGGGGAGTCAAAAGGGGGCGATCCACAAATCCCGTGTAAGGAGCCACCAGGGGATCCGCGACGATGGGTCCGGCCAAAGGGAACGCCTCATGGCGGGTATCCGGCGCCGCCGCAGCCACGTCCAGGCAGGCCGCAACCACCCGGTCGAACTGCCCCACTCCGGCAACCACATCCACCTCAGGAAATTCCCGGCGAATCCAGTCGCCGTGTTCCTGGGACCAGCAGCCGCAAACGACGAGGATCCGCGAGCCCTTGTTTGCCGCAAGTTCCCGCACCGTATCCAAACTATCCTTGCGGGCGGCCTCGATGAAACCGCAAGTGTTCAGGACCCAGACATCGGCCTGAGCAGGGTCGCTCACCGGACGGATGCCGCCCTGGGTGAAACGCCCCAACAACGCCTCCGAATCCACCAGGTTCTTGTCGCAGCCGAGGGTCGCGCACCACACCTTCCGCATCAGGCGTGCCCCTCGTCCTGGCTATCCAGATCCTCAGGCTTGATCAGGACATCCCGCGCCTTGCTGCCGGTGAACGGGCCCACCACACCGGCTTCCTCGAGCATATCCATCAAACGGCCGGCCCGCGTATAACCGATGCGCAGGCGGCGCTGCAGCAGGGAAGTCGATCCGCTCTGGTGCAGCACGATCACCTGTTTGGCCGCTTCAAAGAGGTCATCCTCGCCGGTGACCATGCCGCCGCCGGCAGGGTTTTCCTGCAAACTGATATCCTCGGTAAGATTGCCGAAGTGGCGCCAGTGGGTAGCAATGGCCTCGCATTCGTCCACGTCGATGAACGAACCGTGCACCCGCACGGGCAAAGCCCGACCCGGCTGCAGATAGAGCATGTCCCCATGTCCGAGCAACTGCTCGGCGCCGTTCATGTCCAGGATGGTGCGGGAATCGTTCTTCTGGATGACGCGAAAGGCGATCCGGCAGGGAATGTTGGCCTTGATCACACCCGTCAGCACATCCACGCTCGGACGCTGCGTGGCCAGGATCAAATGGATGCCCACAGCCCTGGCCTTCTGGGCCAGGCGGGTGATGGGGCCTTCAATTTCATTGCCCAGTTGGATCATAAGGTCGGCCAATTCATCCACAATGGTCAGGAAGTAAGGCATGATTTCGGTAACCGGCTGCCCATCATTGTCCGTGATCCCCCCCGCCTTGACCCTGTCGTTGTACTGCTGAATGTTCCGCACGGACCATTTGGCCAGCTTCCGGTAGCGGTACTCCATCTGGGCCACCAGCCACTGCAGGGCCTTGAGCGACTCGCGGGGGTCGGTCACCACCGGCAACAAGAGGTGGGGAATGCCGTTGTAGACATTCATTTCCAGCATCTTGGGATCGATTAGCATCAGACGCAGTTGGGAAGGATCATTGCGCAACAGCAGATTACAGATCAAGGCATTGAGGCAGACGGATTTCCCGCTCCCGGTGGATCCCGCCACGAGCAGATGCGGCAAAGAGGCCAGGTCCACGCTAACCGGTTTGCCCACCACATTCTTGCCCAGGACCACCGACAGGGGCGGGACCTCGCGCTGGTCGGTATTCTCCAGCACCTCCCGCAAGCGAACCATGCGCGGCTTGGCGTTGGGAATCTCGATCCCCACCGCAGCCTTGCCGGGAATGGGCGCCTCCATCCGGATCGACCGGGCTCGCATGGCCAGGGCCAGGTCGTCGGCGCGCTGCACGATCTGGTTGACGCGGATTCCGGTTCCCGGCTGGAATTCGAAGGTGGTCACGACCGGCCCCGGCCGCACATCCTTGACCTCCCCCTCCACCCCGAAGGAGTGCAGGGTTGTTTCCAGGAGGTCCGCGGACGCATCGAGTTCCAGGCGGGTCGGGGGTCTCATATCGGGACCGGCAGGCGTCAGCATATCCACTCGCGGCAGCACGACCTTGCCTCGGGGCTTGCGTCCCGGAGGGGGACGCCGTTTCCCGACGGGTTCCTCGGCAGCAAAATAATCGTCCCCGGAAACACTCCCGTCGGCGCCTGGCAAAACCTCGCCTTGCCCGTCGCCGGTCAACGGCGGCAAGGGGATGTCACCATCCAGCCCCCCCGCCTCGGCCTGCGTTGCCGCCGGGGTATGCACGTGACGTTGCCGGGGCATGGGCGCCAGAGTCGGATCATCCCCCGGCACGGCGGGATCATTCCGGTCCGCCGCCTGGAAGCGGGTCCGGGAGGGTAGCCTGATCCCGGCTGCGGCGCGGGCCAGGCGGACGGGCAGGGCTGCCAAGGTGCGCAATCCGGAGCCCACCTTCATGAAAGGCCAGGCAATGGCCCCGCATAAACGGCGGCCCCAGGCCACACTTCCCGCACCGAGGAAACCCAGGGCAGCGGGAACCCAACTCAACCAGCGTTTAAAAAAGAAGCCCAAGACGGCGAGCAGAATTACCGTCAGGAAAATTCGCGCGCCCCATAGGCCGAACAGTCCGTGAAAACCACGGGCCAGGGCAAACCCCGCGATGCCGCCGAACCTGGCACCGGCCGTCCGGCTCAACAAACCCTCGGGTTGCGCGATCCACGCCGTCGATGCCAGCCACAGCGGCAGGATCCGCAGCACGAGATGTTTCAGGAAAGTCCGCCGGCCGGTCAGCTGCCCGATGCCGAAAACCACAATCAAGAACGGCAGCACCCAGACCCAAATCCCGCCCCAGACCGCACCCAGGAAAACGGCCAGCAAGGAACCCACCGGCCCCCCGGGGTTGCTTCCGTCGAGCAGGGGAACACCGGCTCCCCCTCCTTCGAGCACCAACCACCAGGCGGGCGGAGTTCCGGTCAGGGAAAGACCCACGTATAGACCCACGGCTATCAGCAGGATGCCGCTGAGCCACCGGGACTCGAACCAGCGCCCCGATCGGGAAGAATCAGCCTTCTTCGGTTTTCGCCCTGACACGCAACCCCTCCTGCAATTGGGTCAATTCCTCTTCCAGGAAGCGTGTCGTGGCCTTGCCTGCCAGGAAAACCGGATTGTCCAGCACCTCCTGGTGGAAAGGGGTGCTGGTCGGCAGACCTTCGAATACACATTCGGCCAACGCCCGCCGCATCCTTGCGATAGCTTCCTCGCGATCCTCGCCGTAGGCAATGATCTTGGCCAGCAACGAGTCATAGTGCGGGGGGACCAGGTAATCGGAATACACATGGGTATCTACCCGAATGCCCGGTCCGCCCGGAGCGTGGAAATAGAAGACTCGGCCCGGACAGGGCATGAAATCCCGCTCAGGATTCTCGGCATTGATCCGGCATTCAATGGCGTGGCCACGGACCTGGATATCATCCTGGCCGAAGGTGAAATTCTCACCGGCGGCAACCCGAATCATCCACTTCACCATGTCGTAACCGGTCACCATCTCGGTCACCGGGTGCTCCACCTGGATCCGGGTGTTCATTTCCATGAAATAGAAGGATCCGTTCTCATCCAGCAGGAACTCCACGGTGCCCGCGCTGGTGTAGCCCACGCCCTTGGCCAGGCGCACGGCAGCTTCGCCCATCCGACGCCGCAGATCGGCATCCACGGCAGGCGAAGGCGCCTCTTCGAGAAGTTTCTGGTGGCGGCGCTGGATGGAGCAATCCCGCTCACCGAAATGCAACACCGTGCCGGCGGCATCACCCATGAGTTGGATTTCCACGTGCCGCGGATTCACGAGGTACTTCTCGAGGTAAACGGCATCGTTGCCGAAGGCCGCGGCGGCTTCCGTCCTGGCGGCGAGAAAATTGCGCCGCAACTCCGCTTCATCCCAGGCGACCCGCATCCCCTTACCCCCGCCGCCAGCGGTCGCCTTGATGATCACCGGATACCCGAATCCCGAGGCGGCCAGGGCCGCATCCTCGACATCGGCCACCAAGCCCGTACCCGGCACCACGGGAACGTCCGCAGCCGAAGCCATGGTGCGGGCCGTGGCCTTGTCGCCCATCCTGCGTATGACCGCGGGGGACGGCCCGATCCAGACGAATCCGTTCTCGACGCAGATCTCGGCAAACTCCGCGTTCTCGGCCAGGAATCCGTAGCCGGGATGGACGGCGTCGGCACCTGTAATTTCCGCGGCCGCAATGATGTTGGGAATGCGGAGATAACTCTCGGCGCTGGATGTCTTTCCCACGCAGACCGATTCGTCGGCATACTTGACATGCTGCGAATCCACATCGGCCGCCGAATGGATGGCGACACTTTGCACACCGAGTTCGCGGCAGGCCCGCATGATCCGCAGGGCAATCTCACCCCGGTTGGCAATCAGTATTTTGTTGAACATGGATGACTTTCGGCCAATGACCACCGGGTTCAGCGCTCGCAGCGCCCCGGCGATGACCGCCCGGGGCCCGGTATTGTATTCCAGAGCGGTTATTGTCGTTCCAGGGGACTGTGATGGCAAGCGAAAATGGCCCCGCGGGGGGCCATCTTCATCATTGGAAAGCACTTGATCGCCTATCAGATGTGCTGGATATCCACTTTTTCCTCCTCCGGAGATTCTTCAAAATGGTCCCAGGTATTATCGGAAGAGCCCTGAATACCCTTGATGCGCAGGAGGAATTCATGGGGATTGCTGCTGGCCTTGGTGGCCACATCCAGGTTCACCTTGCCTTCCTTGTAGAGTTGCATGAGGGATTGGTCGAACGTCTGCATCTGATAGGAAACGAATCCTTCCTGGATCGCCTGCCTGATCAGCACGGTTTTCTCCGAATCCCGGATGTAATCCCGGATGGTGTTGGTGGCGATCAGGACCTCGCAGGCCGGATGGCGCTGCAGACCGCCGGAATCAGCAACCAGACGCTGGGAAATCACCGCCTGCAAAGTGCTGGCCAGCAGGTATCTGATCTCCTGGTGCTGATGCGGCGGGAAGAAGGAAATGATCCGGCTGATGGTCTGCCTCGCATCGATGGTGTGCATGGTGCTGAGAACCAGATGTCCGGTATCCGATGCGGTCAAGGCGATTTTCATGGCTTCGGCATCCCGGATTTCACCAATGAGGATGACGTCCGGATCCTGTCTCAGAACATGCTTCAGGGCGCCCGTGTAACTTGTGGTGTCACAACCGATTTCCCTCTGACTGATGATGGATTTCCGGTCGCGGTGCAGGAACTCAATGGGGTCCTCGATGGTGATGACATGCCGATAGCTCTCCCGGTTGATGATGTCAACCATGGAAGCCAGGGTTGTGGATTTTCCGCTGCCCACGGTTCCGGTGACGAGAATCAAGCCCCGATTCCGCAGTGCAAGCTCCTTGACGACCGGCGGCAATCCCAGTTCGTCGGGCGTTTGAATCTCCACCGGGACATGGCGGAATACCATCGCGATGGTCCCCCGCTGCACATAGAAATTGGCCCGGAAGCGTGCCACTCCCGGCACTCCGAACGCAAAGTCGATCTCCCGCGTACTTTCGAATGATTCCCGCTGGCCGGCCGTCAAAACCTGCTGGGTCACCGCAACCATGTCCTGCACCGTGGGCGCGGGATACTCGGTTTTTACCAGGATGCCGTTGATGCGCAGTGTGGGAGGAGTAGCCACTTTCAGGTGCAGGTCGCTGGCCCCCCGCTCGATCATTTCGGTCAGGATGCTTTTGATATCCATGGGCGGCTTTCTCCTGTTTGTCCCGCGCGGGATTTGGATCCGGATGTGTTGTCTTGCCACTTCAGTTTTCGGCCGCCAGGCAAAAACCTTGAAGGGAATCCCGCAACGCAAAACGAGCCCCGAAGGGCTCGCCCGTCAGCGAAACAACAATTTCCGGCCTGGTCAGACGGGATCCACCAGGAACATGATGGCTTCCGATTCGATCGGCTGGCCGTTTTCCACCAGGATATCCTTGATCACACCGCCGAATTCAGCCTCGATTTCATTCATCACCTTCATGGCTTCGATAATGCACAGGGTCTGGCCCTTGGCGACCCTGTCCCCCACCTTGACGAAGGGGTCGGCCTCGGGGGCGGGAGCGCAGTAATAGGTCCCCACGATGGGAGAGCGGATCTCGCGCCATTTGGCCCGCACCGGATCGGCGGGAATCGCCGCAACACCGGCCGCAACCGGCGCCGCGGGCAGGGGCGCCATGGCCATGGCGCCGGGCTGAACCCGTCCCGATTTCTGGATCCTGATGGTGGTGTCCTTGTGGGAGACCTCCAACTCCTCGATGCCGCTGTCCTCGACCAGTTTCACCAGTTCACGAACCTGCTGGATATCCATCCTGCTGCCGTCGACTGAATCCATGTCACACCCTCCCCAGGTACTTGCCGGTCCGGGAATCAATCTTCAGAATTTCGCCTTCCTCAATGAACAGCGGCACCTGGACAACCAGTCCTGTCTCCATGGTCGCAGGTTTGGAGCCGCCCTGGGCCGTGTCACCCCGCACCCCGGGGTCCGACTCCTTGACGGCCAGTTCAACCGTCAGGGGAGGTTCGACAGACAGGGGTTTGTCCTCCATCAGAAGAACGCTGCACATGTCGCTTTCCTTGATATATAGCGGAACATCACCCAGCTGATCACGATGCATCTGGATCTGCTCATACGTTTCCATGTTCATGAACACAAAGAATTCCCCGTCGGGATACAGGTACTGGTAGGACCGCTTCTCCAGACGGACTTCCTCA
Organism: uncultured Fibrobacteraceae bacterium; assembly: GCA_964545545.1. Lineage (GTDB taxonomy): Bacteria > Krumholzibacteriota > Krumholzibacteriia > LZORAL124-64-63 > LZORAL124-64-63 > JAHJTW01. The sequence continues at coordinate 15,258 of CAZJGK010000035.1, read as the reverse complement.
ACCTTTTCCCCCGCCCGGAAAGTATGTTCGACAACCTTGCCGTTTTCGACGTTTTTCAGCTTGGTGCGGACAAAGGCCCCACCCTTGCCGGGTTTGACGTGCTGAAATTCCACGATGCTCCATATGCCATCCTTGTGGCGGATGTTATAACCGGTACGAAAATTACTGGTGTCTGCCACGAAACCGCTCCTTGTATCGAGATCAGCCGCCGTTGCATCCAGAAAGAATATCTGCGAAAAACTTGCCCATTGATAACACGGGCGATGACATCTGGCAATAAATCAGTTCCCACCGGACCGCTGCGCCAGGATCTCAGCCATGCCGGCCAAAGCCAGGCGATACCCCGCCGTTCCCAGACCAAAAACGCCTCCGGTCACCACATCCTGAAGCAGATTTTGACGCCGAAAAGGTTCCCGGGCGGCGGGGTTGGTCAGATGAAGCTCCAGCACCGGTATGTCCAGGGTCAGCACCGCGTCGCGCACGGCCACCGAAGTGTGGGTATAGGCGGCGGCATTGAGAATCAACCCGGCGCATTCCCGACCGGCCCGGTGAATCAACCCCACCAGTTCCCCTTCGCTGTCGGTCTGCAGAAAAACGGTGTCCAGACCCAGCTCCCGCGCCCACTCACTACACAGTTGTTCAAGTTCAGCCCAAGTCACCGAACCGTAGAGTTCCGGTTCCCTCTGCCCCAGCAGGGCCAGGTTGGGACCCCCCAGAATGCCCACACGCGATTTTGCGCTCAATGGTTTCTCTCCTGGCGCAGGTTATCCACCCAGGCCTGAAACTGTTGCTTTTCTTTGGCACGCCGCTGGATTACATGCTGCCGGGCAATTGCCAAATGTTCCGGATCCAGTCTCGGCACCCGGCCCTCGACATCTGGCGATCCGACGGGAGAAACGGCCTCCTCGGCGGACAACCCCGCGGATATGCCCCGTTCCACGTCCTGGAGGCGACGTTGGACATCGGTCCGTTCGGGATCAACCGCAGCCATGTCCCGCAGGACGGCCAACGCCCGGTCCCGGTATCCCTGGGCCAGATAAATATCCACGAGGGTCATGGTGGGCACGGGTTTTCTGCCGGCGCCGTCCTCCATGGCCGCCTGCCCCCGAGGGCGGGCAAGCTGACGGCTGCGGACCTCCTCCAACAAGGTAACCCATGTTTCCCTGCCGGGGTCCAGTTCCGTCAAACGCTGATAGAAACGGGAGGCCTCTTCCCACCTGCCGTCGGCGCGGGCATGTTCGGCCAATATGGCCAAGGCCATGGTGTTTTCGGGATCCTGGGCCAACAGACGCAGGAGATGGCTGCGGGCCTCGATATCACGGCCACGCGCCAACAACAGCTTGCTCAATTGCAGCAAACCGCCGTGGCAGACCGGCCCTGCGGCCAGGCCTTCTTCAAGCACCTCGAGGGCTTCATCATCCCTGTTGGTACTCATCAACAACTCGGACAGCCGCACATGCGCGTGCCCCGAATTCCGCTTCAGGAAACGCTGTCGCCACGCGGCCAGTGCTGTTTCAAGATCCCCTGGGGACATACGAATGTTGCCTCAATTCCGTTGCTTCAGATCTTCACCAACCAAGGCCATATGATACCACAATCCCGCATACGATGCCGGAGGCAATTCCTCGTCCAGGACCCCTATGATCTTGGCTATATCCTCATTCGTCTCACCGGGTGCAGCCAGCGCAGTGGCGCAGATTTTCCCGCCGGCCAGAACCCGCATGGCCGTCTTGGCGGCAAAGGCACTGCTCATGGCAGCGAAGGTTTCAGCTTCCCTGTCCTGAGCTTTGGCCAAGCCGGCGGCCTTGTTCGCCAGGGCGGCGGCCACCTCGGCGCAGGCCATCAAATCGGCAAGGGTGAACATCACCATCTGGTGCCGGGTCTGACGCATCTTGTGCATGTGCAGGATGACGTTGTTGAGAGCCCGCAGGGACCTGGCAACCACATCGGCGCCCGCCACCGGATACTCGGCATGAAGAGCATCCATTTCCGCAGCCTGACCCGCATAATATGCACCATTGGAGCGCACCGTCTCCTTCCAGCGGTACATGAAAATGATGCTGCGCTGGATCTCGCTTGTGCCTTCGTAAATGGTGGTGATGCGCACATCCCTCCGCATTTTTTCGACCATGTATTCCCGGGTGTACCCGTAGCCGCCATGGGCCTGGATGGCCGCATCGGCCGCCCTGTTCCCCGCCTCTGTACACCAATACTTGGCGATGGCCCCTTCCGTCCCCATGTCTGACGCACCTTCGTCAATACGCAGGGCAATGGCCTCCATATGGGCACGCCCGGCAGCGAGATCGATCCATGGTTCGACCAGCAGGCTCAGCAGATAACCGTCCTTCTCGATCAAGGGACTCCCGAACTGAATCCTGGTCTTGCTGTAAGCCAGGGCCAAGTTCAACGCCGCCTGCCCGGCACCCAGGCCAAAGGCCCCCACCATCAGACGCGTGTACCCGAAAACGGCATTGGCCTGTTTCAGACCCTGCCCCTCCTTCAGGCCCAGCAGATTATCCGCGGGCACCTCCACATCCTCCAGCAAAACCCCGGTGGTGTTGCTGGCGCGGATCCCGTGTTTGTCCTCGTGGCGGCCCACAGCCAAACCCTTGGTGCCGCGCTCGACGACAAAGAAGCTGGGGCCATCGGGAGTCTTGGCCAGGATGGTGTAGATATCCGCTATTCCGCCATTGGTGATGAACTGCTTGGCACCATTGATGCGGTACCCGGTAATCTGCCCGTCACCATCGAGAATACGTTCGGCCACGGTCGTCAAGGAGGCCACATTGCTCCCGGCTTCGGGTTCGGTGACGCCGTAGGCAACGATGGCGTTGCCTGTGGCAATCCGTGACAGCCAGTCCTGCTTCTGCCGGGGCGTACCGCCGACAAGGATAGGGTCGGTCCCGAGCAAGATGGCCAAGAAGGTCGTGGCCAAGCCCAGGTCGATAGCGGCCATTTCCTCGCTGACGCGACAGATATCGCGGGCGCCGCCGCCGAGTCCCCCCACGTTCTCGGGCAAGAAGATCAGGTGCAGTCCGACATCCGGGGAAAGCAGCCGTCGCACGAGATCCTCGGGGCATGTATCAGTGGAATCCAGTTCCAGGATTTTTTCATCAGGCATCGCCCTTCCCATGACCTGCCGCAAGGTTTGGATAACCATGTCGCACATCTCGGGAGACAAACCGGCGGTGACGCTCATTGCAGCAGCCTCTCTTTCATGCCGCACAACCAACAGGCGGCCTTTTGCTTCAGGAAATATGAATGGTCCCGGAGCCGACCATAACGCACTGGCCCCCGACCTGGATGGAAACAGCCCGCCCGTCCTTGACGGTGGCCTCGACAATGATGCGGCTGGGTCGGCCCATTTCAAGGCCTTGTTCACTTATGATCCGCACCAGCCTTTGAATCTTGACCAGACGGTGCTTGATCAGGTAGGCAGCCAAAGCTCCCGTTGCGGCTCCGCTGGCAGGGTCCTCCGGGATCCCGAAATGCGGCGCAAACATCCGGCAATGGACGTCGACATCCTCGCCTTCGGTTTCACAGGTAAAGACGAAAAGGTCACCGAAACCCAGGTCCCGGGCAATCTCGTCGGCGTATTTTCGCCGCAGATGGATCCTCTCCATGACCTCCAGAGAGGCGATGGGAACGACATGGATGGGAAGACCCGTGGACACGATCTCACAGGGCAATCCGGTGATGGCGATATCCTCTTCCTTGATGCCCAGGGTGCGGGCCACCTTGTCGCGATGGAAATATTGACCCATGAATTCGGGGCGATCCTGGATCAAGCCATAGGAGCGGGCACCGCCGTCATCACTGGTGTCCACCGCATACAATCCGGCTTCGAGCTCCCACACGAAGGTGCCGGGCACGGATTCGCAGTCCCGGTGGCCCAGATGGTCAAGGGCAAAAGTGGCACCCAGGACAGAGTGGCCACCAAAAGGAATCTCCACCGAGGGGGTAAATACGCGCAGCCGCGCGCGGGCAGCATCAACGCGTTCACCCAGAATGAATCCCGTCTCGCCCGCGCCCAGCTCCTGGGCGATAATTTGCATCATGCCCCCCGAAATGCGGTCTCCGTTGGGAAACAGATATAACCGGCTGCCCCCGAAGGGCCGGTCGGTGAAGACATCGATCAGGAGGTAATCCAGGTCCATGGCGGTATTCAAGCCCTCACAACAGCCCGAGAAAAGAATCCGACGCCAGATCAAAAGTTAATCTATCACACGACGATGTCCTCTCCAAGTCCTTTGCCGCTCCGGCCGTCATGGATAACCACCGCGCCGGCAATCCAGGGACCAGCCGCGCTGGAATACGACGCCAGCCCCCGGCCGCCCCGCGCGGCCAAAGCCGCCGCGGCCTGGCCGACCGGTCGCAGGACCGGGCGCCCCGGTTCGCCCAAATCCACGGTGATTTCCCGGTAGGGAATATCCCGGATCCGACCACCCAAGGCCTTGAGAAACGCTTCCTTCAAGGCCCACGCACGGGCCATGGCCACAACAGCCTCGATTCGATCCCCCGTGATTTCGCCAGGGACAAAACATCGTTTCAGGAATCTCGAGCGGTGGTGATGCACCAAGATTTCCATCCGTCGCATCGAAACCAGATCGAGTCCGACGCCGAGAATCATCAATACGCCCCTTTGCGCTCGATGACCGCAGGCAAGGTGTTCAGAAGGATGAATAAGTCAGTCTTCAAACTTCGGGTCAGGACATAACGACGATCCAGTTCCATCCATTCACTGAAATCAAGCTGGCTGCGCCCTGAGACCTGCCACAAGCAGGTGAGTCCCGGTTTGACGAGCAACCGCAGGGCATCGGCCGGAGAATAGTCGCCGACTTCCGAGGAAATCTGGGGCCGTGGCCCCACGATGGTCATGTCCCCCCGCAGGACATTGAAAAGCTGCGGGAATTCATCAAGACTGCTGCGGCGCAGGAACCGGCCCACCCCCGTTACACGGGGATCATCCTTGATCTTGAAAGCTGCTCCGGTGGCCTCATTCAGGTATTGCAGTTCGCTTTTGCGCGATTCGGCGTCCACGGCCATGCTGCGGAACTTGAAGCAATCGAAAAGACGGCCATATTTTCCGACACGCTCCTGGCGGAAAAAAACAGGGCCGCTGGTTTCGAGCTTGATGAGCGCCACGATGAACGGGAATAGCGGCAACAGCAGCAACAGCCCCGTCAAAGAGGCGCCGATATCGAACAGTCGCTTGAGAAAACGAAAAATAAACGGGTCGCGGATATGGTACCCATCAACCACTTCTTCGATGAAGTCTTTGTATGATGTTCGGTCACCGTAAAAATTTTTCCTGATCATCCGCTTTTCCCGCCCCGCCGCTGCCAGTGAAAAACCTTGACCCCCGGAGCCTGGAATACTTCCAAAAAAACACCTGTCCGCGACAGCTCGGCCGCCAGATAACCACATGGATCGAAGGCCCAGGGACGGGACCATACTATATAGGCACTATTTTGGCCGGCCAAACGGTTCGCCAGGAACTGCCGTGCCGCATCAGGCCCGGCAAGGGCCGGCACATGGTAACTGTCGATCAGGGCGCCGGGACCATGGTCATAAAATTTCAGGACACCCGTGGTCACCGGCACCACAACAGGTTCACCGCGGGTGTTGGCCGTTTGCAGGTACCTGGCTGCGGCCCGCAAATCTTCCTTGGCATAGCGTGAATTCCAGAAATATCCGCCCAGGGAGTACAGCGTCAAGGA
>CAZJGK010000035.1:0-9438 GCA_964545545.1 uncultured Fibrobacteraceae bacterium | reverse complement strand
CACCAGAACCGACGCCAACAGCAGCGGCCAGGAACCGGCCAACACTTCCCGTCCCGTCATGAGATGCAGCTGGGTCACCGAAGGTCCCAGGCTGTACCCGAAACAGAAGGTGAAAAAAGTATAGGGTACCGCCAAGGGGGAAAACGTCGTGGCCCCCCTCAGGGCTTCACCGGTCACCGCGCCGGGCGCCAACCTGTCCACGGCCCAGATCCCCGTGGCCTGAAAAAGCCAAGGCAGGATCAGGACCGTCCCGATGCCGAAAGCCACGAGCCAGAAAACCAGGTCCCGGCGTTTTTCCGTCATCTGAATGATCAGCCAGGTCATCCCCAACGCCAGCCAGAAAAAGGTCCCCGACAGATTGCTGGCCATGGCCAGGGCTCCGGACACACCCAGCCACAAAGCCGTTCGCCAACGACCGCCCGTCTGGATCATGTCCAGGAACAGGTAACCCGTCAGCACCACGAAGAGAACCAGAAAGGCATAGCCACGGGCTTCCTGGCTGTACCAAACGTGGAAAGGATTGAAGGCCAGCAGGACCGCAGCCAGGATACCGGTCCGTTGCCCGAACATCCGGGAACCGCAAAGCCCCAGGAAGGGGACGGCAAGGGTGCCGGCCACGGCCGCAGGCAATCGCATCCAAAAACCGTCGGGATGCATCCGAACCAGGGGCCACACAACGGCCTGATACAGAGGGCCCTGGATAGCATCCCTGATCTGGTCCCAGAAAACCAAACCGGCACCGGGCCGGATCTGATTCCAGGTCAGGATCTCATCGACCCACAGGGATTGCCCATCCAGGCGGTAGAAGCGGAGCAAGGCTGCCGCCAAGGTGGCGAGGACCAGATAGCCGGCAAACCGGGGCACATCCTGGGTGCCGGAGGCCTTCAGCCAATCCGCAGGCGGAACCAGGTATTTGCGTGAGGATTCAGTGGCCTTCACCAGTCACCTCTGAGACCAGGGGATTGAGGGCCTTGCCCAACGTATACGATTTCAATTCCACGTCGATGGTTCCCACCGGAACCTTGGTCTTGATCATGACCGGAATCCTGTTGCTGTCATCGGACAGGTAAATGGTGAGTTTACCTTCATGCTTAAACAGTCCCTCCCCCTGGATCACCGGCTCAATGACAAGGCAGGAAAACTGTCCCGCCTGTGTCTTCACAATTTCCCGACCGTGCACCACGACATTCAGGTCGTAGGTCTTTTGCGAGGTGTGGGCGGGAACCAAGTAGCTGCTCCCCGGTGTCAAGTTCAGATTGCGGACATAGAAAAATGCTGACAGGACATCCTGTATTCCGGGCACAATCGGCAATTCCTTCCCATCGGCATAATGGGCTGTCGCGGTATCAGGGTCAAAGACAACCTCCACGGTCTTGCGAAAATCCCCCTCGCGCAATCTCTTATAAAAATACCGTGAGTACAGGCCCCCGATATCGATGTAGGAAATGACACGGTCCCTCACCTTGTATAAGGACGAAAAGAACCGGTTGCTGTTGGTACTGCTCTCGATACGATAACAACGATGGCCCTGGAAATCGATGACGTCCTTGACTTCCAGTGTGGCCTCCCCCGCGCTGATGGGCCCGTAGCTGATATCGAAGACCAGCTTCTCCCCCGGTCCATACACGGTCGGGGCCCCCAGGGCGGAATCCGGCTGTGCGGTTGAATTCTGGGCCCATGATCCTGCCGATTGCCCCATGGTTCCCGCCAGGGCGAAAATGAACCAGACCCGAACTGAAATGTATTTTACTGCCCGCATCAAAGCTTACCCCCATGATTTGATTGGGTTGAGATTTCTGGGGATGTTTCTACCCCGACCATCTCCGGACGTTCCTGGCTGTCGGCAAAACGGAGCACGGCGGACAGGGCAGAGTCCACCTCTTGGGGACCAATGGAGGGCAGGCAACTGAACCCCGCGCATTCATGCAGATGGCACGGATGGCAAGGCGGTCGGTGGCTGAGGACCACAAAACGGTGATCCTGCCCGTAGGGGAACCAGATTTCAGGCTCCGTCGGCCCGAACAAGGCCACCGTAGGAACACGGAGCCCCACGGCGGCATGCATGATCCCCCCATCCACACAAACCACCGCGCGGGAGCCCGCCAAAACACGCAGGGCCGTTTCGAGGTCAAGAGGCGGCAACACCCCACCCCGGCAGGCGGGGATTCCTTCCCCCAACTTGGTCCCGGAGAAATGCTCACCGGGGGGAACCAAAATGACAAGATGTTCCCTGCGCCCGCGCGCCAGCCGTTCACACAGATTCCGCCAGCGGGCCTGTGGCCACTGCTTGGCTGTCCAGGTGGCGCCGGGAGCCAAAAGTATGTAAGGCCGATCGCTATCGACGCCGAGGGCCCCAAGGGGTTCCACAGGACCTTCCGTGCCCCCAGGAGCCGCGACAAACGGCAACAGAGGACCAGCGGCGGCGAACGTCCGCAGCCAGGGGCCGAAACCTAGACCAGACTCCAGGTGCCGCAAGGGAGCCAGCCGGCTCAGATGGTCCCCCAAGCCACCAGGTGCCAGGGTCTCCCACTCGGCCTCGGAAAGTCCGGAATCCGTCCGATCCACCGAATGGGTATAGAGCCGACGCCGGCTGCTGCGGGTGCCACCGATCCGGGCCGGTATGCCCGCAACCCGCAAAAGGAGTGCACTGCGGGGGTTAAAAAAGAGATCCACGGCCAAGTCGTAATGCGCAGCACGAAGACGCCCCACCGTCGTGAAGAAACCCGAGGCGGAATCGTCAACGGCCCGACCCATGCCCCGCGCTCCGGCATCCGACCCCTTCCTGTGGATCCCCAACCGGTGCAGGTGGTCAATCAGGGGGTGGCCCGCGAGGACCACCGCGTAGGGATCTTCACAGAGATACCCCAATTTAACCTCTGGATCACCGCGTCGGAGAATCTCGAGCACGACGGTTGACATGACCACGTCACCCAGGTAGCGCAACCGGGTAACCAGAATCGAGCGCAGGGGTTTGCCTTCGAGGGTCCAGGTCACGGCCGACCTCCCCCGGCCGATGGCGCTTGCTTCAGGATAATGTCAACCGCGGCGGCCAGATCATCCGCCACCAGTACCGTATCCTCGTTCTTCCAGCGGCGCACCACCTCGGCTTCGTTCCGGGCGCCGTACCCCGTACGCACCAGAATCGAGCAGATCCCAAGATTGATGCCCAATTCGACATCGCTCACCTTGTCCCCGATCACCCAGGAACGGCTATCGAGTCCGGGCAGGAGTCCGGCTTCGACAACCAGACCAACATCCGGTTTGCGGCAGGAACAGCCGTCATCCGGTCCGTGGGGACAAAAATAAAATCCATCAAAAGTAACATGTTCGGCGGCGAGCAGGTTATCCAGTCGTGACATGACGGCCTGCAGGTCGGTCTGTGAAAAAAGACCCCGCGCCAAACCAGACTGATTGGAAACACCCACCAGGAACCAGCCTGCGGCATGGGCGCGCGCCATGGCCGCAGCAGCCCCCGGGAGCAAGGCCACCCCGGCAGGATCACCAATGTAACCCCGGTCCCTGATCACGACCCCGTCCCGATCCAACAGGATGACCCGCCAGGGCGGCCGGGGACCGGGGCCGGAAATCTTGCTCCAGGCCGTCACGGATCTTCTCCCTTGTCGACGAGGGCAGGGGAAATCAGGTGGCGCACCGTCTCCAGCACGCGGTCGGCATCCAGCGCTTCGAGGCAGAACCGGGGTTGGTTGCAGGTTGAACGAAAACACGGAATGCAGGCAAAACCCGATGCCTGGACGACGGCGGTGTGCGCGCCCAGGGGCGCCGTCCAACGGGGATCCGAAGATCCGAAGATGCCCACGGTCGGGGTTCCCAGGGCGGCCGCCAGGTGCATAAGACCGCTATCGTTGCCCACAAAAACCGTAGCGTGCCGCAAAATGGTGGTCACCTCCGGAAGACTTGTGCGGCCGACCAGGTCCACCACACCCGGGCCACCCGCCAAATCCCGACGCCAGGAAAGATGATCGCTCCCCGGCAAAACGGTATGGTCGCCGAAACCGGAACCATGGCCCAGCAACACCACACGCACTCCGAATTGTTCAACCGCGGCGGCCAGGAAGGCCCACACCCGTTCGGTCGGCCATACTTTGGTCTGGCCGTAGGTCGCGCCCACACCCATGGCCCACAGGGGCGGATCGCCCTCCAGACCGGCGACCGTAACGGTGGACAGCCCCTGCAACAGTTCACCTTGAGCGCCATCCGGACCGCCCGCCTCACGACCATTCAGGCGGAGCACAATTTCCCGCCCCAGATCAAGGAGTTGATTGCTGTAATGGCCAACTCCCCGGCCGGGAAACCTGAGCCCGGGCTGAAGCAACAGGCCCCGTCCGTCGGTTTTGAACCCGGCACGCAAGGGAATGCCCGCCAACCGGGCAGCCAATCCCGCCCGCAACGATGGTGGGCCCAGCACCACGGCGGAAGCGGCAACGTTCTTCATATCACGGGCAAGACGGAAAAGCCCGCCGTAACCGGCATGGCGTCCGGTTCTCTCCACAACCAGAATACCATCGAGGCGGGGATCATGGCGAAAAAGGTCAACCCAGACTCGGCGCACGGCCAGCACAAGTGAAGGAGGTTTCTCATCGGCCCCGAACCTGCTTCCCGCCAACATGTTCAGCAAGGGCGTGGCCATGACCACATCACCAAGCCAATTGGGAGCCAGCACAAGGATGCGGGGCGCTGAACCCCTACCCGGCTCCACGGTCATGAATCGTCGGCGACCGGTTCGGAGCCATCATCGGGAACCCCGGAAGGGACACTGGAATCCTGGCGGGAAAGGGGGTGGGAAGCGGTGCTGGCCCGGCCCCGGGTCACGGCTTCCACAGCGTCCATCAAGGTCGCCACATCCACCTTCTCCCCCTTGGCAAGGGTCAAAATCCGGACATGACTCCGGCCGCAAGGCACCCAGTGGGGGTGGTCCTGGGCGGTGAACAGACCCACCGACGGTATCCCGAGGGCGACCGCCATGTGAAAAAAATCCGTATTGCCGGAAATGAAGAGGTCGCACTGGGACAGCAGCAGGACCATATCCATAAGATCATCGCGGGGCAACCCGACCGGAGCCTGCCCCAGGCGGGCGATGAATTCCCCAAGCCGGGAATTGGGTCCGGGAACACCCAGCGGCAAAGCTCGACAAACCAGCTGCGAGCCCAGTTGGCGGACCAGAAATTCCAGATTGTCCACGGCGAAGGCAAAGCCGGATTTCCCCGGCCCAGGATCAATCCCGATCAGCATCTGGTCGGGATTGGGTTTATGAAAATGCACCTGTTGGGCCACGTGCCGCACCTTGTCCACTGGCAACGGCCAACGCGCATCGAGAGGATGCGGATCCAGATTCAGGAACGGCGCGAAGCGGCCCACCCGGTCGCCGAGGTACTGGTTATCATCGGCGTCGGATTTCAATTCGCAGTTGATGGCGGGAAAGGATTCCGGATGCGAGGGCCCAAAACGCAGGGGCGCACCCGAGGCCAACGCGGCCAGTTCCAGACGGGGTCGGGGCGAAAAAGACATCACCACCGTCATGTCATAGCTGGCACTCCCCACTTTCTTCAACAGTGAGGCAAAGGACGGGCGCCAGGGATTGAGCTGGCTCTCCCGGTAGAGAATGCACTGCTTGGCCAAACCGCTGGGAATCACCAGGGAAGCGTGGGCTTCCGGCAGCAGAAAATCCATCTGCAGATCGGGGTAACGCCGCCTCAGACCGTTCAGCATGGGGACATGAAAAAGCAGTTCACTCAGATCACCGGTGTCGATGCACAGCACCCTTGCTCTCTGGCCAATGCCGTCGGGTAATTGAAATGCGGCCGAACGCCCCTTCCTGTAGAAGGGGCGCATGAGCGATGTCAGCAGCCGATATTCACCCACGAGCCGCAAGCCTCCTGTTCCTGATCATCCCAACACTCCCGGGAAAATCGTTTCCCAGACCTGGATCACATGAGAAACGGGAACAAACTCGATGTCCTCGCGCACCTCGTCAGGAATGTCATCGAGATCAACCGAGTTGGTCGCGGGAATGATGATCCTCCTGATTCCCGCCCGATGGGCCGCCAGAACTTTTTCCAGCAGCCCCCCGATGGGCAACACGACGCCCGTCAGGGTTATCTCCCCCGTCATGGCCGTGCGCCGATCAATGGGCTTGTGGATCAGCAGGGACAACAGCACGGAGGCCATGGCGATGCCCGCGCTGGGTCCATCCTTGGGAATCGCACCCGCCGGAAGATGGATATGGACATCCCGTTTGGTGAAGAATTCCTCGTGCTCCTTGCGGTCGCCAAAGCGGTGGCGCAGGTAGCTGTAGGCCGCACTGGCGGATTCCTGCATGACGCTCCCCACCTGTCCGGTGAGATTCAGGGCGCCGTGGCCACCGGGCAGGGAAACCCCCTCGATATACAGGATCTTGCCACCCACCTGGGTCCAGGCCAGTCCCGTGACCACACCCACCACCAGCCGCTTGCGCAAGGTATCCTCACGATAGATCGGGGGCCCCAGGTATTCGTCAAGGTTGCGCGCGTTGACACCCTGCTTTTTACGCTTTCCCTTGGCCACCGCAGTGGCAACCTTGCGGCATACTCCGCCAATCTCCCGCTCCAGATTCCGGACTCCGGCCTCCCGCGTGTGATTCTCGATGATGGACATCAGGCCGGCGTCGCTGAACCGGATATACTTGGTCGAAAGCCCATTGGCATCGACCTGGCGGGGCACCAGGTAGCGCTTGGCGATCTGCAGTTTCTCCAGGTTTGTATACCCGGGCAGCTGGATTATCTCCATGCGGTCGAGCAAGGGCCGCGGGATGGTGTCCATCATGTTGGCCGTGGTAATGAACATGACCGAGGAAAGATCAAAGGCCAGGGTAAGATAGTGGTCCGTGAATCCTGAATTCTGTTCGGGGTCCAGAACCTCCAGCAGGGCGCTGGCGGGATCCCCCCGGAAATCCTGCCCCAGCTTGTCGATCTCATCGAGCATGAAAACGGGATTGTTGGTGCCGCAATCCTTCAGGCCCGCGATGATCCGGCCGGGCATGGCCCCCACATAGGTGCGGCGATGGCCGCGAATTTCCGCTTCATCGCGCATTCCACCCAGGGAAAAGCGGAAGAACCGCCGCCCCACAGCCTCGGCAATGCTGCGGCCAAGACTGGTCTTGCCGACGCCAGGAGGACCGACGAGACAGAGAATGGGACCGCGATGATCTTTCTTCAGTTTGCGGACCGCAAGGTATTCGATGATCCGTTCCTTGACATCCTCCAGGCCGTAGTGATCCCGCTCCAGAACCTCGGCGGCGCGTTTAAGATTCAATTTGTCGTCACTGGATTTTTTCCAGGGTAGGTCCAGGATCCAATCCAGAAAAGTCTTGCTGACCGTGTATTCACTGGCCCCCGGGGACATGCGGGACAAGCGGTCGAATTCATGATCGGCAGCCGCCTGGACATTCTCGGGCAAGTCCGCTTCGGCCACGCGCAACCTCAACTCATCCAGTTCGACCGAACCCTCATCCGTCTCGCCGAGCTCCCGCTGGATTGCCTTGAGTTGCTGGCGCAGATAGTATTCGCGCTGGTCCTTGTCGATGGACTTGCGCACCCTGGTCTGGAGTTTCTGACCCAGTTCCAGCACATCCAGCTCGCGCATCACGATTTTCGAGAGAAGGTGCAGGCGCTTGCGTGGAGAAGGTTCCTCCAGGATCTTCTGCTTCTCGGCCACTTCAATATCCAAGTTGGTGGCCACCAGATCGGCCAACCGGCCCGGGTCATCGATATTCATCACCACGACCTTGAGCTCCTCGGAGAGAGCTTCGGTCGCGTCGATGATCTTCATGAAGTTATTGGCCACGCCCCGCATGTAGGCCAGGGTTCGGGAATCATCCTGGACTTCCTCCTGGATGAGCTTCACCTGGGCTCTCATGTACGGGTCGCTGGCGACGAACTTCGTGATCCGGCACCGGGCAACCCCCTGGCCGAGCAACCGCATGCTCCCGTCGGGAAAACGCAACATCTTCTGGATCCGCACGGCGGTCCCCACGCGAAAGATCAGATCCTGGTCCCGGACTTCCTCTTCGTCATCGTCGGGAATATCCTGCTGGGTAAAAGCGCCGAGGATCTTGTCGCCGGCCAGGCAATCGTCAGCCAGGCGGACCAGGTTGGCATCGCTCAGGACCAGGGGCACCATCATCGAAGGGAAGATCACCGCCTCGCTGATGGGCAGGATCGGTATTTCGGCAGGAAGGACAATTTCCCCCGCAAGCGGAACAACCATGGTGTCACTGGGGAGGTCGGACATGAAATGTAGCTCCTTCCACAAGTTGTCCGGCGCAGGTGGCCGCCGGAATATTGGGTGCGCCCACCATCAATGGTCGATAGAAATCTGCCGCGGAACAGGTTTTCCGCCGGATCCTTTGCTGAAGGTAATATACAGGAAGCCATTTTGGTAACGGGCAACTGCGGACCCGGAATCGACCCCCTCAATCAGGGGAACCCGGCGCGCGAAGGGGCCCACACTGATTTCCATCTCGTGGAAGTGTTTTTTCCCGGGCGGTGAGATGTCCTTGCGCACACCGCGCACGATCAGGCTCTCGCTGTCGGCCAGCACTTCAATTTCTCCGGGGTCCAGACCCGCCAATTCAATCTGCACGATGAAAGCGTCCTCGGTCTCGTAGGCGTCCGCAGGCGGACGCCAGCGCATCTCCGTTTCCCGTGGAATCATACCCCCGCGTTGCGAATAGGAGGTGACCAGGATTTCGAAGATCTCCTCAAGGTCTCCCAACTTGTCAGGCTTGCTCATTTCACCCAATCTTGTTAGGCGGTTTCCCACGGGTTACCTTGCCGACAAACCCATGCTACCCGGACAACGGATAAGCGTCAACAAGTCCCCGCGGGCCGATTGCTGAAAAACCGCCGCAGAACTCCCACGACCACCCCCTGGACACGAACTCTCTCTTCGGAAAAATCCATGACGGGGTAGTCGGGATTGGCCGGCTGCAGACGTATGCGGGCTCCATCACGATAGTATTGTTTTACCGTCACCGAATCCCCATCGACCAGGGCAATGACAGTCTCACCATTGCGGGCCACTTCGCGCGCTTCAACCACGACCGTATCTCCGTCGCAGATCTGTTCATCGATCATGGAATCACCACGGACCCGCAAGGCATAAGTGCGCCCTTTGCCCAGCCACTCTTCCGGCAGGGCGATCTCCTCGCGATCAACCAGGGCTTCAATGGGAAACCCGGCCGCAACCGTGCCGAGCACCGGTATCTTTACCACCTGATTGGGAGCACCACCCGCAAGGCTGGGGTACACCACCTCCAGATCCCGGCTGGCGTTACGCCGCCCCCGGCGCAGATACCCTTTGACCACCAGGTGCCCGACATGCTTGTGGACCGTGGCCACGGAGGATAATTCAAAGCGGGAGCCGATTTCCTGCAGGGTGGGC
>CAZJGK010000034.1:25230-29847 GCA_964545545.1 uncultured Fibrobacteraceae bacterium | reverse complement strand
ACATGCTGGCGGCGCAGATCCTGGAAAAACTCGCGGTGAAGCATGGTGCCGGCACTATCACCGGTTTGCGGTGGTGTGATCGGCCGGGTGTCCGGCGCCGGAAACGCGGAAGCTGAAGGCTTCCCCGCGGTGCCGGTTCATCATAACCGAAAAAATCAAAGGTAATCCATGACAGAAGAATCCAGACAGGAAAACGGGTCCACGGCGCAGGCGGCAGGGGAATACACGGCCCAGGGAATCCAGGTTCTCAAAGGCCTTGAGGCCGTGCGAAAACGGCCCGCCATGTATATCGGCGATACGGGTCAGCGCGGCCTGCATCATTTGGTGTACGAAGTGGTGGACAACTCCATCGATGAAGCCATGGCCGGTTATTGTGACCACATCGAGGTCGTCATCAGCGAGGGCGACACCATTTCCGTGACCGACAACGGGCGCGGTATTCCGGTCGACATGCACAAGGCCGAGGGCAAGCCCGCCCTGGAGGTCGTGTTGACCAGCCTGCACGCAGGAGGCAAGTTCGACCACGGCAGCTACAAGGTTTCCGGCGGACTGCACGGCGTGGGTGTCAGCTGCGTCAACGCCCTTTCCGAATGGTTGCGCGTTGAGGTCCGGCGCGGAGGCAAGACCTACGGCATGGAATTCGCCCGGGGCGCCAAGACCGGGGAGATGCGGGAAACCGGAACCTGCGCCGAAGGGGTTACCGGAACCACGGTCGCGTTCAGACCTGACGGCGAGATTTTTCCCGAACGCGTTTTTTCTTACGAGACCCTGCGCAGCCGCATGCGCGAACTGGCGTTCCTGAATCGCGGCGTCATCATCACCATCAGCGACGAGCGGGAAAACCAGAACCGCAAGGACACCTTCCATTTTGAGGGGGGTATCGTTGAATACGTACGGTGGCTCAACGAAAGCCGCACCGTGATCTGCCCGGAGCCGATTTATTTTACGGGGGAAAAAGACGGGGTCCAGATCGAGATCGCCATGGACTACAACGAAGGCTACAGCGAGGCCCTGTTCACCTTCGCCAACAACATCAACACCACCGAAGGCGGCAGCCACCTGTCCGGTTTTCGCGCCGGCCTGACGCGGACCCTGAACACCTATGCCAACGCCTCGGGCCTGATGAAAAAGGACATGAAGGGCCTGTCCGGCGACGATGTGCGCGAAGGATTGACCGCCATCATCTCGGTGCGGATTCCCGAACCCCAGTTCGAAGGACAGACCAAGACCAAGCTCGGGAACACCGAGGTCAAGGGCCAGGTCGAGGCCCTCGTCAACACCTACCTGGCGCAGTTCCTGGATGAGCACCCGACGCAAGCCAAGAAGGTAATCGCCAAATGCGTCGCCGCCGCCCAGGGGCGCGAGGCGGCCCGGCGGGCCCGTGACCTGACTCGCCGCAAGTCGGCGCTTGATTCGGCCGCCCTGCCCGGCAAGCTGGCCGACTGTTCCAGCCGCGACCCCTCGGAATGCGAGATCTATCTGGTCGAGGGCGACAGCGCCGGGGGCTCGGCCAAACAGGGCCGGGAGCGCCGCTTCCAGGCGATCCTGCCGCTCAAGGGCAAGATCCTGAACGTCGAGAAGGCCCGCCTGGACAAGATGCTGGGCAACGACGAGATCAAGACCATCATCACCGCCCTGGGCACCGGGGTGGGGTCGGGGATCTTCGACATCACCAAGCTGCGATACCACAAGGTCATCATCATGACCGACGCCGATGTTGACGGCAGCCACATCCGCACGCTTATCCTGACGCTATTTTTCCGGCATTTTCGGGAGATCATCGAGGACGGATACATGTTCATCGCCGAACCTCCCCTGTACCGCCTCAAAAAGGGCAAGACGGAGATCTATGCCCACAGCGACGCGGACAAGGACCGCATTCTCAGGGAAATGGGCGAAAAGGGCGTTTACGTCCAGCGTTACAAGGGTCTGGGGGAAATGAATCCCGACCAGTTGTGGGAAACCACGATGAATCCCGATTCACGAACGATGACGCGGGTGAACATCCTGGATGCGGCTGACGCGGACCATACCTTCACCACCCTGATGGGGGACGAGGTGGAGCCGCGGCGGCGGTTCATCGAGGAGAACTCAGCCCAGATCGATCTCGAAGCCCTGGATATCTGAACCAACCCAACAGAGGCAGTCAATGGCAGACGAAACGAAGAACAACCATCCCGGCGATGAAGCCGACGAGGACCTGGGTCCGGATGTGACGCTCCCCTTGCCCAGTAGCGGGGAGACGATCCGTGACGTCGGCATCGCCGAAAAGATGCGTACGTCCTATATCGAATACTCGATGAGCGTGATCATCAGCCGGGCCCTGCCGGACGTGCGCGACGGCCTGAAGCCGGTGCACCGCCGGGTGCTGATGGCGATGAACGACCTGAACCTTCAACCGGGACGGCCGTATCGCAAGTCAGCCAAGATCACCGGCGACACCACGGGCAACTATCATCCGCACGGCACGACCGCCGTGTACGATACCCTGGTGCGGTTGGCCCAGGATTTCAGCCTGCGCTATACCCTGGTCGACGGCCAGGGGAACTTCGGTTCGGTCGACGGGGACAACGCGGCCGCCGAGCGGTACACCGAAGCCCGCCTGACGAAATTCGCCACCGAGTTGATGAGCGATCTGGACAAGGAAACCGTCGACTTCGTTCCCAACTACGACGGTTCCCGCATAATGCCTTCGGTCATGCCGGCCCGGGTGCCCAACCTGCTGGTCAACGGGGCCGACGGCATTGCCGTAGGCATGGCGACCAAGATCCCCCCCCACAACCTGGGTGAGATCTGCGCCGGACTTTTCGCCTTGCTGGACAAGCCGGACATGGAGCCCCACGAGATCCTGGAATATGTGCAGGGTCCTGATTTCCCTACCGGCGGCATCATCCACGGCCGCAGGGGGATTTTCGATTATGTGACCACGGGTCGCGGCCGGGTGGTGGTGCGGGCCAAGACGGATGTCGAGGTGATGGACAACGGGCGCAGCCGCATCATCGTCACCGAAATCCCTTACCAGGTGAACAAATCCACGCTGATCGAAAAGATCGCCGCCCTGGTGCGCGGCGGGGTGATCGAGGGAATCAGCGATCTGCGGGACGAGAGCGACCGCGAAGGCATGCGCATCGTGATCCAGCTCAAAAAAGAGGCCTTTCCCCAGGTCGTCCTGAACAAGCTGTATGCGCACACGACCATGCAGACGACCTTCGGCGTGATCAATCTGGCCCTGGTGAACAACCGGCCCCAGGTTCTGACCGTGGTCCAGACCATGCGGGCGTTCCTGGATTTCCGCGAAGAGGTCATCATTCGGCGCACCCGGTACGAGTTGCGCAAGGCCGAGGATCGCGCGCACATTCTCGAGGGATACCGCATCGCCCTGGACAACATCGACGCCATCGTCGAGCTGATCAAGTCCAGCGAATCGGTCGTTGCGGCACGCGACGGTCTGATGTCCCGGTTCGGACTTTCCGAGGTCCAGGCCCAGGCCATTCTGGACATGAAGCTGGCCCGGTTGACGGGTCTTGAACGAAAAAAGATCGAGGACGAGTACCAGGCCCTGGTCGCCCGCATCGCCGAACTGAAGGCGATCCTCGACAGCAGGGACCTGTTGCTGGGCATCGTGCGCACCGAGCTCGCCGAGATCCGGGACTCCTATGCGGATCCTCGCCGTACCGAGATCGTCGAAGACGAGGGCGAGATCGACCTCGAAGACCTGATCGCCGACGAGCCCATGGTCGTGACCATCAGCAACCAGGGCTATGCCAAGCGCCTGCCCCTGGACACCTACCACCAGCAGGGACGCGGCGGCAAGGGCATCACCGGGATGGGCACCAAGGAAGAGGACTTTGTTGACAACCTGTTCATCGCCTCGACCCACCAGTACCTATTGGTGCTCACCGAGGGCGGCCAGCTCTATTGGCTGAAGGTTTACAGGATCCCCAAGGCCGGCCGCACCTCCAAGGGCAAACCCCTGGTGAACCTCATCCAGATCCAGCCCGGGGACCGCATCCACGCCGTGGTTCCGGTCCGGGAGTTCAGCGAAGGCCGCTATCTGGCTTTCGCCACCAACCTGGGCGTGGTCAAGCGCACTCCGCTGGCGGATTTCTCGCGACCCCGACAAGCCGGTATTCGCGCCATCACGCTGCTCGAGGGTGAGCATCTTGTAGACGTGCGGGAAACCGACGGCACCGGGCACATGATTCTGGCGGCCACCAACGGCATGGCCATTCGCTTTCCGGAGAAGCAGGTGCGCAGCATGGGCCGCACGGCGCGCGGGGTTCGGGGCATTGACCTGACCGCAGGCGAAGAGGTCGTGGGCATGGTCGTGGTGAATCCCGAGGATACAGAGACCAACCTGTTGTCCATCACCTCCAACGGCTATGGGAAGCGCACGCCCGTGCAGGATTATCGCCCGCAGAATCGCGGCGGCAAGGGTCTGATCACCATCAAATGCAACCGCCGCAACGGTCCCCTGACGGGTGTGCGGGATGTGCTCGCCGGGGAGCAACTGATGGTCATCACCCACCAGGGAACCATGATCCGGATTGCTCTGGACGATGTTTCCAGCCAGGGGCGCAACACCCAGGGTGTGCGCATTATCAACCTCAACGAGGG
>CAZJGK010000034.1:23258-25130 GCA_964545545.1 uncultured Fibrobacteraceae bacterium | reverse complement strand
GGGGGGGATCCACGGGCACGATCATTTGGGTGAAACCTGTCCCCGAGAGAAATATGGGCCGTTTCGGGCCGGTGGCCATGGGGCGGGTTTTCACGATTTGCACTCGTTTTACCTCAGACATTAGTATCAGGACATGATAACCAGGGTAACGCAGGAATCCTTCAGGCGGGTCATGGCCGGCAAACACCTATTTGGGTGGATGTTCCTGTGGTGGGGTCTGGCATGGGCCCTTGTCCCGCCTTCTGCGTCCGCTACGACGAGCCGGGATTTTGTCCTGTTGCCGGCGGTCCGGGCCCAGGCCGACGACCAGGGGAACATGTCCCTGGTTATTCAGGGCCGGAGCGGGGCAATTCTGTATCTGGGGATCGGCGAGGCGCAACCCGGACGGCACGGTCGGCAAATGTCCGCTGAAAGCACGTTCACGGCGGTTACCGCCGAGGGCGCCGACAACGGTTTGCGGGGTTTTTCCACCGGGGCCGACGACGACCAAGACGGCCGGGTGGATGAAGACCGCCTTGATGGCAAGGACAACGACGGCGACGGCCTGGTGGATGAGGATTTTGCGGCCATCGGAGACGCCATGGCCGTATGGGACAGCACCGCACCCGGCGCCTCCCTTCACCGCGAATATTACCACTGGGCGAATGACTGCATAAAATCCGCCCTTTTCTTCTCCGTGGCCTCGCAAGTCCTTTCCGGAGCCGCCCCGCCCCTGGTCCTGGAATCGCCCAGTCCCTGGCGCGCGGTCGAGGTTTCTGCGGTGCGCCACACCCTTGCCGGTCGCCCCGAAACGCAACAAGCCCAGGCCATGGTGACGGCCGTCGCCGGACTGAATGATCACGACCCCGATATCTGGATTGGGTTTTTGGTTCTGGGACGCAAGGGCACAGAGGGCGTGACTCCGGCAGGACTGGGCCGGCTTGAAGTGGGGCTGGACGGGGATTCTCTGGCCGGTGCGATTGTTGTGGCACGTTCCTGGCGACAGCTGTCGAGCCTGTTGTGCGGCGCGGTGCAGGCCTACAAGGGTGTCGTGGATCCGGTGACGGGCCAACAGGCTCACTGGATTGTTTCGCCGACATGTTCCCGTTGCCGCCGAGCCCCGAGCCCGGTCTGTGTGTGGCGGCCGGGAGCCGGCGGGGGTGGAACCTTGACCCTCAACGCCGAGGGGAATGATGAATGTGTCCCCGATCCGGACTTGTTGACCCTCAACGGAGAAGCGCTGGGGGCGCCGGCGGAAATTCTCTGGGAGGGCGACGAGGGCCAAGAGAAGACGGCTCCCTGGTCGACCTATGGTTTTCAGGATCTCTTGCGGAACAGGCCGGCGCCACCGTCCCTGTGGGAAACGTTTCCCGCGCTCATGGACCACGGAATGACGGAAAAAGTCGTTTTCGTTTTTGACCAGACCCCCGGACCGCTCGATGTCCCCAAGGAAGAAACGGCGCCGGAGGCGCTGGAAGGCCGGGGCCTGAACGGACGGAACTGGAAGGCCGATCTCAGACGGGAAGCGTCCGGTTTGGATGATGGCCAGGGCGGGGATCCGGAGACTAATCACGAGCCGGGAGCCGAGGTTGCCGACCCGCCGACGCTGTCCAAACGCCTGTTGCTGGGGTGGCCCAACCCATTCCGTGACCGGATTCAAATTCAATGCCGTATTCCCGCCACGCCCCGCGAAGCCTTTGCTCCCGCGCAGGAACCGGAGTTGTCTGCGAGTCGGGAAAAAACATACGAGCCGCTACCCTGGGGCCATGACCAACCCTCGATTTCGATCAGAATCTACAGCCTCAACGGCCAGGAAATCAGGACTCTGTATACAGGACAGCAGGGCGCGGGAGAGTTTGTTGTTCAATGGGACGGGGAGGACAATTTCGGCAG
>CAZJGK010000034.1:0-23158 GCA_964545545.1 uncultured Fibrobacteraceae bacterium | reverse complement strand
AAGTTTTTTTGATGGACAAGGCCTAAAGCGACAGCGTATTATTCATAACAGTACAGCAGTAAATTTGTACTTTGATACACCTTTGCGCTGCCCAAGACCATAATCTGCTTGGGGGTATTTTGTGGAAGAACGGATGGAACAACAGGCCCAGTCCTGGATCGGTTTCGTGATCGAGTTTCCGACTTATCCGAGACAGATGATCCAGGGTAGAGAGGAAAGCCAGAGGATCATTTTCCTCTGTCCGGACTCTGAAGGCAACCCAACGGAGCTTTGCTTGGCCCTTTTCGGCCAGCAAATCCTCATGCACAGATTACAGCTGGACGAGTCAACCGAATCTCTTGCCAATGCGAGCTTTTTGTTTGTCTACGCGGCGGAGACCCCTGATGCGCTGCAGGGTATTGTTTTCCGGTACGAAGAAGCTGTAAATGCACCGATTTTGGTGGCAAGGAAATCCAATGTCGTCAAGACAGCCCAACTGGTGACCGAATTCCTGGTGCAGGCAGGCAAGGTCGAGGCGGGCTCTATCGGCGGGCAGTTCGGGGGCCGCTCCCTGCGGGGAACAACCCAGGGCGCCCAGGAGATGGAAGGACTCGCGGGCGAGGACATCTGGAATGATCCCTTGCCGGAAATCGTCCTGGTGGACGAAGAGGGCAATACGATTCATGCGTCCCATCGGCTGCAGGACTACCGGGCGGAGTATACTTGCCGCTATGTCCTTGCACACTTCAGCGAGAATATCAACCGGGACAAGATGGCCGAAATGGTCAACCTCAGCCCAGGCTATTTTTCCAACCTGTTCCGCTCGGAAGTGGGTATGAGCTTCAGCGATTACCTGATCCAGGTGCGGGTGGAAAACGCCAAGACCCTGCTGAGGCGCTTTGACCTTTCGGTCGAGGCCATCAGCAAGAAATGTGGCTTTAACAGCCTGGCTCATTTCTCGCGGACCTTCAAGGACCGCTGCAGCCTTTCGCCGTTGAAGTACCGCAAGAGTCCGCATATGGTTGCCTAGTTTTCGGGCGGCGTTAGTTTAAAGGCCCTTCCCCCGTGAGTCAGGGAGGGGCCTTTTCCTTGGTTGAAAGCAGGATGACTTGGCGCTGGTATCTCTCGATAACCTCCATTTCGATTTTGGTCGGGAAAAGATCCTGCGGGGGGTATCCCTTGCCCTGCAGCCGCAAGTCCGCTATGGACTGGTGGGTGCCAACGGTGCGGGCAAAACCACTTTGTTGATGGCCCTTGCCGGCCGGCACGATTTGCCCGCCGGAACGCGGCACGCCCAGGGCGGCGTCAGCATCGCCATGCTGCGCCAGGAGACGGTGCTGGCGGTGGACGACAGACCGGAAACACCGCTGCTGGAGCGGGTCGGGCAACGGGCGTTCTCCAGGGAACAATCGATCCAGCGGGAACTGGATGCCGTCACCCGGGACCTTGCCGCAGCAACGGACGATGAAGACCGTCACGGGCAACTGATCGCCCGGCAGGGACACCTGCAAGGGGAGTTCGAACGGCTGGAAGGCTACAGCACACAGGCCCGACTTGAAGCGGCGCTATTGGGCGTAGGCCTGCGCGAGGAAACCTGGGGCCGCCGCCTGGAACAACTTTCGGGGGGCGAGCGCCGGCGGGCGGCTCTCGCTGTTGTTCTGCTCAGCGGCGCCGATCTGATGTTGCTGGACGAACCCACCAACCACCTGGATCTGGATTCATGCGAGTGGCTGGAGGGTTTCCTGGTCGGCGGCAGGAACGCCGCGGTGATTGTTTCCCACGACCGCTTTTTTCTGGACCGGGTCACCACCCAGACTCTTCATCTGGACCGCGGGCACCTGGTGGGATATGCGGGCAACTACAGTTTTTTCGCCGTGCAGAGCGCGTTGCGTTATCAACAGGACTTCAACGCCTGGCAACGGCAACAAGCCCGGATCAAACAGACAGAGGACTACATCCGGCGCAACATCGAAGGCCAGAAAACGAAACAAGCCCAGGCCCGGCGCAAGCAGCTGGCCAAGGAAGAACGCCTGGAAAAGCCGACAACGGAACCGGGCCTCTTCCGTTTTTCCCTGCAGCCGGCGCGGCGCAGCGGCGGCACGATCTTCCAGGTGGAAAATCTAGCCAAGGCCTGGGGCGACCGGCCTCTGCTGGAGAACCTTGATCTCCATGTTTCGCGCGGCGAGAAGGTCGGCATCGTTGGCCCCAATGGCTGTGGTAAATCAACGCTGCTGAAGATGCTGACGGGTCAGGTCATCCCGGATGCCGGCCGGGTTGTGGTGGGGCATGGGGTGGACATGGGGTATTATGACCAGGAGCTCAGCGGGGTTTCGGATCACAACACGGTTCTGGGGGAAATCAGTTCGGTGGATCCCCACGCCACGACGGGAGAACTGCGCGGGTTCCTGGGCGCGTTCGGGTTTGGCGAAGATCTTTACGATCGACAGGTGGCCCGGCTTTCGGGAGGAGAGCGCGGCCGGCTTTCCCTGCTCCGGCTGGTCAAGGAGGGACACAACACCCTGCTGCTGGACGAGCCCACCAACCACCTGGATGTGCGCAGCCGGGAGTCCCTTGAAGCGGCGCTTCAGGCATTCGATGGGACCCTCATCGTGGTTTCCCATGATCGTCGTTTCCTGGACAAGGTGGTCCGGCGGCTCATTGTTTTTCCGGAACCGGGGGTGAACGGTCCCCGGGAAGTGGACTTTTTTGCCGGCAACTATTCAGAATGGATGGCGCGGCGCCGGCAGGACCTGGAGCAGACAAGGGACGCCCGGCGGGCGATGGCCGCGCCGGAAAACCGGCGGAACGAGAACCAGCCCACGTCGCCGGCCGGGGGCAAAAACGCCCTCAGCAAGAACGAGATCAACCGTCGCCACCAGTTGATCGCGGAGCAGGAGACACGCATCAGGGAACTGGAAGTCGAACAGGAACGCGCGATCATGACGATGGGGCTGCCGGAAACATCCAGCGCGGACAGGCTGGCCCTGGGCTCTCGTTGTAGCGCAATCGAAACGGAACTGAACGCGTGCCTGGAAAGCTGGGAAAACCTGCACCGGGAGATCGCAGAAGGAACGGATAACGGCCAATGAACCAGCAGCAACAACCCGAGGGTGGCTACATCACGGAACAACCAGCGGAAAGGGCCGTTCTGGCCGGCGTCAACTTGCCCGAGGCCTGGTCGGGGGGAATGGGCGGCGAGACGGATCTGGATGAACTCGCCCGCCTGGTGGAGACCGCGGGCGGCGAGGTGGTTGGCCGGCTGGAGCAGACCAGGCCCCGGCCGGCCCCGGCCACGTTCCTGGGCAAGGGCAAGCTGGAAGAACTGGGGGAGCTGGTCGCGTCCACGGAAGCCACCATGGTGGTTTTCGACAACGACCTTTCTCCCGCCCAGGGCCGGAATCTGGAACGCACCCTGGACGTGAAGGTCCTGGATCGCACCGAGCTGATTCTCGATATCTTCGCGGGGCACGCCAGAACCCGTCAGGCGAGGCTGCAGGTCGAACTGGCCCAGCTGGAATATCTTCTGCCGAGGCTGACGCGCCTGTGGTCCCATCTTGAACGGCAGGCCGGGGGCATCGGCACGCGAGGCCCCGGGGAGACCCAGCTGGAAACCGACCGGCGCCTGCTGGATCACAAGATCACGCACATCAAGGAGCAGCTCAAGGCCATTGAAAACACGCACCAGGTGCAGACCGGCCGGCGCGATCGCCTGTTCACCGCAGCCCTGGTGGGTTATACGAACGCCGGCAAATCGACCCTCATGCACGGCATGACGGGAGCGGACATCCTGGTCCGCGATCAGCTGTTTGCAACGCTGGATGCCACAACCCGGCGGGTGGAAATCGATGAACGGCGACGGTTCCTGCTGACCGATACGGTGGGTTTCATCCGCCGGCTGCCGCACCATCTGGTGGAGAGTTTCAAGGCCACCTTGCAGGAGGTGCGCGAAGCCGACCTCCTGATCCACGTAGTCGATGCCGGCAGCAAGGATCCCGGCCGCCAGATCAGTGCCGTGGACGAGGTGCTGGAAAGCGTCGCTCCGGGCGAGCGCCCCACATTGATGGTCTTCAACAAGATGGACCTGGTGGAGGATGATGGCGTCTATAACCGATATTCCCGCACCTATCCCGAGGCCATATTCGTCACCGGCCGGGAGCCCGCCGGGATCGACGCCTTGAACCAGGCCCTGATCGCCTATCAACTGGCTGCCGAATCCATCGTGACGGTTTCCCTGCCGATCGCCCAGCTGCACCTGCTCAGTCCGTTGCACCGCACAGGATCAGTGCTGGAACAGGAATTCAACGGGGACCTATGCCGGGCCACCGTGAGGGTGACGGACGAGGAGCGCAGCCGGCTGTTTTCCAGCCCGGGAGTTCGCCACGAATCATCTCCAGAGTAATTTCAAACGGGCCCGCCAATTGCATCGGCTCATTCCAGCGGTATTTTCAGGGTCGTTTTCGTGCAACATGCGGTCGATTCAGGCGGCGTGCGTTGCGCTTTGCCTGCCGGTCGTCGGCGCCCAGCCATAACCCCTAAAGATTCATAAAGATACGGTTGCCCCGGCCAAGGTATGATCCTTGCATTCCTGCCGTGGATAAAACTGTCCGGACGCCGTGATGGCAGCCGGGAACACTGTCGAAACAGGTCAACGGGGGCCCTGGTCATGAGGGTACAAAATACTTTGCAGCGGAAGAATCTTCCATTTCGGGCCGGATTTACCCTGGTGGAGATGATGATCATCGTCATGGTCATCGGGGTCATGGCGGGCCTTGCGGCTCCGCCCATGTTTCGCTTCATCCAGTCCAACAATTTGAAAACTACAACCGATCGCATGACGGCCGATATGCAATACGCACGTTCTCTCGCCATTTCCGACGGGCGTGTGTTGCGCTTTTCGGCGGCGGTGGCGGGATATCAAATCAAGGATCCGGTCAGCGGCCAGGTGTTGCGCTCGACGAACTTCAAGGGCGGGCTGGTGCTCGACACAGCCCAGGACGCGGATTTCTTCCCTTGGGGCATGGCCGACGCCAAGGTCTTCAAGCTGGCCAACTCCGCCGGCAACAAGCAAATCAACCTGTTGCCGACGGGTCTGGTGGAGGTTCACTGATGTTAAGGCGCTGCCACGGGTTTTTGCGGGATTTCCTGGGTAAGGGAACGATTCGGGTCCCGGGGCGCGAGGGCTTTACCCTCGTGGAAATCCTCATGGTGCTGGTGATTCTTTCCATCGGCATCCTGCCCATCGCGATGATCCAGAATCGGGCGCGCAGTCAGGTGTCCCATGCTGACGTGTACACGCGGGGCGTAACGGTGGGGCAGGCCCAGCTGGAACGGATCAAGCAGCAGGGATTCGGCAACATCGTCAACGAGGCGGGAGTGGAAGGGCCGGTGGCCTGGAACAGCACGGTTACCAATTTGTCGTTCGGGCTGGACCGGATCGATGTGGCCGTCACCTGGCAGGAGGGCGGAGCGCCCATGAACATCACCTTTTCCGACCTCGTGTCCATGCGCTGAAAACGGTTCGTGTGCGGGCCAAAGGAGACGGCGGGATGAAATGTTCGGGAGACAATGACATGAAGAACCGCGGGGGCATGACCCTGGTGGAGCTGATGGTCGCCCTGCTCATTTTCGGCATCGTGATGAGCGTGGTTTTTTCGGTCATGGTCAACAGCCGCGACAGCTATGAGTCCACCCGGCAGCGCGCCCAGTACCAGCAATCGGCGCGGGCTGTATTTTCGTTGCTGACCAGGGAAATTCGCTCGGCCGGCTGCAACCCCAACCAGGCCGGGTTCGAGGCTGTTCCCGTCTGCGCGACGACGATCCTGCAGTGCCAATCCGATCTGAACGGGGATTCCGACGCCGTGGACGTGAACCCCGACGAGGACGTGACCTACACCTTCAACCCCGGCACGGGCGAGCTTTTCCGGGACAACGGCAGCGGGCCCGTGGCCATTCTGCGCGGCCTCCAGGGTTGGACGTTCGACTATTACGACGGGACCGGAAACCCCCTGATCAATCTTCCGCTCAGTCCCCTGGACCGGGCCAAGGTTCGTGAGATTGGTGTGACCATGACGGGCAAGACGGGCGAGGGGGAGAGCGTGACCTATGCGACTCGTATCGCCCTGCGCAACGGATAATCAACCGGATAAGGAGCGGATGTGATGGACCGCCAAGAAAATAATGAAGTCCTGGGTCGCCGGGGATTTGCCCTGGTAACCACCATGTTGGTGGTGCTGGTCCTCAGCGTGTTGGCCCTGGGTGCGGCCTGGATGGCCAGCTCGGAGAAAAAGACCACCTTTGCCGAGGGAACCCACGTGCGGGCTGTGCTTTCGGCCGACGCGGGCAGCGAGGCGGGCATCAACTTCATCAGGGTGGCCAGCGCCCCTCCACGCATCAGCGATTTCGGCACCATGACCGTGGCCAATCAAGGCAATACGGCCCTCATGGGATCGCAGTCCTACGCCTACGTTTGCCGCTATCAGACCAAACGGCCCAAGCCGGGCTGGGGCATGAGTTACCTGGACTACGACTACAGCATCGGATCCCGGGGTCAGGCATCGACCCAGGGGCGCAGCGATGTCCAGGTTCTGGTCAGCAGATTGTTCAAGGAAGGTTATTGACAACGCACGGGGGTTGATTGGGGCACGGTGACCCCGGAGGGCAGGAGAATACAATGGAGAACCAGAAATTCAAGAATACCATGCAGGTGATTGCAGTTGCGATCGTCCTGGCGACCTTGGCGGCGGCAACGCCGCTGCTGGCGCAGAGTTGCGAGGTGCCCCTTTTTGTCATGCAGAGCATGACCGGGGCCAACGTCATGATCCTGGCCGACAACTCAGGGTCGATGAATTCGGGAGTTTATTCCCTGGATTACGATCCGAATGTGATCTGGTCGGGGTCGTTCGGCAGCACCCACACCTACTATGTCAGCAAGGCCGGGTGGTTCGAGCCCCACGATTTCTCCTATTATTGGGCCACATCGCCTTCGGCGTACCTGGTTGATTCGGACAATGGGGAAGATGGCCGTTACTCCGGCAACTACCTGAACTGGATATTTTACCACGCCACCGCAGCGCAGCGGGCGGCGATCCCCCGATTCACCCGGATCCAGGTACTCAAGAACGTGCTGAACGAGATCATCACCCGGTCCCAGCGGTTGAATTTCGGTCTGACGATTTTTCAGAACGATCACGGCGGCAGCATCATCGGCACCTGCGGGGTGAACGAGACGTCACTGCACGCCCAGATCGACGGCATCACGGCCAACACCTGGACGCCCCTGGGAGAATCCATGGAAACCATCCTGGATTATTTCGCCAATGACGGCCCCAATGCGGTGATCCAGTCTCCATGCCAGTACAACTTCGTGTTGGTGGTGACCGACGGGGAACCCACCATGGACCTGGATGTCAGCGCCTATCTCCATGATACCGACCACGACGGGAAGGAACCCGGCGACTGCGCCAGCATCGGGTCAACCCTGCCCAATTACGACGATTGCAGTGATTACTTCGACGACGTGGCCTATTACATGAACCATGCGGACCTGCGACCGGACATGGACGGCCAACAGAACGTGATCACCTACGTTGTCGGTTTTCACGAGGATTTCCCGATCCTGCAGGAAGCGGCGGCCAACGGGGACGGACTGTTCTTCAAAGCGGATAACGCGGTTGAGCTCTACGAGAGCATGGAGTATGCGATCCAGGACATCCTGCGGCGCATCTCGGCCGGGTCGGCCGTGGCAGTGGTTTCGACCGAGCGCGGAGTGGACGATCGGCTTTATCGCGGCAAGTTCATGCCGCTTGACTGGAATGGTTATCTGGAATGCTACGCCCTTCCCTACCAGGACGGGGATTCCGATATTTGGGAAGCGGGCAATAAACTCAAAGGGCGCGCAGCCTCCGACCGCGATATCTTCACCGCCCTGGGTTCCAACCGGGTGAACTTTGTGCCAACCGAGGCCATGACCCTGGCCCCGTTCATGAACACCATGAGCACGGCCGAGGCCGAAACCCTTATCGACTGGGCGCGGGGCCAGGAATATCCCGACAGGAGAAACCGCAGCGGCTGGAAGCTGGGTGACATTGTTCACGCCACCCCGGTCGTGGTCGGCCCGCCGTCCGACTTCATCGCCAGCCAAAGCTACCAGACCTTCGCCGAGGACCAGGAGATCCGGAAAAAGATGGTCTATGTGGGGGCCAACGACGGAATGATGCACGCCTTCAATGCCGAGAACGGCTATGAAGAATGGGCCTTTGTCCCCCAATTCGCCCTGCCTGATTTTGTCACCATGGCCGACTCGGGCTATTGCCACACCTACACCTGCGACCAGACGGCCACCGTGAAGGATGTCATGTTCAACGGCACCTGGCACACCGTCCTGGCTGCGGGCGGCCGCGAGGGAGGCGCCAGCATTTTCGCCCTGGACATCACCGACCCGGACAGCCCCAAGGTTCTGTGGCAAAACGATCTTCCCAACGGGATGGCCTACAGCTCGGAAGTGCAGCTGGTGTCGATCGGCAACCACCCCGTGGCTATTGTGGGCTCGGGTCTGGACAACACGAACGGTGAGGCATGGCTTTACGGCTATGACGTGGAGTCCGGAAATCTTCTGGGTTCCCTGTTGCTGAGTTCATCCAGCAAGGTCCGCAACAAGGCGACCAAGCCTGAGGTGGTGGACCTGGATCTGGACGGCAACGTGGACCTCATCTATGTGGCCGACCTGCTGGGCTCTCTGTGGCGGCTGCAGGTCAACGGATATACCAACCCCAACAGCTGGAACGTGACCGAGCTGTTCACCGGAGGCAACGAGATCACCTCTCCGCCAACGGCCGCCTATGGGGAGGACGGCAGAGTCTATGTCTACTTCGGCACGGGAGCCTACCTGGACGAAGCGGACATGACGAACATGGACCAGCAGGATTTCTTCTGTATTGTCGACAAGCATGACGGGGCTACCGTAGACAAGAGAGACCTGGTCGACCAGACCAGCACCATCCACACCATGAACGATGACCCCGGTTGGTACGTCGAGCTGTGGAACGAGCCGGGTGAACGGGTGACCGAAACCGCGGTGGTGGTGGCCAAGACGGTGATCTTCACCTCATTCGCCCCGACCCAGGTGGCGTGTGTGGGCGGCGGCAGCTCATATCTTTACCAGCTGAATTACCAGGACGGCGGCGTTCCTCCCGATGCTCCGGGCACCGACCCCGAGGACCGCGTGACCTCGCTGGGTGACGGCGTGGCGTCCCATCCGGTGGTGGATTTGTCGTCGGGCACGGTTGTGGTGCAATCCAGCGACGCCCAGATCCACGTCAACACCATTGCCGCGCCGATCACACGGATGACCGTGCGCTCCTGGCAGGAAAATTACGACAACGTCACGATCCCGACCGGAGGGACCAACTAAATTCAGCAGGCACAGGCCGGCGTGGGGAGCCGTGGTTCCCCGGGAGGTAGATCATGAGTCACACCAAAAAAAATATCAGGCGCGCGGTCGTGCTTGTTCTGTTGGCCGCAATCGTGCTGATGGTCGGAACCGCCAGCGCAGGTTGGTTCGACAAGAAACAGGACAAGTCCCAGGGGTTGCTGAAAAACCATCGCTTCCACCGTTTTCCGCCGACCAGCTTTATTCGCGGCGATCTCCATCAGGAGGCCCGGGGCGAGTGGTATCTGGGCGAACGCAGGCTCCAGTTGACCAAGGGCGGCGAAGTATTCGGCGAGGGCGGCCAGAAGACTGATCTGGCGACGGGGCGGACGGTCATCGTGTCCGGAACAATCGTCGGGGACATGATTATGGCCACCAGCGTCAGGATGTTGTCACGGGATCTGCAAAAGCCGTCCACCATGACAACCCAGGGCCAGAAAACCCCGAGCGATGTCAACCCCCAGGTCGGGGTCCTGAAGGATTCGCCGATGTAGGGGTCAGGACCGGTCCATGATCGTCTGCAACCGGACGATCTGATCCCGCTGGGGGGCCGTCACGTTTTTCAGATTTGCCGCCCGGGCCAAGTGAGTCCGGGCGGCGGTTTTTTGGCCGGCATTCCACTCCACCAGCGCCAGATTGAACCAACCGTTCACGTAGTTGGGTTGGTCCCGGGTCAGATCGAGGAGCAGGGCCCGGGCCTGCGCCAACTTTCCGGTTTCGGCCAGCAGCGAAGCAAAATTCACCCGGACCTGCCGATCGCCGGGAGCGAGTTGGAGCGCCTTCCGGAACGCAGCCAGAGCCTGGTCCTTCTGGCCCTCCTTGCTCAACAGCAGCCCCAATTGCAGGTAGGGTTGGAACCACAAGGTGTCCATGTCTGCGGCTTTCGTGTAGGCGGCCAAGGCCTGGCCGGGATCACCGACGGTTTCAAAATCGCGTCCCAGCCGATACGGGATCAGGCGCTCATGCGGGTCGCGGACGGCCGCGAGCCGGAGTTCCGCAATGGCCTCGGGGAAAGCCTGCGCAAGCTCCAGGTGACCGGCAAGCTGATAGGGCGTTTCGGGCAGGCCCGGCCGGGCTTCCTCGGCCAGTCGGCCCTCGGCCAGTATTGTTTTTACATCGCCTCGTCGGGATGCCCGGGAAGCCTTGTGCAGGTGGACCTGCCAATCAACCTCGGACCTGCTGAAGGCGGTCCACGCCGGCCATAGGGCGGCCGTCAGCGCCACGAGGGCGAGGGTGCGCCACGGCCATCCTTGACCCCGACGAGCCAGGTGGATGAGCAGGGTTGCGGCGGGAATGGCCAACACCGGAACCAGCGGCAGCCGGTAGCGCGACGTGGGAAAAAACGGCAAAAGGCTCAGGAAATAGCCCAGGATGATCAGGACCAAGACCGTCCGGCCGAAACGCGGCACCAGGGACAGGCCCAGCAAGCCGGCGGCGGCAAAGAGGACAAAGGGCACGGGCAACAACCCCAGGGGCCACAAATGATGCCGCCAGTAGCCGTAGCTGGTGATCTGCGGCAGCTCGTAACCATTCCAGAATCGATAGGCCTTGCGGAAATAATGCAGGGGCATGGCGCGCCAGTCCCGCAGAAACAGGCGTACGGCCCGTCCGGTCAGGATGCGCGAGACCTGGGAGCCCTTCAGGTCATGGCCCACCTCTTCTTCGAGGGTTTTTTCCAGTGAGGGATCGAAATTGGCCTGGGGCCGGTCGGTGACGTGGGCGAAAATGCCCTTGTATTTGGCCTGTTGCCCGATCAGGAGGTTTACCCCGCCGTTACTGGTCAACAGGGTGAAATCACGGGCCACCACTATGTTGCGCAGGGTCACGGGCATGATCATGAGCATGGCGCCCAGGGCCAGGGCCGCCAGGGCCTTGCCGGTCCGCAGCCCGGGCAGGGGATTCCGCCACAGCCAGGCGCCCAGCAGCAGGGGAAAGAGCAGGATGTTGCCCCGGCCGGTGGCCATGATCCCCACCAGGATTCCCAGCAGGAACCAACGGCGCAGGGTCGGAAACGCCACGGCCCCGAGGGCCTGCCGTGCGATCAACAGCATGAGCGTCGTCAGCAGGGTTGCCATCAGCAACTGGCCGGCATAGAACACCGCGGGACCGTAGAAGGCATACAGGACCGCGGCCAGCAGGGGGATGGGCGGTGAGTCGGCCGGGAAAATGTCCTCGGCAAGACGGTAGACCAACCAGATGTTGATCGTCGACAGGATCAGTTGCAACGCCAGGGGCACCAGGATATGCGGCCCGGTCACCAGATAGATCAGCGCCAGCAGATGGGGATACAACGGACCGAGCCAGTAGGTGTGGTACCAGTCCCAGTTGCCGGCCAGCAGCTGCTGGGCCCACTCCTGATAAGCTTGGCCGTCGAGCAGAGGGAAATTGGCCAGATCGGAGCCCTTGATGGACAGGAAGAAGGCCAGCCGAAGGGCGGCTGAAATCGCCAGCAAGATGATCAGCGAAAGGCGCCGCGTGCGTGCGTTCATGGCGTTTCAAAGTGCAGAACCAGGCGCGCGGGCCGGGCGGTCGCCAGGGTCAGGTAGGTTCGGGTGTCACGCAGCAGGGCTTCCAGGTTCAGTCCCAGGGCCATCGGCCCGGTCCAGTTGACGTGGGCCAGGGAGTGTTCCAAAAGACGCCCCGCGCCGCTCATGCGGGCGGCCTCCACCTTGAGATGGGCCGCCGCGCACTGGATCACCGCCTGCAGGGCGTGGCCGGCCGGAGACTCTCGCCCCGCGGCGAGCCACAGGCCCTCAAGAATCTCATGGCATTCCCACCAGAAACCCAGGTTGAACAGGTCGATGCCGTAGAGATATTCCTCGCTGTGCTGCCAGGGGGTTTGGTTCAGGTCGGGCGTGACAGGTTCGGGCCCGCCAAAGGAGTGTCCGGCAGGGTCGCGGGTTGGATGAGGGGTCCGCCCCTGCAAATGCCGGTAGGCCGGCAGGGGGCGGGTCGTGTATCGTTGCGGGGTGTCCATGTCTGAATGCTAACCCCCGAAGGCGAAGGCTGCCATGGCGAAAGTGCGAATTTGTGGTCATCGCGGCATGGCCGCCCGGGCTCCGGAAAATACCCTGGCGGGCATCACCCTGGCCCGTAGGCGGGGGGTCGGGCAGGTGGAAGTGGATCTTCGCCTGACTCGGGATGGCCGGGTCGTGGTGCATCATGACGCGGACCTGGGGCGGACGGCACCGGGGCGGGGCAAGATTCGGGACAGGGATTTTGCCGACCTTGCCGGGCTGGATGCGGGCTCGTGGTTCTCGGCCGAGTTTGCCGACCAGAGGATCCCGTCCCTGGAAGATCTTCTCGCCGCCGGAGGAGAAACCCTGGAGTGGAACCTTGAGCTGAAGACCGACGACCCCGGTGATCCCGCCGCCGGCCGACTGCTCGTTACCCGGGTGCTGGCGGGGATTGCCGGTGCGGGGATGTTCCGGCGGGTGCTGCTGACGTCCTTCGACCATGGCCTGATCCGCACGGCACTGGGCATGAAGGGGGCGCCCCGGTGCGGGTTCATCTACGGGAAGAAGGGTCCGCTTGAGACGGACCATGGCGACCCGGTGGCGGTTTTCAGTCTGCGCCACAAGCTGATCACGCCGGATCTGGTGAGGCGCGCCCACGAGGAGAACCGCGAAGTTCACGCCTGGACCGTCAACGAGGAACGGACCCTGGCGCGCATGATCGATCTGGGCGTGGACGTGGTGATCAGCGATGATCCCGGTCGTATGCTTGATCTGATATGATGCGGACCACCACAACGGTGATGTTGTCCAGCCCGCCGGCAGCAAGCGCGGCGGCCACAAGGGCGTCTGTTGCATCCTCGGCCGAACCTTCGGCGAGCAGCCCGGCGATCTGGTCATCGGACAGCATGTCGGTCAGGCCATCGGAGCAAAGCAGGTAGCGGTCGCCGTTGGTGACCGGTTCGGATACGGCTTCGGTATCAACCGTCGGGGTTTCCACGCCGCCGCCCAGGCAACTGGTCACCAGATGACTCGAAATCTTGCCGGGGTCGGTCCCCGAACGGAGCATTTGATTGCGGATGGTGTGATCTTCGGTCAACTGGTCCAGACGACCGTCACGCCAGCGATACAGGCGGCTGTCTCCAGCATGAAAGCGAATCAGCCGGCCTTCGGGCAGGAACCAGGCGCCGACCAAAGTGGCCCCCATCTGCAGCATGGCCTCGCCGGGAACCTGTTCCCGGACGATCTGCTGGTGGATTTCGGTCAGAACCGCATGGAAAACGCGGTGGTCCTCGGGGCGTGCGGGCAGGCGGCCTTCCCGCTGGAATTGGTCGAGCATTTGGAGGGCCCGCTCGCTGGCGATCTCGCCGTGGGCGTGG
This sequence comes from uncultured Fibrobacteraceae bacterium, assembly GCA_964545545.1. Taxonomy (GTDB): domain Bacteria; phylum Krumholzibacteriota; class Krumholzibacteriia; order LZORAL124-64-63; family LZORAL124-64-63; genus JAHJTW01. The sequence continues at coordinate 9,419 of CAZJGK010000034.1, read as the reverse complement.
CCACCCATGCCGTCGGCCACGGCGGCCAGCAGAAAATCCCGGCCGTCAAAGGTCGCGCATTGCCGGGGTTGGCGGCTGCAGTGGTGCCCCACAAGGAACATGTCTTCGTTGTTGTCCCGGACACGGCCGGTGTTGCTGGCGGCGCAGGTTTCAAAGGGCATGGATACCGGAGCTCCTGTTGGTTCTTGTTCCGATGCTGACGAATATAGGGTTATTATCACGATTCTTGTCCTGACCGGCCACAGGAAAGATCACCAGCGAGGAACAATCCCGGGGAGTCCGCCGGAATGCAACAGCAAAAGAAAGCCACGCTATACGGTCTGGGCGCAGTGTTGGCCTGGTCCACGGTGGCGACGGCCTTCAAGCTGGGGCTGAGAAATCTGGACGTCTATCAACTGCTTTTCCTGGCCAACCTGTTTTCCCTCGGCGCCCTGGCGCTGGTGCTGGCCGTTCAGCGCAGGATAGGATTGCTGACGCGGGTCGGGCTGCGACAATTCCTGGTGGCCGGAAGTTTGGGTCTGCTCAACCCGCTGCTCTACTACCTGATCCTGTTTCGGGCCTACGACCTGCTGCCGGCGCAGGTGGCCCAACCCTTGAACTACACCTGGGCGCTTATGCTCGCCTATCTGTCGGTGCCGTTGCTGGGGCACCGCCTGCGACGCCGGGATATCGTGGCGGGCCTGGTCTGCTATGGCGGCGTTGTGGTGATCGCCACCGGTGGGGATGTTTCGGGATTCCGTGTTGCCGACCCGCTGGGCGTGGCCCTGGCCCTGGTTTCCACCGTGATCTGGGCCCTGTACTGGATCGCCGGCAGGCGCAGCACACTGGATCCCGTGGTGGGGTTGTTCCTGGGTTTCTTGTGCGCGTTGCCGCCGGCCGCGTTGACGGTGTTGATCTGGTCGAATTTTCATTTCCCCCTGCCCGGTCTGTGGTGCGGACTGTACGTGGGCTGCATCGAGATGGGGTTCACCTTCGTCTTGTGGCTGACGGCCATGCGCCTGACCGCCTCGACCGCGCGCATCGCCAACCTCATTTTCCTGTCGCCGTTTTTGTCCCTGGTCTTTATCCAGTTTGTGTTGGGCGAAAAAATCCAAACGGCCACCCCCGCGGGGCTGCTGCTGATCGTGGGGGGACTGTGGTGGCAGCAACGCAGGTCCTAGGGGCAAGACCGGGCAATCAGGTTATTCCAGGCGCACCCAGAAGCGGAACAGGACGGTGGCCAACAGCGACAGCGCTGCGCCGAACAGAAAAGGCGCGGCCGGGCCGAAGCCTCCCCACTGTCCCGCTCCCTGCCAAAGCAAACCTGCAATCAGCGAGGCGGGCAGCGCGCTCAACCCTATGGCGGCATGGTACAGGCCATACGCCGTGCCGCGCTGTTGTTGGGGCACCAGGTCCGCAACCAGAGCCTTGGCTGTACCCTGGGTGGCGGCGTAATACAACCCATACAACCCAAACAGCACCCACACCTGCCAGCCACGGCCCGCCAGCGCAAAGCCCAGATAAATCAAACCATAGGAAAACCAGCCGCCGACCATCAAGCGCGAGCGCCCCACCCGGTCTGAAAGCGTGCCCAGCGGGCCGGAAAGCAGGCCGTACACCGCGTTGAAAGTCAGCAGCATGCCCATCACGCCCATCACGGTCAACCCGCGTTCCTGCCCGCGCAGAATGATGAAAGCGTCGGCCGAATTACCCAAGGTAAAGATCATGATCACCAGCAGAAAGCGGCGGAAGCGACGGTCGAATCCTTGCCAGTTCAGATTCAGGTTTTTGGGGGATGAGGATTTGTTGGTGTCCGGAAGTTCTTCGGCGCCGAAGGCCAGGATCATGACAGCCAGCACGGCCGGGATGATGCTGGCCAGAACGACCAGACGGAAAGTGTGCTGGGTTAATTGGGCCGCGCTCCTTTGGGTCGCCCAAATGATCCCGGCGGCGATCGCCACCCCGGTGAATGCCCCTGCTGTATCGCCGGCTCGGTGCAGACCGAAAGCCCCGCCCCGGTGTTTCTCGCCAACACTGCCTGCTATCAAAGCGTCGCGCGGCGCGGTGCGCACGCCCTTCCCTACCCGATCGGCAAAACGCACACCGAAGACCCCGCCCCAGGTATGAGCGAAATACAAGAACGGCTTGGCCAGCGCCGAAATTCCATATCCAAGCACGGCCAGTGATTTGCGTTTGCCCAACCGGTCGGAGAGATGACCCGAGGCCACTTTTACCAAGCTGGCCGTGGTTTCCGCGGTGCCTTCTATCAAGCCGATGAAGGCCGTGCGCGCACCGAGCACGTTGGCCAGAAAGAGGGGCAGCAGGTTGATCAGCATTTCCGAGGAAATATCCGTGAAAAACGAGGTCAGGGTGGTGACCAATACATTGCGCGGCAGACGTTCGCGGGATGGGGGCAATTTATTCATGGAACTCCTTGAATCCCGATAGTCCGGGTGGTGCGCAGCGGCGAACTATTCAGGGCCACTTTAGCATACTGTCTCAAAACCAAAGAAAATTTGAAACCAAAGGAAATCTTTAATATTTAACCATTGTGCGCTATAATTTTATGTCTCGACAGCTTGGTTTTTGCAGAAAGGCCTGTTTTCATGCGCAACATATCGATCGCCCTTGCTCTGTGGCTGGTGGTGGCGGCCCCCGCGGTGGCTGATTTGGCACCGATTCAGCTTGATGGCTTCTTCGAGGACTGGACGGCCTTGAGCCCCGCATTCACCGACGGAAGCGGGGACGCCGGCTCCTCGGGCATCGATTTCGGCGGTGTCTGGGTCGCCAATGATCAGGACTATTTGTACATCCGATTCGAGACCGGAGCGGATGTCCAACCCGACGAGCAACAACAGATGCGGCTGTATCTGGACACGGACATGAACGCAAGCACCGGCCTGTCCTATGGCGGGATCGGGGCCGAGTTGATGTGGGAGTTTGGCAACCAAGACGGCACCTTCACCAAGGGCGGGACGGCGACGGTGTTGCAGCATGCCGTGGGTTTGATGATGGGGCCTACGGTCAGCAGCACCCAGTTCGAAGTCGCCTTCGCCCGCGATGCGGTCCCGGCGAACGGCCAAAGCCTGTTCAGCGGCGACACCGTGCGCTTTATTCTGCGCGATGCCGCCGGCGGGGGCGATCTTTGCCCCAACAGCGGCAGTATCACCTACACATTTGCGCCGGGCTCATTGCCCATTCCCACGATTCCTTTGGGGCGCGACGATCCGGCCCAATTCCGGCTGGCCACGTGGAATATCCAGAATGACGGCTTGTTTGCCGGCGGTGCGGCCGAGGCGGCCCAGGACCGCATGCTCAAGGCCATGGATCCGGACATGCTCATCGTGTGCGAGGTCTGGAACCACACCGCGGCCCAGGTGAAGACCAAGATCGAGCAGCACCTGCCCAGCGGAAGCGGAGAAACCTGGTATGCCGTGGGCATCGACGGCGGCAATGTCATTTGCAGTCGTTTTCCCATTCTACAGAGCTGGGAGATCAACCCGGGCTATCGTGACACCGGAGTCCTGCTGGATCTGCCGAGCCAGGACAAGAATCTGCTGCTGATCGCCTGCCACTGGAGGTGTTGCACGGCCGATGCGGACCGGCAAAAGGAGGCCGATTCCATCATCGGGTTCTTGCGCGACGCCAAGACGGCCGGCGGCCTGCTCGATCTGCCCGAGGGAACGCCCTTCCTGTTGGCCGGGGATCTGAACCTGGTGGGCTGGGACCAGCAGCTGACAACCATCCTGACCGGCGACATCGTCAACCAGAGCACTTACGGTGCCGACATGGCCCCGGATTGGGGCGGGGCGCCGTTTGCGATCGTTCATTCCCGGCAACCGGATGCGCGGGCCGGCTACACCTGGCGCAACGACAACGGATCGTATTATCCGGGCATGATGGACTGGATCCTGTATACCGACAGCGCGCTGGATGTGCATAACAACTACATCCTTGAGACCCGGTCCATGACACCCGAACACCTGGCGACTTATGGATTGCTGCAGGACGACACCACCAACGCCAGCGATCACTGCCCGCGGGTGGCGGATTTCACGGTGTTCGATCCCTTGACCCCGGTGCCCGATCTGCCTGCGAGCCAGGCGGGCGCCCGGTTGCTGCCCAACGTCCCCAACCCGTTCAACCCGCGCACCGAGCTGCGGTTTGCCCTGGAGAACGAGGGCGTCGTGACGCTGGAAATCTATGATGCCCGCGGCTTCAGGGTGAAAACATTTCCCCCGCGGGATTACGGGGCCGGTTCCCATGCCGTGATCTGGAGCGGTGTCGATGCCGGCGGGCGCCCCGTGGCCTCCGGGGTTTATCGTGTGCGGATGACCGTGCATTCGGGCGGCCAGGCGGTGCGGCAAGAGCAAGCCGTTACCCTCGTTAAGTAGACGGAGCATCAGTGAAAAACGACCTGGCGCCGAAGCCGGCCGTCTGTCTCATGATGTGTCACCTGTGGGAAGATATGACACACAATTCCGGGACAGATTTTGTTGGTTCCTGGAGATACTCGGGGAGCACGCGCGCCGGAACGTGTTGTCGGACAACCGGATAACAAGCGGGACAGTGCGCAGGCACTCTATTTGCTTGTAAGGGGGCAGACACCTCCCAGATCCGGCCGATTGAGCGAGGGGCCGGATTCCCCGGTGGCGGTGCCGGCAGGGCGAACACGGCACCACCACCTTCTTAACCCGGGCTGTTCTTTTGGGCGAAAGAACAGCCCGGGCCTCTTTTGCCATCCTGGATCGGCTTGCTTTCCGGCGTTTCAATGACCAAGTTTTCCCCAGACAAACTGCGCTATTGCAGGCGGTTTCACACCGGTTTTGCGGGTCCCGGCGCGGGCCCAGGAGGAGGACGGGATGAACATCACAGTCACCAGGAATCCCAACCCCGCCACCGTGCCGACCGAAAATTTCGGCTTCGGCGCCACATTCACTCCGCACATGTTCATCATGGATTACAACAACGGGCAGTGGCGCGAACCCCGCATCGTGCCCTATGGGCCGTTTTCCCTCGATCCGGCCGCCAAGGTTCTGCACTACGGCCAGGAAATTTTCGAGGGCATGAAGGCGTACCAGAACAGCAAGACCGGTGAAGTGCACATGTTCCGGCCCGACCGCAATATCCGGCGGTTCAGTCTTTCGTGTGAACGCATGTGCATGCCCAAGGTCGATCCCGATCTGTTCATGCAGGCGCTGAACAAGTTGATCGATCTGGACCGCGACTGGGTGCCCCAGAGCCCCAACGCGCTGTACATCCGGCCCACCATGATTTCCAACCAGGTCGGTCTGGGCGTCAAAGCCAGCACCGATTACATCTTCTTCATCATCATCGGGCCGGTGGGCTCGTATTTCGCCCACGGCATCAGCCCCCTGCGGCTCAAGGTCGAGGAAAAGTACGTGCGCTCGGCGCCGGGCGGCACCGGCTCGGCAAAGACCGGCGGCAACTACGCGGCGTCCCTGCTGCCCATCAAGCTGGCCCAGGGGGCCGGCTACGACAACATCATCTGGCTGGACGCCCGCGAGATGAAGTATGTCGAGGAAATGGGCGCCATGAACATCATGTTCGTGTACGAGGACAAGGTCGTCACCGCTCCGGCCGTGGACACCATCCTGCACGGGGTGACCCGCGCCTCGGTGGGCACCCTGCTGGGTGATTTCGGCCTCAACTGGGTGGAAGAGCACCCTGCCATCGCGCAAATCATGGCGGACGCCCACAGCGGCAAGCTGAAGGAAGTGTTTGCCTGCGGCACGGCGGCGGTCGTCACGCCCGTGGGCGTGATTCATTACCAGGGCACCGACCACACCATCGGCGACGGCAACGAGGGCCCGCTGACGTCAAAGCTGCGGCAGACCCTGACCGGGATCCACGACGGCAACAGCGAACGGCACCCCGAGTGGGTGTTCAAGGTTCCGCCGCAGGGTTGATTCAACGAGCGGGCTCAATGCTGTTTCCTTGTCAGCTCAACCCGGGCGAACGGCTTGCTTTTCCCGCCTCTTTCGACGTCGATACGCCACCGCCAGATGTCGGCGGCCCGGTCATAGGCGAAGGTGTTATGAATGATGCCGTCTTCGCCCGTGTCGAAAATGAAGGGAAGATCATCCCCGCTTGGCTTCGCGTGACCGATTCCTTGGGCGGAAAGTCCGCCGCCACCCGTAGAATCCAGCCAAAGACATGAGTACCGACTCGAGGGCTGATCCCAGCCGATGAAGACAATGGCCTCATACAACGGGGTGCCGTCCGGTTCTTGTTCCCGGGCCACTTCATGAAAGCGCAGGTACTGATGGTCGAGTACCCAGGCGGCGCTCAGATCGTGCACGGTATCACTGCCGCCGATGGTGCCCGTCATGACCCAGTCCCCGGCCAATTTATCAATCAATTCGCTCTGGAAGCCCTGCTGCTGGGCCGCGGCCGGAAATGACCAGAGCAGACACAGCGTGACGGCGCATAGTACGGTCTTCATCATGTTGTTTCCTCCCGGAAAATGCTTTGTCCATCTTTACGCCGGTTTCAGGGGTTGCCCCGCTTCTCCGGACAGGTTTCCCCGCGTGGATTGGCGCCGACGCGGATGGGAAACCCTCACTTGCGATCCAGCGTAGGAAACAGATAATGGATGGTCCGGGGCTTGGGGGCCACGAATATCGCCCGCACTTTCGGGGTAGACCAACACATTGCCATGCCGGAAAGACGCTTCAATGATGCTGTCCGCTGCGGCCGCCGAACGGCGGCGCAAAGAAAGGAACCGACCATGAAGGTTTGGAAAGTGCTGTTGGTGTGCGTCCTGGGAGCGGCGATGGTCGGCCCGGGCTGGGCCTCGGGCGCCGAGGTCATGAAGGACGGCGTCCTGTGGGTGGAGAACGGCGCCGAGCCGGCCCAGGGACGACGCGATGTGCAGATGAATGAGATCTGGCGGGTGGGAGGCGAAGATGGCGAGGACTTCTTCGGGCTCATCACCGACGCGGTGTTCGGCGACGAGGGCAACCTCTACCTGCTGGACACGCGCCTGGCCGAAGTGGTCGTCTATGACATGACCGGCGAGCGCCTGGGCACCCTCAGCCGCGAGGGAGACGGCCCGGGCGAGGTTCGCTTCCCGGCGAAGATCCTGTTCATGCCCGACGGCTCTTTGGGCATCGCCCAGATCTTTCCCGGCCGGATTGTCATGGTGGACAAGGACGACACACCCCGGGGCAATTGGGAAGTGAACAAGGAGAAGACCGAGGGCGGTTTCTTCACCATGTACGACGCCTTCCTGCAGGGAAAGAACATAGTCGTCATGGGTCAGGAAACCACGCAGCCCGACCAGACGCACCGCAACCAGACGCAATTCGCGGCCGCTTTCGACATGAAGGGCAACGAGTTGGTCCGCTACGAGTCCCACCTCACCAAGATGGACTTCGGAAAATTCGAGTGGATCGAGGACGAGCGCGGGAGCTTCGAGTTTCGGCACACGCTCGTGGGACCCGACGGCCGGGTCTATGTGGCGTCGGCGCGCAACCAGTATCGGATCAACGTCTACAAGCCCGACGGCACGCCTGACCGCGTCATCACCAGGACGTACGAGCACCAGCCCCGCGAGCAGAAGGAGATCGACCGGATCGAGGCCAGGTTGGAGACCCAGCTTGCGCGCCTGCCCGGCGCCAAGTGGGAAGTCAGCAAGACCGAGCCGGACATCACGGCCCTGCGCGTCGGCCCCGACGGCAACCTCTGGGTCGAGTGCAGCCGCGGGGGCGTGGACCAGCCCGAGGGCGTGTTGTTCACCTGGGATGTCTTCGACGCCGACGGCCATTTCATCAAGCAGGTGGCGGCCCGCTGTCCGGGCGACGGCACCGAGGATGTCGTGCTGTGGCGGGGTGACTATGCCGTCCAGGTAACCGGTTTTTATGAAGCCGTGCGCTCTCTCCAGGGCGGCGGCGGCGCGGGGGCCGAGGACGACGAAGGTGAGGCGGAGCCCATGGAGGTCATCTGCTACAAGGTGACCAGGGACTGAGGGGGTACGGCCGACCGGCGTCGGCGGAATCGGCCCCGTCAGGTGCGTTGGTGGCCTTTTTCCCCGACCAACAGAAAATGCTTTGGTAATTCACCATAAACGGTCACCGGGTCAAACCCGGCCTTCACCAGCTGTTTCTTGACCTGCTCGGGCAAACATCTGATTCGGACGGGGGGCCCCTCGCCCACATATTCCTGATTCCAGTCCACAATGAAAATATTGCCGCCGGGCTTCAATATTCTGTACGCTTCCCCAAGCATCCGGGGCGGATTGTCCAATTCATGATGCAGGTTGATCATGAACACCAGGTCCGCGATTCCCCCGTCAAGCGGAACAGATTGTTCCTCATTTTTTACTGGAATTATTTCGGGAAACTTGGGCGCAACATTTTCCTTCATCCAGTTGATCATCACCTCTGACGAATCACAGGCATAGATTTTCGAAGGTTTGGCTTTCTGGAGGAAGGCGATGCTGAAAAATGCGGTTCCCGCGCCTATTTCCACCAGCACGTCGGATTTTTCCAGGTTCAACTTACCCCAAACATAATCAGGAGGAATGTCCTGCAGCCTCGCGGGATTATTCAGCTTCTGCAATTTTCCGGGATCAAATTTCTTGTCGTTCATTGTCGGTCTCCGTGGGATTTAACTCATAACGTTGGCTTCATCGGCGTACGCAAGGGCCTGAGGAGTCGGGCCGACAGATGCAAGCGACCGAAAGGCAAGGCAATAGCTATCTGAAAATCGCCTTAATTTTACCCCATGAGGTTGTCTCGTTGGGGACCAAGTCACCCCATTCTGCAGTCATGCTCACGGTCTCACCAGAGATTGTGAACTCCCGAAAATGCTTATGCTCACAGCCACAATAACAGTCACCCCAGGCCCATCTATACAAGTATCTGGATTCCGACCCCAATTCAAGCACTTCAATGGTGTTTCCGTCACCGCCATTCCCTAAGGCCCAACAAGCGGCCACCCCGGCCAGTGACTGGAATTCCTGAGCTAAAAGGGCAGAATGATAAGGGGATGGGCTAGCCATAAAAAGGGTTTGATTTGTGGGGTCTTCCTCAAAAGTTATCAGCAAAAATTGTCCCTTGGCCGCCCGAAAATCGGCTAGTCCCCCGGCCTTATACTCAAGCCAACCTTCGTCAGTCAAAGTGCATTTTATCTGACCAGGCTCCCACTCTAGAAATGGATCCATATATTCGATATAGAACTCAGGAAAGGAGGACTCAATCAAGGCGAGGTCTTGCGAAATCTGCGAAACTACGGACTCGTTGGCCTCAAGGGTGTTCGAGTATTTGAGCGCAAGATAAGTTGCGTCATCCCATACTGGCGGAAAGGTGGCCTGGGATGAAACCAAAAGGGCCGCGATTACCATTTGGGATAAGATCATGCCGTACCTCCCCGGTCAGTAGCTATTTGGCTTTTGTATAACGTTGGCTTCAGCTGCA